>SFHU01000006.1 GCA_004555535.1 Clostridiales bacterium
GAGAAGGGCAAGAAGGCCTTCGTCGGCCCGGAGCTGCGCGGCAAGACGCTGGGCGTCATCGGCCTGGGCGCCATCGGCGTGCTGGTGGCCAACGCCGCGACGGCGCTGGGCATGAACGTCGTGGGCTATGACCCGATGATCTCCGTCGAGCACGCCTGGAAGCTCTCCCGCGACATCCGCCGCGAGAATTCGCTCGACGCGCTCTTCTCCGCCTGCGACTTTGTGACCGTGCACGTGCCGCTGAGCGAAAAGACCCGCGGCATGATCGGCAGGCGCGCGCTGTCGCTGTGCCGCAAGGGCGTGCGCATCATGAACTTCGCGCGCGGCGGTCTCGTCGACGAGGAGGCGCTCATCGCCGCGCTGGGCGACGGCCGCGTCGCCTGCTACGTGACCGACTTCCCCAGCGACGCGCTCATCGGCCTGCCCGGCGTCATCGCCATCCCGCACCTGGGCGCCTCCACGCCCGAGAGCGAGGAAAACTGCGCCGTCATGGCTGCCGCGCAGACCCGCGACTTCCTCGAGTCCGGCATCATTCGCAACAGCGTCAACCTGCCCGCCGTCGACGTCGCGCCCGCCGTCAAGCCGCGCCTTTTGTGCATCCACGAGAACGTGCCCAACGTCCTGGGCTCGATCACCTCGGCGGTCGCCTCCTTCGGCTTGAATATCTCCGACCTGGTCAACCGCTCCCGCGGCGCGATGGCCGTCTCCGTCGTGGATATCGACGAGGTGCCGCAGGATGCGCGCGAGGCGCTCGTCGGCAAGGCAAAGGCCATCGCCGGCATGAAGCGCGTGCGCCTGCTGGGCGTGTGAGCGAAGGGCAGCGGAGCGCATCGCCAAAGGAATATTCTGAGGGCCTTCTCCTCCTTTGGGGAGAGGCCCTTTTTCTGCGCGCCGCGCGCGGGTGAGGTCCCACAGACTCCCTTCTTCGCTTCGCGCACAGGAAAGCGCGGGGAAGTGAATCCGTACAAAATATGCCGAACGAAAACCATCGCAAGAACGAATGGCGCAAAGTTGGCCGGAACGATTGACGGAAAAACCTTTATCCTTTACAATTTTCTATGTTCTTACCGGCCTGCTGATCCTCCGTCATCCGGCAGCGGGCATTCTGGGCCTTATCTGCATCATTGCCATCATCGTCACGCTCTTTAGAAGCAAGACGCAGCCCGCCATCGCCTTCATCGTCTTCCCGGCGATCCTAGGCCTCATCCTGGTCCTCGGCGGCCGTTACAGCTTTGACAATATCGCAACGATGATCAAGTCCGGCTTGGGCAGCACCGGCCCCACCGCCGCGCTGTTCGTCTTCTCGGTGCTGTATTTCGGCATCATGACGGACGCGGGCATGTTTGACGTGATCATCGGCAAGCTGATGGGGCTTGTCGGGGACAACGTCATCGGCGTCGCGCTGGTGACGGCGGTTATCGCGCTGGCCCTGGCCCACGCGGCGTTGGCCGGCTGGCAGGAGAAGCGCCGCGGCGCGGGCCTGCACGGCAGCCTGGCGCAGACCGAGGGCGCCGTCGAGGTCGAGGAGCAGAAGGCCGGCGAGGTCAATGAGCTGGCCCGCCCGAAGCTCTTCCTGTTCAATATCCTGCTGACCGTGGCCGTCATCGCGCTGCCCATCGCTGTGGCCATGGTCGTCTGCCGCAACTGCGCCACCTTCATCAGCCCGATGGTTCCCGCGACGCTGCTGGGCACGGGCCTGGCCGAGGTGGATATCAAGGACCACATCAAGGCGAGCTTCGGCTATGTCTGGGTGTTCTCCATCCTGTGCATGCTCGCGGCAATCCTCTTCGGCGTCATGCCGCTGTAATCAAACATAACCGTCCAAGAAGCCGCAGGACGCGCTGCATCCTGCGGCTTCGGTCGTTTTGGCTGTGATTCTGATGATGGCGGGACAGAACCCGGGAAGTCATATACATACTGATTGAATTCCAAAGTGCTTTATGCAGCGCGAAGCGAAGAAGGGAGTCTGAGGGACTTCGTCCCTCAGGCAGGTTTGGGCGGCAGCCAAAAAACCAACAGAAAACGTAGTTTCAGAGCAGGCTGCAAAGCAGCCTACGATTGAAACGGGTTTGATTTGCGGAGTAAGGGGATCAAATCCCTTCCCCGTCCTGCGCACTTTCAAGCACCTGTGCAAGCAGCTCCTCGCAGGCGGCGAGAATCGCCGCGATCTCCGCCTTGCCGATCCCGTCATAGTGGATGCCGCAGCGCACGCAGACCGGCACGCCGAAGCGCGCGGCCAGCGCGGCGGCAAACCGCTCGCTGACGGCGTCGTCCCTGTGCCCCTCGCGCAGAAGCGTGCGGCAGGGGCCGTCCGCCTCCGCCAGCGTCACGGCGCCGACGTGCGTGCGCTGACCGCCGTAAACGCCGACGTCAAGCCCCGCGTCGAGCCGGGTAATCTCCGCGCGGATCGTCTGTCCGAGCGCCTCTGTCTCAAAAACCTGCATGCTTTGCTCCTTTCCCGGCGCGCCGCCGGAGGATAACATCCCGATTGACATAGCGGGCCGATCGGAAATATAATAGGGACGTTTGATTTCGCTGTCAATCCCTTGGTCAAGCTCCGGCCTCGGGCGCAAGGCGGCGGGATTTGCAGCGCATCGTCGGAGAGGGAACCGGCATCATGCCGGTTTGCTCAGTCAGTTCTTTGGTAAAGCTCCGGCCTCGGGCGCAAAGCGGCGGAATTTGCAGCGCATCGTCGGAGAGGGAACCGGCATCATGCCGGTTTGCTCAGTCAGTCCCTCTGTCAAGCTCCGGCCTCGGGCGCAAAGCAGCGGGATTTGCAGCGCATCGTCGGAGAGGGAACCGGCATCATGCCGGTTTGCTCAGTCAGTCCTTTGGTAAAGCTCCGGCCTCGGGCGCAAAGCAGCGGGATTTGCAGCGTTTCGTCGGAGATGGAACCGGCATCATGCCGGGAGGACGGCTGCGCCGTCTCATGGGAGATGTTTTGTTGATTTATCTGGATTATACGGCGAATGCCCCGGTTGAGCCGGCTGTGCTTGAGCGCTTTGTCCGCGTCGAGCGCGGGGCGATCGGCAACCCGAATTCGCTCCATCAGGCCGGCCGCGCCGCCGCCGCGCAGATGGAGGCCGTCACGGCGCATATCGCGTCGATGCTGGGCGTTTCGCCCGACGCGCTGATCTATACCTCCGGCGCGAGCGAGGCGAACAACCTCGCCGTCAAGGGGCTGACGCGCGCCTGCCGCCATGCGGGACGGCACATTCTGACGACGCCGCTGGAGCATCCCTCCGTCAGCGGCAGCCTCACGGCGCTGCAGGAGACGGGCTACGAGATCGAGATGCTGCCGCTCGACGGCGGCGGGCGGATCGACCTGGAGGCGCTTCCCGGCCTGATCCGGCCGGACACCGTGCTCGTCGCCGTCTCCGCCGTGGACAGCGAGCTGGGCGCGATCCAGCCCGTCGCCGCCATCGCGCAGACCGTCTCGCGCTACCCCAACTGCCATCTGCACGTCGACGCGACGCAGGCGATCGGCAAGCTGCCCTTCTCCTTCGCGGGCATCGACACGGTCAGCTTCACGGCGCACAAGTTCGGCGGGCTCAACGGCTGCGGCATGCTCGTGCGGGGGCGGGACGTCGTTCTGGAGCCGCTCATCCACGGCGGGCACAGCACGACCCTCTACCGCAGCGGCACGCCGGCGCTCGCCCTCGCCGCCTCGATGGAGACGGCGCTCGAGCTGGCGCTTGACGGCCTGGAGGCGCGGCTTGAGCGCGTGGCGCGGCTCAACCGGCTGCTGCGCGACGGCCTGCGCGCCCATCCCGCCGTCGCGATCAACAGCCCGGAGGACGCCTCGCCCTACATCCTCAACCTGAGCGTCGAGGGCTTCCGCGGCGCGCAGCTGCGGGACAGGCTCGACGAGCGCGGCTTCTGCGTGAGCGTCAAATCCGCCTGCTCGGTGGAGAATACGCCCTCGCGCGCCGTCATGGCGATCGCCAGAAACCGCCGGCGCGCGCTGTCGGCCTTCCGCGTCAGCCTGAGCCACCAGACCACGGAGGAGGAGCTTCACGCCTTCCTGAACACCCTCGACCAGCTATGCAAGGAGAATCCGTCATGCCGCGCACGTTGACCGCCTGCCAGAAGATTGAGCGGAGCATCATCACCAAATACCGCAAGGAGCTCTGGACGCCGTTCATGACGGCCGTCAAGCGCTATGAGCTGATCGCCCCCGGCGACAAAATCGCCGTGTGCATCTCCGGCGGCAAGGATTCCATGCTGATGGCGAAGCTGATGCAGCAGCTGCAGCGCCACAGCGAGGTGCCCTTTGACGTCGTCTACCTGGTCATGGACCCGGGCTACAACGCGATCAACCGCCGCAAGATCGAGAGCAACGCGCAGCTGCTCGAGCTGCCCATCACGATCTTTGAGACGAACATCTTCGAGGTCGCCAACAGCGCGGAAAGCAACCCCTGCTACCTCTGCGCGCGGATGCGCCGCGGCCATCTCTACGCCAGGGCGCGAGAGCTCGGCTGCAACAAGATCGCGCTAGGGCATCATTTCAGCGACGTCATCGAGACGACAGTCATGGGCATGTTCTACGGCGCGCAGCTTCAGGCGATGATGCCCAAGCTGCACAGCAAAAACTTCCCCGGCATGGAGCTGATCCGCCCGATGTACTGCATCCACGAGGACGACATCCTCGCTTGGAAGCGCTACAACGACCTCGAGTTCATCCAGTGCGCCTGCCGCTTCACGGAGAACTGCACGATGTGCGACAACGGCGGCGGCGGCTCCAAGCGCCAGGAGGTCAAGCAGCTGATCCGCAGGCTCAAGCGGGACAACCCCGACATCGAGAAGAGCATCTTCAGCGCGATCCATGCCGTGAGCCTGGATACGTTCCCGGGCTACAAGACGCGCGGCGAGGAGCATTCCTTTCTGGAGACCTACGAGACGCGCTGAGCGGGATCAGCCGCGCACAAACCGCGCGTTGTACTCGGCGTTGATCTCGCGGATCTCCTTGAGCCCGTCGATATAGGGCTGATAGATTTCCTCGACACGCCCACCGCCGAGGTTGTCGCAGCCGTTGCAGAATTCGCATGCCGAGCCGCAGCTGCCGCGCAGCGCCCGATGGACGATCTCGATGCGCTCCTCGCGCGTCGTGTCCCTGATGAGGATGGAGGGCATGGGGATTCTCCTTTCTTTCTGTTTGCATAGGTTGGATATGCCTTGCGAAACAAACCCGTCTCAATCGTAGGATGCTGCGCATCCTGCTCTGAGACTGCGTTGATACCGGTTTTCATGTTTACGTTGGGCTGCCGCCCAAACCTGCTTGAGGGACAATGTCCCTCAAACTCCCTTCTTTGCTTCGCGCTTGTCTTCATCGTGCAGATGGAAAACAGGATCAGGCTTTGCCCGGCGCTTTTTTCGGCTGTTTTTCCAGCGTGCATTGCCGCATGTCCGCCGAGAAATACGGGCATTGCTCCTCGTCCTCCGGGCAGGTCGGCGTGTTGGGCGGGCAGGTGCCGCCGATGAGCGCGAGATCGTACGGCGTGATCTGGTAGACGAAGTAGTTGAGCCAGTTGGAGTAGAGCATGTGCGCGCTCGAGCGCCAGGTGCTCATGGGCGCCTTCGTGTCGTCGTCATCGGGATAGTAGTTGCGGGGAATCTCGATGGGCAGCCCGGCGTCCCTGTCGCGGCGGTATTCCCTGTCGAGCGTGTCCGCGTCGTATTCCGAGTGGCCGGTGATGAAGATCTGCGTGCCGCCGTCGGTCGAGATGGCGTAGATGCCCGCCTCGTCGCTCTCGGCGAGGATCTTGAGGCCCTTCGCCGCGAGCACCTCCTCCTTGCGGATCGTCGTGTGCCGGGAGTGCGGCACGAGGAAGGTGTCGTCAAACCCGCGGAAGAGGATGGAGTTTTTGTGCGTCACCTGATGGCGGAAGACGCCGAAGAGCTTCTTCTCCAGCGGGTATTTTTTGATGCCGTAGTGGTAGTAGAGCGCGGCCTGCGCCGCCCAGCAGATGTGGAACGTGCTGGTCACGTGGGTCTTGCTCCAGGCAAAGATCTCGCACAGCTCCTCCCAGTATTCCACCTGCTCAAACTCCAGCTTCTCCACCGGCGCGCCCGTGATGACCAGGCCGTCGAAGTTCTGCTCGCGCACCTCGTCAAACGTCTTGTAAAAGGCGAGCATGTGCTCCTCGGGCGTGTTTTTGGAGACGTGGCTCTTCATCATCAGCAGCTCCAGCTCGACCTGCAGCGGCGTGTTGCCCAGCAGGCGCGCCAGCTGCGTTTCCGTCGTAATCTTGGTGGGCATGAGGTTGAGCAGCAGCAGCCGCAGCGGGCGGATCTGCTGCGTGTTGGCGCGCGTCTGATGCATGACGAAGATGTTCTCGCTCTCCAGCATCTTCCTGGCGGGCAGGTTGTTGGGAATCTTGATGGGCATGGGAGGGGCCTCCTTTCGTGGAAAAAGTGCTCAGTCCCCGAGCGCCTGGGTGAGATCGGCGATCAGATCATCGGCATCCTCGATGCCCACGGACAGGCGCAGCAGCGTATCCGTGATGCCCAGGCGGGCGCGCATCTCCTCGGGCACGTCGTTGTGCGTTTGCGTGAGCGGATAGGTGATGAGGCTCTCCGTGCCGCCCAGGCTCTCGGCGAACGTGATCACGCGCACATGCGTCAGCACGCGCTCGGCGGTTTCGGCGCTGTCCACGCGCAGGGAGATCATGCCGCCGAAGCCGTCCGACTGGCTGCGGCTGAGCGCGTAGGCGGGATGCTCCGGCAGCCCGGCGTAGAGCACCTGTTTGACGTGGGGATTTCCCTTGAGCGCTTTGGCGATGGCCAGCGCGTTCTTCTGCACGCGCTCCATGCGCAGGGCGAGCGTCTTGATGCCGCGCAGCACGAGCCAGCTGTCAAACGGCGCGAGCATGCCGCCGGTCGTCTTGCCGGTCAGGCGGATGGCGTCGCCCAGCTCCTTTGTCGCCGCGACGACGAAGCCGCTGATCGTGTCGTTGTGGCCGGCGAGATACTTGCTGCCGCTGTGGACGACGAGGTCCGCGCCCAGCGTCAGCGGGCGCTGGAAGATCGGCGAGAGGAACGTGTTGTCCACGATCAGCAGCGCGCCGGCCTCATGCGCCAGCGCCGCGCAGGCGCGGATATCGGTCACGTTCATCATCGGGTTGCTCGGCGTCTCCAGGTAGATCGCCTTGGTCTGCGGGCGGAGGGCGGCCTTCACGTTGGCGATTTCCGTCGTGTCGACGAACTCGACCGCCACGCCGTTCTTGGCGCTGACGTTATTGAGGTAGCGCGTCGTGCCGCCGTAGAGATCCTCGCTGCAGATGACGTGATCGCCGGGCGAAAGCAGCTCGAATACCGCCGCGATGGCCACCATGCCCGAGGCGAAGGCGATGGCGTCCGCGCCCTCCTCCAGGGCGGCGACGGTCTCCTCCAGGTGCAGGCGGGTCGGGTTGTCCTGGCGGGTGTAGTTGAACTGGCCGTGCTCGATCTTCGTGTGGGCGAAGGTCGCAGTCTGATAGATCGGGAAGCTGACGGAACGGACGCCGTCCTCGTAGGCGCGCTCCGGCGCGCCATGAACGCACTGGGTATCCCGCTTGTAGCGCATGATGCGATTCCTCCTTTTGGCTGTCCTCTTGTTGCACCTGACGGTTTCTTCTCTGACGGTTTTTCCGCTGGGTTCCGCCCGCGGGGCGGGGAATGAAAAAACGCCCGTCTTCCTGAGAAGACGAGCGAAATCACCCGTGGTACCACTTCTTTTCGCCGACCTGCGTCGGCCTCACCGGCATCCATCAATGCCTGCCAGCGATAACGGGCTGACCCGTATGACCTTGGGGGGGACTCCCCTCAGCCATCCGCTCCGAAACCATGTTTCCCCCGCCGCCCGCCGATTCCTCGCACCGACCGGAATCTCTCTGGAGGCCTCCTGCGGAGTACTCTTTTCTTCATCGCGCTGTTTGCTTTGCCCGCATTATAGCAGACCCTTTACAAATTGTCAAGCCTTGCGGCGGGCGGATGCGGCGCTTTTTCCTGGGGGACAGCCGAGAATTTGAAACAATTTTTATGCAGATAAAGTGATTTGACCAAAAACTGTGCATAATCGGTATTTTGTTTATTGTCGCCTCCCCGCGCTTTCTCCTACAATCAGATATCATGGAAGGCGTTTGAATACAGGAGGCAGCGAGTGAAAACGGCGATTGCGACGGACAGCAACAGCGGCATCTTTGCCAAGGAGGCCCGCGCTATGGGCATAAGCGTCATCCCGATGCCGGTGATCATCGAGGGGACCACGTACTATGAGGGCGTCGATCTGACGCCGCAGGCCCTCTATCAGGCGCAGCTGGCGCACAGGGATGTCTCCAGCTCCCAGCCGGCCCCGGCGCGTTCGGCATGGGCGTCTGCCGCAGAGCCCTCTGAAGGCGCGCAACGTGAACAAACCGAGGCCGGGGGATTGCTCCCCCGGCCTCTTTGTATGCGTTTGTGTCGATGAGAAGGGAATTACTGCTGCGTTGCCGCGTTCTCGCCGGCCAGCTTGCCGAAGACGACCGTATCGACGACCGCATTGCCGCCCAGACGGTTGGCGCCGTGGATGCCGCCGGTGATCTCGCCCGCGGCGTACAGGCCCGGGATGGCGTTGCCGTCGGTATCCAGAACATGGGTCTCGGGGTCGATGGTCACGCCGCCCATGGTGTGATGGACACATGCCTGACGCGGGGTCGCGACCCAGGGGCCATTCTCCAGCTTCGTGGAGTAGAGCGTTCTGCCGAACTCGTCCACGCCGGTCTCGACGGACTCGTTGAAGGCATCCAGCGTCGCCTTCAGATCCTCGTACTGGCAACCAAGCTTTTCGGCCAGCTCCTCGAGCGTCTCCGCCGCGATGACGTAGCCGTTCTCCTCCAGGTAGGAGAAGGTGAAGCCGTCGGCCGAGCGCCATTCGTCGCTGTGGATGTCGACATACTGGTCGCCGTCGCCGGACTCGAGCATGTAGAACATGCCGTCCGTCTGCTCAAAGGAGGCCAGGCAGATCACGTCGCGGCGCGCGCCCTCGTTGACGAAGCGCTTGCCTTCCTTGTTGATGAAGATGATCTGGTCCGTGCCGGAGACGTCGCGCTGCGGATACTTGGTGATCTGACCGTTGACGATGTTGCCGAGGTAGAGCAGCTGAATCTGATCCATGTCCGTCAGGGAAGCGCCGGCCTTGACCGCCATGGTGATGCCGTCGCCCTGCGAGCACTGGAAGCGGTTGGTCGTGGCGACCTTGGACAGATCGGACCACTTGCCGGAGGTGTTGTTCTCCTGCACCATCTTGCTGTTGGCTGCGAAGCCGCCGGTCGCCAGGATGACGCCCTTGGCGGCGGTGACGTTGAAGGTATTGCCAGCCTTGTCGGTGCAGACCACGCCGGTCACGCGGCCGCTCTCATCCTGGATCAGCTTCGTGCCGGTCGTGGACAGGAGCATCGTGATCTTGTCGCTGTTGGCGATGCAGTTGACGTAGGTGGAGAGGAAGCCCGTGCCCTGCTGCATGATGGAGGTGTGGGTGCGCTGCCAGAGCGAGCCAGCGCCCTGGCCGATGCTGTCCCTGAACTCCATGCCCAGGCTCTCGATCCACTTGAGGCCGTCATAGGAGAGGTTGGCCATCTGCTTGACCAGGTCGAGATCGGCGACCTTGTCGCCGCCGTTCCAGGTCTGCAGCGCGTACCATTCCTTCGTGTCGAACAGATCCGTGCGGCCGTCGGCCTTGTAGGCATCCCACTGCGCCTGAACCTGCGCCTGCAGGGCGGCATGCTCCTCGCTGATGGGCGCCTCGGCGAGCGCGGCCTCAACCGTCGTCTTGACGGCCTCGGTCATCGTGACCTGCTTCTGCAGCTCCTCGTCGGGCGTGTTGTAGATCGCGCCGCAGACCAGCGTGTCGCCGCCGACCTCGGCCAGCTTCTCCACGACGATGACGGAAGCGCCCTGCTGGGCCGCCGCGACCGCCGCCGCCAGGCCCGCGCCGCCGCCGCCGACCACGACGACGTCCGCGCTCTGATCCTGCGCCGCCTCAGCCGCGGGCGCGGGCTCGTTCCACTCATCGAGGTTCGCGCCGGCCTGCGTGAGGGCGTCCTTGATGGCGGCCTTCACGGCATAGGAGGTGATCGTCGCGCCGGTGACGCCGTCCACGGCGAGCGTCTGGGCCTCGACGACGGCCGCAGGGATCGCGTCGACCGGGGACACGCCGCCGGCGGTCAGGGTCACGCCCTGGGCGTCCTGAAGCGGGCCGCCGATGCCGGGCGTCTCCTGCTCATAGGTCACGGTGATGCTGGTGATGGCATCCTCCGTCACGGCGACCTCAACGAGAATCTTGTCGTTCATTCCGTTGGCCGAGCCGGTGTAGGTGCCGGGAGTCATGGGGGTCTTCTGCTCCTCGGCCAGGGCCGGGAGGCAGAGCGTCAGGCACAGCGCCAGGCACAGCGCAAGCGCCTTTTTGGTCATGGAAAGCATACGCATGAAATCTCCTCCTTTTCGATGCTTTCGTTCCCTTCTATCTCCATGATACTGCGATTTTTTTCACAGATTGCACGAAGTTCTTGCGGGAAATACAGGAAAACATCGAATGTTCCATGACGCTTTCGCGATAATCCCTCTCAGCGGGCGGAGCGGCGCGTGTCGCCCTGCGGCGGGAGGTAATGCGCCGCGTCCCGGGCGATGAGCTGCTGGCTGTAGAGCTGGCTGTGGCGCACGAGGCTGCGCGCCGTCGGGCGCAGGGCCTCGTAGCTGCGGCAGACGATGTGCGCCGTCATCCAGATGTCCTCCTCGTCCAGCTGCACGGTTTTGAGGCCGTAGACCTGCTCAAAGCGCACCGTCGAGGAATAGGGCATGGCCACAGCGGCCTGGTCGTTTTTGAGCTTTTCCACCACGAGCGGAATCACGCCCAGATAGTTGATGCAGCCCAGGGCGATCCTGCGGCGGTTGAATTCGTCGAGCATGCCCAGCACGCAGGGGCAGTCGTCATGCGGGAAGGCGAGGTTGATGCCCTCCAGATCCTCGTAGTGCACGTGCTGCCGCCCGGCAAACGGGCTCTCCGGCGCAACCATCAGCCGCACGGGCTCCTGAAACAGCGGCATCGCCTGCAAGCCGGGGAGGCGCTCCTCGCCCAGACTGTACCAGATGCCCACATCCGTGCTGCCGTCCCGGATGAGCTCCGGCACCTGCGCGTTGGCCGTCGTGCGCAGGCGGAGGCGGACGTTGCGCCGCTCGGCGGAGAACGAGGAGAAGAGATCGACCAGCCCGTTGGCGACCGTCAGCTCGCAGCCGCCGATGGAGACGTTCTCCTCCATGTGCACGGCGGTGGCGACGCTGTCAAGCGCCGCCTCGTAGTCAAGCAGCAGCCTTCTGGCCGGCTCGATGAACGCCGCGCCCTCCACGGTGAGCTGAATCTGCTTGCCGACCTTGGCAAACAGCGCGACGCCCAGCTCGTTTTCCAGCGTCCTGACGTGGTGGCTCAGCGTTGAGGGGGCATACCCCAGCTGCTCGGAGGCCTTCTGATAGTTGAGCAGCTCCGCCAGCGTCAGAAAGGTCCTGAGTTCCCGGATCTCCATCCTGCACTGCCTCCCCTCGTCGATATCGATCTTGCACTTTGATTATATCATAACTTTCACAAAGCCTCAATAAAAAAGGTATAACTTTCACAAAGTCTCAGTATAAACCTGCGCCTCATCTGACCGCGTCCGCGCGCACGGGGAAGCGGAAGCATGTCTGCGGGAAGGGCTCGTCCTCGAGGGTAAAATGCCACCATTCGGTTTCAAGCGGGCGAAAGCCCCGGCGCACCATGGCCGCCCGCAGGCGCGCACGGTTTGCCCGCTGCGCGGGCGTGAGCGCGCCCGGGGAGCCGCCGTCAAAATGCGAGCGCGGGCCGAAGAAGTCGAACGGGCCGCCCATGTCGGCCTCACGGCCCGTCGCCATCTCAAGAAGCGTCAGGTCGACCGTGCTGCCGCGGCTGTGGCCGGATTTCGCGGCGATGAAGCCCTGCTCAAAGAGGCGGGCCTTGTCGATTTCCGGATAGAAATACGGCTTCATCGAAAGCGCCTGCGGCTCCCGCGCCCAGCGCACGAAGTGGTCGACCGCCTGCTGGGGGCGGTAGGCGTCAAAGACCTTGAGCCGGTAGCCCTGCGCGGCGACGTCGTCGCTGACCGCGCGCAGCGCGTCCGCCGCCTCTCGCGTCATCAGCGCGACGGGCTCCTCATAGCCGTCGATGCGCTCGCCGACAAAGTTGTAGGTGGAAAAGTAGCGCATCTCCAGAATGACGTCCGGCACCGCCTGCGTCAGCAGCACGAAGCCGGAGGCGTCCTCCTCCCTCGCTGGATGTTTGTCCCTTGTACAGAAATCCATGGCCTGTTCCTCCTTCGGTGGTCTGCGCCCTGCGCACAGTATTGTCATTATACCGCAAAAGGGCGGCGCGGGCGCAAAAGGCGAAAAAAATCCCTTGACAGGAAGACGGCGTCATGGTATAGTTTTTATAGTTAGTTAAAACTAACTTCCTCCCAAAGCAATGCCGCCGCTCACAGGGACGCAGGTGAGCGGCGGCGTTTTCTATTTGTCCGCCGGAGGGTGCAGAGGGCTTTATGACGCCGCGCAGGGCGGCTCAGGCGGCGTCGCCGTCCTCCTCAAAGGCGGCGCTCATGGCCGTGAAGAGCCGCTGCACGTCGGCGGCGAGCCGGCCGGCCTCCGCGCGCCGCGGCGCTTCGATGTAGCGCTTGCACACGTCCATCAAAACCGCCGTCATGGACGCGGCCAGAAACGTGCCCCGCCTGTCCTCGCCGCAGCGCGGCGGGCTGAAGGAGAGCAGCGCATCCCGGAAAAAGCCCTCGAGATAGCGGACAAAGTCCGGCACCTCCCAGGCACGCTTCATCAGGCTGGCGTTGTCGCAGACCAGATGCAGAAACCGGAGCTCAAAGCCATACAGGCCCGGCACCTGGACGCGGGTGGTGCCCGCCTGCGCCCAGAGCCATTCAAACGTTTGGATCAGCAGCTGCTCCTTGCAGGTAAAGTGCTTGTAAAACGTCGTTCTGGAGATGTCGGTTTCGGCAAGGATATCCTGTACCGTGATCTTTTCAAAGCTGCGCTTTTCAAGCATCTCGCGCATCGTGCAAATGAGAATTTCCTGACAACTCGGCTTTTTCACAGCGTATCCCTCTTCCCCCAAGATTCACCCTATTATAGCCGGGCGCCGTGTCGTGAAAAAGCCGGCTTTTATCCTTTTTTGGACAGATATTGACCTTTTAGCGTCCGAAGCGGCAAAAGCGGGCGGCCCGCTTTGCCCGGGTCGCCCGCGTGGGGGAGGGAAGATTCCGCTGCGTTACTGATTCAGCTTCGCAGCCGCATCCGCGCCCGCGAGGCGTCCGCTCGTCGCCGAGAAGGTCAGCGCGGAGCCGGAGAAGTAGTACTGGTTGTAGTAGATGCCCAGCGCCATGGAGCCCACCGCGTAGAGGCCGCCGATCGGCTCGCCGTCGGCGTTGAGCGCCCTGAAGGCTGCGTCGGTCTTGACGCCGCTGAGGGTGTCGGAGCCGGCCGGGCACATCTCCACCAGGTAGTACGGGCCCTGATCGCCCACGGCGGTCAGATGCTCGGCGTCCTTGCCGAAGTCCTCGTCCACGCCCGCGGCGCACATCTCGTTGTAGCGCGCGACGGTCGCAAGGAAGGTATCCGTGTCAAAGCCGGCGTTCGCGGCCAGCTCCTCGAGCGTCTCGCCCTTGATGACGGCGCCGCACTCAATGCCGCTCTCTGCGATCTCCGCGACCTTCTCGCTCAGGTTGTCATAGAGCGCGTAGTACGGATGCTCGCCGCCGTAGGTCAGCGTCAGCAGCTGCGTGGCATACTGGCCGGCCTCGTTCTGGTAGCGCTCGCCATTCTTGTTCACGCCCAGGCGGTAGTAGGAGCTCTCGGACTCCTCGATCGGGCTGTTGTTCTCCTGGAACACGTTCGCCAGCGGGTTGAGGGTCACATAGTCCTGACGCGGCGCGATCCAGCAGGGGTTGATCCAGGGATATTCGAGCAGCTGCGCGCCCGCGGCCTGCGCCATGCCGATGCCGTCGCCGGTGTTGCCGACGCAGGAGATGCTGGTCACGCTGTAAATCTCGGGCAGAATCTCGGCCACCATCTCCGGATTGGCGAGGAAGCCGCCGCACGCGAGGATGACGGAGTCGCCGTAGACCTCGATCTCGCCGTCCTCGCCCGTCGCCTTCACACCGACGACCTTGCCGTCCTCGATGATCAGATCATGCGCGGCCGTGCTGGTCATGATGGTCGCGCCCTTCTCGGTCGCGGCCTGCGCAAAATGCGCCATCAGACGGCCCGCCATCGTCGCGTTGGGATCGCCGTCGATCTCGGACTGGAGAATCAGCATGCCCGTGTCCTCAATCGGGTTGGCGACCTTGTAGGTGATGCCGAACTGCTCCTGCCAGGAGCGCAGCGTGTTGCCCGTCTCCACGAGCATCGCGCTCAGGCGCTCATAATCCGGGTAGATGCTCTCGCGATAGCTGCCGGTGTCTTCCTTTTCCTTCCAGCGGGCGAGCGCCGCATCCAGCGTGTCCGCCACATCGCTGACCTGGAAGCCGTTCTCCGGGAGCTCGGCCACCATGTAGTTGCCGGCTGCGGACTTCGCGTTGCCGCCGGTCATCGGCAGCTTCTCCATCAGGAAGACATTCGCGCCGTTGTTGGCCGCGGACAGCGCCGCGGACATGCCGCTCATGCCGCCGCCGACCACGACGACGTCCGCCTCATAGCGCGCCACCTCGGTCGAGGCCGCCGCCTTCTCCACCACCGTGCTGAACTGCTCGCTCAGGCCGGCCTGCTCGACGCAGTCCTTCGCGCCGGCGAGGATCGCTGTGCTGGTCACGGTCGCGCTCGTCACGCCGTCCACGAGCACGCTCTGCGCCTCGAGAATCTGGCCGGGGAGCTTCTCAATGGCGATGGAGCCCACGCCGATGGTCTCCTTCTCGCCCACGACGGAGACATCCGTCATCTTTCCGTCTTCGATGGTGATGCTCACGCTCACCTCGCCGCCAAAGCCCTGCTGAACCGACGTATACGTCTCAGCGAGCGCGCTGCCCGTCAGCAGCATCGCCAGGCACGGCAGCAGTGCCATCCAGTTTTTCTTCATGGTATCTGCCTCCTGTCATTTTTTGACAGGAGCATGGTAGCATGTTCACGCACAGCCGCACAGTTGACAAAAACGGCATTTTGTCCACTTGCGGACAAAATGCCCAAAGTATGCGTCCGGTCTACTCAGGCCGGGCCGCTCCGGCAGCGGCTCAGAAATTCGCGCGGCGTACAGTGCATCCTGCGGCAGAAGGCGGCGGAAAAGCGGCCCGCGTTGCTGAAGCCGCAGTGCAGGGCGATTTCGGTCACGCTCATCTCGCCCTGCTGCAGCAGCGCGAGCCCCTGCGCGACGCGGTATTCCTCCAGATACTGCGAGAGCGTCTCGCCGGTCATCCGCTTGAAAAACCGGCAGCAGCTCTCCCGGGAAAGCCCGGCGATGCGGGCCATCTCCTCCAGCGCCAGAGGCTCGCCATACCGATCGTTGAGCGCGCGCAGCAGCGCGTGCAGCCGCTGCAGATCCGCGCCGGCATACGGCCGGCCCCGGCGAAGCTCGTGCTGATGGCGCAAAAGCAGCGCGTAGACGGCGTGGCAGAGCAGACTCTTGGCCTCCAGCTCCCAGGCGAAGGCCTGCCGGGCCTCCAATTGCGCGAGACTGCGGCAGGCCTGCGTCTCCTCCTCCTCCAGACGGACGACAGAAAGGCGCGTCGAGCCGAGGAAGGGGCGAAGCAGCCCGCTCTCAATGGCGCTTCCCTGAAAGCCGTAGAGGAAGGCGGGATGAACGATGACCGTCAGCAGCTGCGCCGGTTCCGCGCCGCAGGGGAAGATCGCGTGGGGCACGTTGGAGTTGATGAGCACGCCGTCTCCCGGGGACAGGATGTATACGCCCTTGCCCAGCACATAGCGCGCCGTGCCCTGCAGGACGATGGAAAACTCGAGCTCCTCGTGCCAATGGCAGATAATCCCTCCGCCCAGAAAGGCGGAGAGGTCGTCATGGTTGATTTGCAGCGGCAGCATCAGCGTGCCATGCGGGGAGAGCTCGCGGCGGTTTTCGTCGACCTCGACGGTTCGCATGCCTCGTCTGTTCATCGTCTGTTCTCCGGGTAGCGCTCCGAGCCGCGCAGCACGAGCCGGCCCTCGTAGGTGATGCGGCGCACGGCGCGGCCGCGCTTTTTGCCGCCCAGCAGCTTTTCGATCATCATGCCGGCCACCTCCTCGCCCATCTGCTCGATGGGCTGCTCGACCTCCGTGATGGCGACGTCGTAGATCATGTCGATGCCGTGTACGGAGCCGGGCGCGATGAGCGCGATATCCTGCGGGATGCGCATGCCCTTGTCGTAGATGGCGCGGATGGCGCCGACCGCCATCATGTTGTTGGAGCAGAAGAGCGCCGTGATCTCCGGGCAGTTTTCCAGCAGCTCGCTCGTGAGCTGGTAGGCGCTCTCCGTCTTGAAGTCGCCATAGGCGATGTATTCCTTGCGGGCGGGGATGCCGTGCGCGCTCAGCGCGTCCATATAGCCGTTGAGCCGCTCCACGCCCGGCTTGGAGGAGATGGGGCCCGCGATGGTGGCGATGTGCGTGTGGCCCGCGCGCAGCAGCGCCTCCACGCATTCCACGCTGAGGTTGTAGTTGTCCTGAAAGACGCCGTCAAAGCCGGAGCCCTTGATGTCGCGGTCGATGAGCACAACCGGCATGCCGGAGGCGCTCAGCTCGCGCAGAAACTCGATGTTGTATTCCACGTTTTCGGAGATCGGGGAGATGATGATCCCGTTGACCTTGCTTTTGAGCATACTCAGGATGCGGATTTCCTTCTGCGTCGACTCGTTGGAGTTACAGATGACCGTGTCGATGCCCTCGCGGGCGAGCACGGGCTCGATCCACTCGATCATCTCCAGAAAGAACGGGTTGCGCAGGTCGGCCACCACGATGCCCACCAGCGGGTTGAGCGTCCTGGCCTGCAGGCGCTTGTGATAGGCCTTGGGCTCGTAGCCCTGACGCCGGGCGATCTCCATGACCTGCTCCCGCGTCTGCTCGCTGACATGCGCGCCGCCGGAAAAGACGCGCGAAACAGTTGCAGATGAAACTTTTGCTTCCTGCGCAATATCCTTGATGGAAACTTTTCTCTGGTTCATGCCAGCCTCCGTGTGGCGCTCGAGCGCCGCAGTCTGATTGCGCGCATCGCTGCCGGGTCATACAAACCATTATACAAAACATACAGGAAAAAAGCAATCTTTTTTTCTGAAAGAAAAAACTGATGAAGAATTGCATGAATTTTTAAAATGTAAATGATGAAACAATATGATGTAAATGATGTTTTTTCATCTTGCGAATTTGCGAAATTGCCTGTACAATCAAGAGCAAGGAAAAGGATATGAACCGAAATCATATTTGTTAAATTTGTTTAACCTACATCGAAAAAACTGATCATTTCAGTTCCGGGTCGATGCCCGATCTGTGTGGACGGTCGGTTTTTCGCAGGGGAATTGCAGCAAATCGACCATTCAGCGCAGATGCGCAAGGTCTTACACAAAAGATACATCTTTTTCACTCAATCTTGCACTCGGGGCGCTATCCTGATTCCGCACATGAACGAAAGGGTTTGATCATCATGGCAAAGCGCATCGTCGTCTTCGGCAGCTACGTCACCGACCTGACCGGCCGGGCATCCCGCTTTCCCGTTCCGGGCGAAACCGTGCTGGGCGCGTCCTTCAGGCCAGGCCCGGGCGGCAAGGGCTCCAACCAGGCGGTCGCCGCCTTCCGCGCCGGCGGAGACACGGCGCTGGTCACCAAGCTGGGATGCGACGACTTCGGCCGCATCGCCCGCGACTTCTACGAGGCGGAGGGCATGGCGACCGACGGCCTGCTCGAAGATGAGCAGCATGAGACCGGCGCGGCCCTGATCATGGTCAACGAGCAGACGGGCCAGAACATGATCATGGTCGTCATCGGCGCGTGCGGCTGCGTCACGGAGGCGGACGTGGAGGCGAGGCGAGCGCTCATCGAGCAGGCGGATTACCTGCTTGTGCAGATGGAGATCAACCTCGACGCGCTCGCCCGGGTCATCCGCATCGCCCATGAGGCGGGCGTGTGCGTCGTGCTCAACCCGGCCCCGGCCCAGCCCATTGCGGACGACGTGCTGGCGATGGTCGATATCGTGACGCCCAACGAGACGGAGGCCGCCGTGCTCACCGGCGTGCAGGTCACGGACCTCGCCTCCGCGCACAGAGCCGCGCAGGCATTCCTTGCCAGGGGCGTGCGCCGCGTCATCATCACCCTGGGCAGCCAGGGCGTCTACTGCACGGACGGCGAGAGGGAGGAGCTCATCGGGCGCATCCCGGTCGACGCCGTGGATACGACCGGCGCGGGCGACGCGTTCAACGGCGGCTTCGTCACGGCGCTCTCCCGCGGCATGGATCTGTTTGACGCCGCCCGCTACGGCAACTGCACGGGCGCGCTCTCCGTCACGCGGCCCGGCACGGCGCCCGCCATGCCCCGCAGGGACGAGATCGACGCGCTGTATCAAAGGACATACGGCGGCTGACGCGCCTGCCTGCATATCACCCGACAACGGAGGAGGAAAGAAATCATGGGTGCCATTCGCTTGATCAACCTTCGCAAGGATTACGGAAAGGAAAACGTCATCCCCAATCTGAATCTGGACATCGTCGACGGCTCCTTTACCGTGCTGGTCGGCCCGTCCGGCTGCGGAAAATCGACTACGCTGCGCATGATTGCGGGCCTGGAAAAGCCGACCGGCGGCCAGATTCTCATTGATGGCGTCGACGTGGCGAACATGGCGCCCGGCAAGCGCGACCTGGCGATGGTCTTTCAGAACTACGCGCTCTACCCGACCATGACCGTGCGCCGCAACATCGAGTTCGGCCTGATCAACAAGAAGGTGCCCAAGGCGAAGCGCGACAATCTGATCGACGACGTCTGCGAGATCGTCGGCCTGACGCCCTATCTGGACAGGAAGCCCGCCAACCTCTCCGGCGGCCAGCGCCAGCGCGTCGCCCTCGCCCGCGCGATGGTCAAGGAGCCGAAGGTCTTCCTGATGGATGAGCCGCTGTCCAACCTGGACGCGAAGCTGCGCGCCTCCATGCGCGTGGAGCTCATCGAGCTGCACAAGCGCCTCAAGACGACCTTCATCTATGTCACGCACGACCAGACGGAGGCCATGTCGATGGGCGACGTGATCGTGCTGATGAACAAGGGCATCATCATGCAGCAGTCCTCCCCCAAGGACATGTACCATAACCCGGAGAACACCTTTGCCGCGCAGTTCATTGGCACGCCGCCCATGAACATCGTCGATTCCCTCGTGCCGGGAATCTCCATCGGCTTCAGACCGGAGAAGGTTGCCTTTGCCGGCGACGGCAGCGCGGCGCTCGTGCTCAACGGCACCATCGTCACCAAGGAGCAGCTCGGCGCGGAATACAACTATTCGGTCGCCACGGCGGAGGGCAAGATCATGGTCAAGTCCGAGGACGATCAGGAGCCCGGCGCCTGCAGGCTCTTCGTGAGGCCGGAGCATCTCTTCGCGTTTGACCGCGAGGGCAAGCGCACCGGCATGAGCGAGGCGATCCTCGCCCGCCTCCCGCGCGTCTGATAAGGAGGGAATCGCATGACCAGGCAACCCGCTCCGGCGGCGGCTCCCGGGAAGTGGAGCACGCGCCTGCACACGCTGCTGGGATGGCTCAAGGGCTATGTGCTCATCGCGCCCGCCATTGTGCTGCTGTGCATCTTCACGATCTATCCGATCTTCTGGCAGATCCATTCGAGCCTCTATGACGGCAGCCTGCTGAGCAAGACGCGCAACTTCGTCGGCCTGCAGAACTTCCGCAACCTGCTCTCCAACCCCGACTTCGGCCAGACGGTCGGCAACACCGTCTTCTATTCCGTCGGCGTCGTGATCATCACGATCATCCTCTCGACGCTGGCGGCGGTCTGGCTCAACGGCAAGGTGCAGCGGCGCCTCAACAGCCTGACCCTCGCGGCCATCTTCACGCCGCACATCATCTCCCTCGTCTCGGTCACGACGATCTTTCTGTGGCTGCTCGATCCGCAGATCGGCGCGATCAACTACCTGCTCAAGTCCGTCGGGCTGCCAACCTGCCCGTTCCTGGCCAGCAGCAAGACTGCGATGTTCGCCCTCGTGCTCATGATGGTCTGGAAGGGCACGGGCTACTACACGCTGCTGACGGTCGCCGCCCTGCAGGGCGTGCCCAAGGACATCTATGAGGCCGCCTCGATCGACGATACGCCCGGCTGGCGCGTCTTCTTCCAGATCACGCTGCCGATGATCTCCCCGACGCTCTTCTTCTCGACCATCGTCTGCACGATCAACAGCTTCCAGGTCTTCGAGCCCGTCAACCTGATGACCCTCGGCGGCCCGGCCAACTCGACCAACACGCTGGTCTTCCAGATCTACTCGGATGCCTTCAAATACCTCAAGCTGGGGCAGGCCAGCGCCGAGGGCGTCGTGCTGCTGGCGTTCGTGCTGATCCTCACCATCATCTACTTTGCCTTCCTGGGCAAGAAGGTTCATTATCAGTAAGGAGGGAGCGCCATGGAAAACCCGAATACCGCGCGGATGCTCCGCTGCGTCCGCAGCGTCATCAGCGCCGCCTTCAAGCTGCTGGTGATCTTCATCGTCGCCTATCCGTTCCTGTGGATGGTCTTCACGGCCTTCAAGCCCTACAGAGAGACGATCACCTATCCGCCCACGCTTCTGCCCACGACCTGGTCGCTTGAGGGCCTGACGTCGTGCCTGGCGGAGCTCGATGTGCACCACTTCATGAAGAACTCGCTGGTGGTCAGCATCTCCGTGCTGATTCTGCAATACATCGTGATCATCCCTGCCGCCTACGCGTTTGCGCGGGTCAGGTTCCCGGGCCGTTCGCTGCTCTTTGGCATCGTGCTGCTGGGCTTCATGATTCCCCAGCAGGTCACGTTCGTGCCGGTCTATCTGATCTTCTCCAAGGCGAAGGCGCTGCAAAGCTACTGGCCGCAGATTCTGCCCTTTGTCGCCAACGCGTTCGGCATCTTCCTGCTGCGACAGTATTTCATGCAGATCCCGGAGGAGATCATCGAGTCCGCGCGCATGGACAGCGCCTCCGAGCCGAAGATCATCTTCTCCATCATGATCCCGATGGCCCGAACCGCGCTGTTCACCATCGGCCTGCTCAGCTTCATCTCCCTGTGGAACAGCTACTTCTGGCCGCTGATCATGACGACCAAGAACACCTTCCGCCCGCTGTCCGTCGGCGTCGCCATGCTCAAGAGCGTGGATGCCTCGATCCCGTGGCACACGCTGATGGCGGGCAACCTGTTCCTGACCTGCCCGATCCTCATCGCGTATCTGTTTGCCAACAAGCAGATCCGCAAGGCCTTTGTCTACAGCGGCATCAAATAAGGATTGAGGGTCCTGTGACCTTCATCATACAAAAAAGGAGGAAAACCCACATGAAGAAAATCGTCTCCCTGTGTCTTGCGCTGGCGATGGTGCTCAGCATCGGCATGCTGACCGCTGCCTGTGCCGAGCCGACCGAGCTCGTGTTCTGGACGGCGCTCTCCGGCAGCTACAACGACGCGATCCAGAAGATCTGCGAGGACTTCAACGCGTCCCAGGATCAGTGGAAGGTCGTTGCCGAATACCAGGGCAACTACTACGATATCGCCGCCAAGCTCCAGGCCGCCCTGCTGGACGGCTCCGAGCCGGACATCGTGCAGATGGAGTGCAGCCGCACCCCGCTGTTCAGCGACTACGGCTCCTTCGCCGAGCTGAGCGACATGCTCGCCAACGTCGGCCTTGACGCGAAGGAATACTTCTACGAGGGCTTCATGGTTGACTGCGACTGGGGCGAGGGCCTCTACGCGCTGCCGTTCAACCGCTCCACCCCGATGTTCTACTACAACAAGACCCTCTTCGACGAGATGGGCCTGAGCGCGCCGACGACCTGGGACGAGCTCCACGAGGTCGCCAAGAAGGTCTCCATCCCGGGCGAGCGCTGGGGCTTCGAGGTCCCGATCGACCAGTGGTTCTTCTGCTGCTTCGTGCGCCAGTCCGGCGGCGAGCTGATGAATGCCGAGAAGACCGAGCTGACCGTCAACAACGAGGCGGGCGCCGCATCCCTGCACTGGATGCGCGAGATGCTCGAGGACGGCTCCATGAAGGCCCCTCCGGGCTCGGAGTACAACGGCTATGAGGCTGCCCGCTCCGACCTGGCTGCCGGCATCACCACGATGATCATCTCCTCCACCGGCGACCTGGGCCGCCTGCGCGACATGTGCGACTTCGAGGTCGGCACGGCGTTCCTGCCGGGCAACCCGGACTACGGCGTTGTGACCGGCGGCGCGAATGTCTGCGTCCTGGCCGGCCATGAAGACAAGGAAGCCGGCGTTGCCGAGTTCCTCAAGTACCTCACCTCTGCCGACGTCGCGGGCCAGTGGGCCGTGACCACCGGCTACGTCCCCACCAGCGAGTCCGCCGCCAACAGCGAGGTCTATCAGCAGTACCTCGCCGAGATCCCGGCCGGCACCACCGCACTTCAGCAGATGGAATACGCCGGCAACCAGCCCGTCATCCCGCAGTGGGCTGAGATTGGCGCGACCATCATCACGCCCGAGATGCAGAAGTGCGTGGAGGATGCCGCCTACACGCCCGAGATGGCAACCCAGAGCATGCATGATCTGGTGGCCACCCTGCTGGGCACCAAGTAAGCAATCCCTTGCGAGGGGCGGGCAAATACGCCCGCCCCTTGTCTGATTTCAAGGAGAACAGCAATGGACCGCAAAGAGATTTTCAGCCGCGTGGATCACACGCTGCTCTATCCCGTGTCGACGTGGGAGCAGATCCGCGTCCTGTGCGACCAGGCCATCGCCTTTGGCGCGGCCTCGGTGTGCATTCCCTCCTGCTACGTCAGGCAGGCGCATGCGTACGTCGCCGGGCGGATGACGATCTGCACCGTCGTCGGCTTCCCCAACGGCAACACGACGCCCGCCTGCAAGGCCTTTGAGGCGCGCGAGGCGATCGAGAACGGCGCCCGCGAGATCGACATGGTCATCAACCTGGGCATGCTCAAGGCCGGCAACACGCAGTATGTGCTCGACGAGATCCGCCTGCTCAAGCAGACCGTCGGCGACCTCGTGCTCAAGGTCATCATCGAGGTCTGCGACCTGACGGACGAGGAAAAGATCACGATGTGCGACATCGTCACAAAGTCCGGCGCGGACTTCATCAAGACCTCCACGGGCTTTTCCAAGGGCGGCGCGACGTTCCACGACGTGGAGCTGTTCAAGGCGCACGTCGGGCCGAACGTCAAAATCAAGGCCGCCGGCGGCATCGCCTCCTTTGAGGACGCGGAGCGCTTCATCGCGCTGGGCGCGGACCGCCTGGGCACCAGCCGCATCATCAAGCTCGCCCTTCAGGAGCAGATCGCGGAGGGAACCTACTGATTCAAGAAAAAGGAGATCATGCCAATGCTTCGAGGAATTCCCAAGTGCCTCTCGCCGGAGCTGCTCAAGGTGCTCGCCGAGATGGGCCATGGCGATACGCTCATTCTCGCCGACGCGTTTTATCCGTCGGCCTCCTCCGCACGCCACAGCATGCTCGTGCGCGCGGACGGCGTCAGCGCCACGGAGCTGCTGGACGCCATTTTGACCTTCTTCCCGCTGGACCGCTCTGTCGAGCATCCCGTGCTGATCATGGACAAGCAGGAATGCGACAAGGATGTCCCCACGCCTATCTGGGACAGCTACAAGGAGATCGTCCGCCGCCACGACGAGCGCGGCGACGCCTGCGTGGGCATGATCGGGCGCTTTGACTTCTACAAGGAGGCGGAGCACGCCTACGCCGTGCTCGCGACCGGGGAGGACGCCCTCTACGGCTGCGCCATCCTGCAAAAGGGAACGCTGTGAGCATCTCCGGCATACAAGGAAACAGAAAAGGAAGCAGAGAAAATGTCCAAGCTTGTCGTACTCTCCATCGATTCCCTCTTTGACGAGGACATGGAGTTTTTGAAAACGCTGCCCAATTTTAAAAAGCTGTTCGCGAAGGCTTCCTACAGCGGCGCGGGGATGCGCAGCGTGTATCCTTCCTTCACCTATCCCGCGCATGCCTCGATCATCACCGGCACGACGCCTGACCGCCACGGCATCTTCCACAACGAGAAGCTGGACGTGGGCAACCCCACGCCGGATTGGTACTGGTACCATCGCGACCTCAAGGTGGAAACCTGCCTGGATGCCGCCAAGCGCGCCGGACTGACGACCGCCTCGGTCGGCTGGCCCTGTATGGGCGCCTGCCCGAGCGTCGATTACCTCGTGCCGGAGATCTGGCCGCGCGCGATGGGCGACGATCCGCATCCGATCTTTGAGACGGCCGCCTCGAAGGACGCCGCCACCTGGGAGATCATCGAGCGCCACCTGCACAAGCTGCGCCGCACCAAGCAGCCCTTCATGGATCACGTGATGGTCGGCTGCGCGTGCGACATCCTGCGCAGGCACCGGCCGGACGTCATGTTCATCCATCTCGCGCATCTGGATCACACGCGCCATGCCAACGGCATTCAGGGCCCGATGATCGAGCAGGCGATCGTCGCCAACGACGACTGGCTGGGCAGGCTCATGGAGGCGACGATGGACGCGGGCACCTATGAGGAGACCAACTTCGCCGTCATCAGCGACCACGGCCATCTGCCCGTGCAGCGCGTGCTCAACCCGAACGTCTACCTGGTCGAGGCGGGGCTCATCGAGCTGGATGAAAACGGGAAGATCGCCTCCTGGAAGGCCTACTGCAATTCGACCTCGCTCTCCTGCCAGGTCGTCATGAAGGACCCCGAGGACAGCGAGACGCGCGCCCGGCTGGAAAAGGTGCTCTACGGCCTGCGCAACGACCTGAGCTCCGGCGTGGAGAGCGTCTTCACAAAGGCGGAATGCGCGCGGGAGCATCAGCTCACCGGCGACTTCGAGTATGTGCTCGAGGGCCGCGAAAGGACCTCCTTCGGCAACGCCGTCACCGGCGCGAAGGTCGTCACGCCGGACAACTCCGACTACAAATTCTCCGTGGCCTCCCACGGCCATCTGCCGCACAAGGGCCCGCAGCCGGTGTTCATCATGGCGGGCCCGGACGTGCGCGAGGGCGTCGTCTTCGAGCGCCGGCGCATTATCGACGAGGCGCCGACCTTCGCCGCTCTGCTGCACTTTGAGATGCCCCAGGCGACGGGCCGGCCGATCACCGAGATCCTCCGGTAAAACGGAGATTGCCCCCATCCTCCGCGCGAAAGGCTGCCGCAGCCCTGATGGCGCATGCGGCAGCCTTTGCCATACCCTTCGTCTTTTGTCCATCTGCTGTCAGAGAGGAGGAACGCCCTGTGACCCCGACGCTAACCGGCCTTGGCGAAGGCCTGTGCGCAGGCACGCTGAGCCCCCGTATCTCCGCCGCCCTTGTGATCGGCCTTCTTGCGACGCTTGGCCTTGCGCTGGCGCGGCGCGCCGCACATGTCACGGCACGAAAGCAGCTGGAGGTGCAGTTCGTTCACCGGGCGCAGACGCTGGCCTTTCTGAGCGAATACTTCGCCAGCCGGAAGATCAAGGTGCTCGACGTCCATTTCCGCGCGGAAAACCATCCGGACGGCAGCCGGTATATAAACGTTTATACGCTCTGCGTGCCCCGCTGCACGAGCTGCGCCGAGATCGTCGGCGCGCTCCGCGAAAACCCGAATATCCTCAACGCCGTCGTGCGGGACGCCTGAAGGGCGCGCCGCGCAAAAGGCCGGAGCCTGTCCGAAGGGACGGGACTCCGGCCTTTTGCGCGGCGTCAGGTTGCCGCGGGCGGCGCGGCAGAGAGATGGAAAAATGCGCTGAAAAGCGGCGGACGATTCTGCGTATAATTTCCATTTTGGAAACAGACGTCTTGTCAATTCGAATTGATTTGCGAATGGATTTTGCGTATGCTGACATCAGCCGCATTCTGCTTTGGCGTCGGGCTGGCCGGAGAGGGCGCATGGTACGTCCATGATCAAAAGAAGAGAGCCTGGCAGGGATGGCCCTTTGGAAGGAGGAGCTTTGTTTGAAGGGTCAGGCCGGCAAACGCAGCCCCACAATGCAAATCAATCGGAAAGGAAGAAAAAAACATGAAAAAGCTGATATCTCTGCTGATCGCGCTTTGTCTTGTGCTCGGCCTCGTGCCCGCGATGGCGGACGGCCTTGAGGCCGTGCTCGCCGGCGAGGATACGCCCGTTGGCCAGGACTTTGCCTGCGTGATCGATGAAAACAACAACGTGTACTGGCAGCTGGCGGTTTCGTCCTTCGACCGTCTGAGCGAGCAGGTGCCGGAGGGCACGGCGAGCGCGAAGATCGAGGTGCTGCCGCAGAACGGCGAAGCCTATCCGTATCTCTATCCGGATGGGGCGTGGAAGATCTTCGTTCTGGAGAGCGAGATTCCCGCGTGGTTTGGCGATGAATCCGTCGCGAAGATCACCGAGGCCTTCGAGGCCTGGAAGAGCGAGGTCTACAGCATCGTCGACGTGAACGTGCTGCTGAGCTTCGTCAACCCGCAGACCATCGATGTCGACATGACCGGCGTGAGCGAGGAGACCCAGGCGCTGCTGGACCAGTGGGCCGACACCGACAGCAACTGGATGGTCTGCTACGTCCGCAACTCCGTCCCGACCACCACGCAGGGCGCTGTGGGCCAGTCCGTCGCCAACGACGCCTGGAACTGCATCGTCAACCAGGTCTGGACGCAGACCGGCGAGGATCTGGCGGGCCATTCCCAGGTTGACCTGATCGCCTCCTTCATCGGCAGCGCGTTCCCGGGCATCACCTCCTGGGAGGGCTACTTCGGCACCAAGACCGGCTATCCGTTCGAGGAAGGCGCTCAGCTGCTCAAGGCTGGCTATCTGTATGCCAACGGTCTCTATTCCGCCAAGCAGGTCAAGGAATTTGACGATCAGTATGATCCGGATCAGTTCCAGAAGCTGACCAGGATCGCCGACGTGAACGTCAGCGACACCGGCAGCGCGTTTGCCTGCCTCGTGGATGAAGCGGGCAATGTCTACTGGTCCCTGGGCACCGACTATGTCGGCGGCCTGATCGAAGAGCTGGGCCTGGATCCGGCCAGCGTCGTCGCGCTGAACGTCGGCCCGAAGCAGGAAGCCGCGGTTTCCGTCGGCACGACCTACAACTGCGCGCCCTGGGCCGAGCTGGGGAACGGCTATTTCACCACCGGCGCCTGGGAGGATGCTGAGGCGGAGAAGCCGGCCTTCTGCAACGAGGACGGCTCCGCGACCTGGCGCATGAACGCGGACGGCTCCATCGAGCCCGTTGGCGAGGATCAGTCCGTTCCGGGCGGCACCGTGAACCCGGGCAAGTACACCTATCAGGATGGCGACACGAGCTGGGAGATCATGCTCTCCGGCAACGGCACCACGAGGATGACGAAGATCACGGCTGAGGATCTGGCGGCTGCCGCGGCGGCTGCGGCCGAGCAGAAGGAGCCCTCCACCTACTTCAACACCCCGGCCCCGCTGACCGAGGTCAAGTTCATCGGCCAGTTCCCGGAGTGGTACATGGATCGCAAGAGCGAGATCGACGAGCTGGCCAGGAAGGCCTACGCCGACTGGCAGGATCAGATCCTCGCGCTGGTCGATGTCGACAGCCTCAACGTGACCCTGAGCGGCATGGACCTTGACTATGCGACGCCCATGAGCGACGAGCTGCTCGCCATGTTCAAGGAATGGGTGAAGATCTGGAACGAGAATGCGGTTGCCGGCAGCATCAACATCGGCATCAGCACCATGGGCTACAAGAAGGTCGGCCCGTCCATCTGGAACAGCATCGACAACAAGGTGCTCGCCAACTACAAGAGCATGGACCACGAGGGCTGCCCGGGCCCGACGACCAGCGCCTTCATCGCGGCGTATGCGTTTGAGCACTACGGCAAGGTGATCGATGCGGCGACGGACGACTACATGGGCTCCACGATGAACGACGTGTACTCCGCGCATGTCGGCAGCTTCATCAAGGATCTCTGCCCGAACGAGGACGGCAGCTACAAGTATCAGGTCGCCCACGATCTGTGGGAGGCGGGCTGCATTCCGTTCTTCGACGGCGAGTACTGGTATCTCGTCAGCGGTCCGGACTTCGATCCGGACGGCAACAAGGCCGTGGAGGTCATCTATTCCGCGACCCCGGCGGAGCTGCTCGCCGACTGATGGCAAAGGGCTGACACGCCAAAACGCATAAGCAAAGCCGGAACCGCGCAGGCGGTTCCGGCGATTTTTTGTCTTTCCGAAATGGAATCGGAGGAGGCGACCCTTCGCTTTGCGCAGAAGGCCTGCCCTTCCCCGGGAAAAGGGATCAGCCCTCCGCGCTGCACTGGTCGATGATGTAGTGCAGGAAGTCGGCAGCGCAGTGCGAAGCGATCCTGCGGCGGTAGAGCAGGTAGATGTAGGAGCGCACCTTGGGGTAGATATCAAGGATGCGCACGTTGGAGACGTCGTGCGGGATGTGCATGCGGTTGAGCACGGCGATGCCTCGGCCCATGCGGACGTAGCGGAGCATGGTCGAGCTGAACTGGGACTCGCCCACGACGTCCGGCACGAACTGCTGCGACTCGCACAGGCTCAGGAATTTCTTCGTCTCGTCGTGAGGCAGATCGGTGTGGCTGGAGTGGAGGATGAAGTGCTCCTGGCGCAGCGCGTCCAGGGTCACGGTATCCTGGCTGGCCAGGGGATGATTCTCCGGCACGACGACGGCGAGGTGGTCGGTCTTGTAGATCATGCGGCTGAAATCGGAGCCCTCGGACTCGCCCTCGCCGACGAAGGCGAAGTCGCAGCGCTTCTCCTTGAGCAGGTCGAGCGAATGATAGCTCTCGATGGGCTTGAGGTTGTACTCGGGATGCTTGGCGGAGAAGCCCAGGAGCGTGTCGACCAGCCCATACTGCCCGACGATCGGGTTGTAGGCGACGGTGACAGAGATGCGCTCCTGATCGTTGAGCTCGTGCAGGAATGCGGTCGCCTCGCTGTAAATTTGCAGAATCTGCTTGGCGTGCGGGTAGAAGCGCTGGCTGTATTCGTTGATGCGGATGCTTCGTTGCGAGCGGTCAAAGAGCGTGATATTGAGCTCTTCCTCCATCTTGTGAATGTGCTTGGTCAGGGCGGACTGCGAGATGTTCATGCGCGCGGCAGTCTCCTGAAAGCTGTGCGTTTCCACGAGGGAGCAAAACTCGGCCAGGGATTCGATATCCACCGTATCTCTCCTTTCCTTTTGGAAGATGAATCTCTTCTTTGCGGGAGCAGTCCTTTGGGGGTGGAAATACCCCTTCCCGCCGGGCGGCGGGAAGAGGTATCCTCGTGCGCAGTTGGCACGAATGAATCTGAACAGATTATAGCATATTTTTGAAAAGACCGCCAGTCCTCCCCTGCGCGCCGGGGCAAACCGACAGCAAAAACCATGAAAAAACTGTTTCCAATTTGGAAATCCCCTGAGGTTCTGCGGGAATGCGTCTGCCCGGGCAGAGGGGGGCGGGGAGAGCACCTGTTTTTTCTGACATTTATAAGGAAAGAACGCAGAAGGCCGGGCGCGGCGGCGTGGAGAAGCCGGGAGTCGCGCGCTCCGCGCCCGGAGAAAGCGGGGATATCCGCCCGCAAAGACGGGCAAGAAGTTTCCAAACGGGAAACCGCAGGAGGAGAAAACAGAATTGATGCGCAGGGCGTTTGCAGGTATTATAGTCTCAGCGGTAATTCAATTCAAAAGGAGGACAACAACCATGAAGAAATTACTTGCTCTTGCTCTGGCTGTCATGATGGCCATGACCCTGATGACCGGCATCGCCGCGGCGCAGGCCGGCTCCGTCACCGTCGCCGTCGATGACGACTCCTTCACCATTGGCCCGTGGGGCAACGCCAGCGCCGTGCGCGACTGGACTGAGACGATCCTGTGGACGCATCTTTGCTACCGTCCGTTCTTCGGCGCAGCCCTTGACCTGGGCGAGCTGGAGATGGTCGCGGCCAAGAGCGTGACCCAGATCGACGAGGAGACCTACGAGGTCGAGATCTTCGACAACATCACCGACTCTCTGGGCAACCCGATCAAGGCCTCCGACGTCGTCTTCAGCTATGACAAGCTTGCCGAGCTGGGCTACGTCTCCGCGGTGAGCATGTACTACGGCGGCGCCGAGGTCATCGACGACACGCACGTGCGCATCACCCTGAAGAACAACACCGAGGGCGCGATCGAGGAAGTCCTCTGCAAGTGCTCCATCGCCAGCCAGGCCTGGTATGAGAGCGCGAGCCAGGACGACATCGAGGGCAACCCGGCGACCACCGGCCCGTACAAGGCGGCTGGCATCGAGACCGGCTCCTCCCTGACCATGGCGGCCCGCGAGGACTACTGGAAGAGCGAGAACCTCGCCACCGTCGAGCTGCAGAACGTGCAGACCATCATCCTGCGCTGCATCACTGAGGCTTCCATGCGCTCCATCGCGCTTGAGAACAACGAGGTCGATATGGCTGAGATCGCCGCGACCGACGCCAAGCGCTTCAAGGAGAACGCCGACTACAACATCACCGAGTATCAGAACGCGATGAGCCAGTACCTCATCTTCAACACCAGCGAGAATTCCCCGTTCGCCGACGTCAACCTGCGCAAGGCGGTTGCCTATGGCTTTGACTCCATGTTCGTCCTGATGGGCGGCGGCTCCGACGCGGGCATCATCAGCCACGACGTCGCCCCGAACCTCGGCCCGGACTACGTCCAGGAGTGGGACGAGGAATCCTATTTCGAGTATGATCCCGAGAAGTCCGCTGAGTACCTGGCCGCGGCCGGCTACAAGCCGGGCGAGGTGGAGGTCCATCTGATGGTCTCCGCGCAGGCGCCGCAGGGCCCGTATCAGGCGATGCAGGCCATGCTCCAGGAGGTCGGCATCAACATGGTCATCGACAGCTATGACCGTGCGCTGCGTCAGACCTACCAGAACGACCCGACCAAGTGGCAGTTCTGCGAGTACTCCAACTTCATGGCGGACTACACCACCCGCTTCTGGAGCGACCTGTTCTCCGAGGAGAACTACACCTACGGCACGCAGGGCTTCACCGAGGATCCGGAGCTCCAGCGCCTGCTCAAGGCTGCCGTCGCTGACCGCAGCGAAGAGAACATGAACGCCTTCCACGACTACGTCGTCGATCAGTGCTACATGGTCGGCCTGTACACCGAGCTGCGCACCATCGTCACCAAGGCTGGCCTCACCGATACCGCCATCCGCAACCTCAACCCGGTGCTCAACGCGATGACCTTCACCGACGACTACGTCACCGCCGTGAAGTAATCCCCTGAATTCCCCAAACCTTTTCATTCCCCTGAATCCGGCTGTGCGCGTCGGGGCGAACCGGTGTGGCGCCGGTCGAGCGCCGGCGGGAGCCTGAATCCCCCGCTGCCCAGCGCCTGAAACGGAGCCGGGCAGCGGGACGCAACAGCCAGGGCTCGCGTCGACCATTCCATTGACGCATGTCCGGTGGAATTGCTTCATCGCGATAGGGCAGTGCCGGCATCGTCCCATGCCGCACTGCCCTTTTTCATCCGGCACGCAGCCGGCACCCCCGATTAAGAAAATTGCGGAACGATTCCGCGGAAAGGAGAAGGGCTATGACAAAATATGTCATCAAGAGGCTCGTCATCATGATCCCGCTGCTTCTGGCGGTCGGCATCATCATGTTCACGCTCATGAATTTCGTTCCCGGAGACCCCGCTCAGCTCGCCCTCGGCTCGGGCACGCACACGGCGGAGGAGATCGAGCTCAAGCGTGAGGCGATGGGCCTCAACCGGCCCTTTATCGTTCGACTGACGGAGTACATCAAGAACATCTTCCTTCACTTTGACTTCGGCACGAGCCTGGTCACCGGCACGGACATCAAGTACGAGCTGGTCAAGCGCTTCCCGAATACCTTCTACATCGCCGTATTCAGCATTCTGCTGACGGTTGTCGTCGGCCTGCCGCTGGGCATCTATACGGCTGTGCACGCCAACAGCATCGGCGACAAGATCTCCCTGCTGGTGACGCTGCTGTTTGACTGCATGCCCAGCTTCTGGACGGCGCTGCTGCTGGTGCTGCTCTTCTCGCTCAAGCTGGGCTGGCTGCCCTCCTCGGGCTCCTCGTCCTGGAAGTATTTCATCCTGCCGACCATCGCCAACTCGCTGGGCGGCCTGGCCGGCTTCACGCGGCAGGTCCGCGCGAGCATGCTGGAGGTCATCCGCTCGGACTACATCACCACGGCCCGCTCCAAGGGCCTGGCGGAGAAGGACGTCGTCTACGGCCATGCGCTGCCCAACGCCCTGATCCCGATCCTGACCGTCATCGGCATGCGCTTTGGCAGCATGCTCGGCGGCGCGACGATCATCGAGGTCGTCTTCTCCATCCCGGGCATCGGCCAGTACCTGGTCAACGCGATCAACAACCGCGACTACAACGCCTGCACCGGCGGCATCATCTTCATCGCCTTCACGTTTTCGGTGATCATGCTGCTGACCGATCTGCTCTACGCCTACGTCGATCCGCGCATCAAGGCGCAGTATGTCAAGTCTTCCCGAAAGAAGGTGGAAAAGAATGCCTGAGGAGCTCAGAAGGAAACAGGAAAACCATGAGCGCGGCGATCATCCGGAGCACCGCCGGGGCGGCGACAGGCATCGCCCGCGCAGGAAGCGCCAGGAGAGCCTCAAGCCCGGCTCCTTCAAGTATGTCTGGCGCAGCGTTTCCCGCAACAAGGGCGCTGTCGTGGGCATGATCATGCTCGCGGCGATCGTCGTCCTCTGCTTTCTTTCCCCGTATATCTGCAAATATCCCTACGCCAAGCTGAACATGATGGACTCGTATCAGACGCCGAACCTCAACCACCTGTTCGGCACGGATGAGATGGGCCGCGATCTGTTCTCCTGCGTGCTCTACGGCGCGCGCTACACGCTGATCATCGGCCTGCTCGCCACCGCGATGTCCGCCGTGCTGGGCATCATCATGGGCGCGGCCGCGGGCTACTTCGGCGGCATCGTCGATTCCTGCCTGATGCGCTTCCTGGACATCTTCCAGGCCTTCCCGACGCTCGTTCTGGCGATGGCCTTCTGCGCCGTGTTCGGCACGGGCGTGGACAAGTGCATCCTGGCGCTGGGCATCACGGGCATCCCGGGCTTCGCCCGCCTGATGCGCGCGAACATCCTGCGCATCGTCAACATGGAATACATCGAGGCGGCGCGCACGATCAACTGCCCGACCTGGAAGATCATCCTCAAGCACATCATCCCCAACTCCGTCTCCCCGGTCATTGTCGAAATCGCGATGACTGTCAGCCGCAACGGCCTGACCTCCTCCTCCCTGAGCTTCCTGGGCCTGGGCGTTCAGCCCCCGAAGCCGGAATGGGGCGCGATGCTCTCCGCCGCGCGCAGCTACATCCGCGATTATCCGCACATGGTCATCATTCCCGGCATCTTCATCGTCATCACCGTTCTGAGCTTCAACCTCATCGGCGATGCCTTCCGCGATGCGCTGGATCCGACTCTTAAGAATTGACGAGGTGCGCTATGGCAGAGAATCATCAGAAAGAACCGCTTTTCTCCGTTCGCAATCTGGTCGTCGATTATCACTCCGGTGACAGCATCGTCCACGCGGTCAACGGCGTCTCCTTTGACCTGGCGCCCGGCGAGACGCTCGGCCTGGTCGGCGAGACCGGCGCGGGCAAGACGACCATCGCGAAGGCCTCCCTGCGCATTCTGCCGGAATACTCGGTCGAGCGCATCGAGGGCGAGGTCTTCTACGACGGCAAGGACGTGCTCAAAATGAACGACCACGAGCTGCGCAAGCTGCGCGGCGAGCATATCTCCATGATCTTCCAGGACCCGATGACGGCGCTCAACCCCGTCAAGACGGTCATCTCCCAGATCGCGGAGGGCTACAAGACCCATCACAACTGCTCCAAGGCCGAGGCAAACCAGGTCGCCATCAAGATGCTCGAGATGGTCGGCATCGGCGCCGACCGCGCGGAGGAATTCCCGCATCAGTTCTCCGGCGGCATGAAGCAGCGCGTCGTCATCGCGCTGGCGCTGGCTTGCTCGCCCAAGGTGCTCATCGCCGACGAGCCGACCACCGCGCTGGACGTCACGATTCAGGCGCAGGTGCTCGACCTGATCAAGAGCCTGCGCGACGAGCTGGGCACCGCCATGGTGCTCATCACGCACGACCTGGGCATCGTCGCGGAGGTCTGCGACAAGGTCGCCGTCATCTACGCGGGCCGCATCGTCGAGAGCGGCACGAAGGAGGATATCTTCGACCATCCGACGCATCCCTACACCAAGGGCCTCTTCGCGGCCCTGCCGGATCTGCAGAAGAAGGTCCGCCGGCTCTCCCCGATCGAGGGCCTGCCGCCCGATCCCTGCGAGGAGCGCAGGTGCTGCGACTTCTACGACCGCTGCCCGTACAAGTGCGGCCATTGCAAGAGCTATGACCACACGAAGGCGATCGAGGTCTCGCCCGGACACTTCTCCAGATGCTGGAGAACCGACGCAACGAAGGAGGGGGAATAAGCGATGGCGGCCCTGATTGAGGTCAAAAACCTTCAAAAATACTTTAAGAGCGCGGGCGGCCAGGTGCACGCCGTGGACGGCGTCTCCTTCACCATCGAGAAGGGCGAAACCCTCGGCCTGGTCGGCGAGTCCGGCTGCGGCAAATCGACCCTCGGCCGCACGCTCATCCATCTCAATGAGCCGACCGGCGGCGAGATGTTCTACGACGGCCGGGACGTCACCCGCCTGAACACCCGCCAGCTGACCGAGTTCCGCAAGGATGTGCAGATGATCTTCCAGGATCCGTTTTCCTCGCTCGATCCGCGCCAGACCATTCAGGATATCATCGAGGAGCCGATGCGCCTGGCGACGAGGATGAGCAAAAGCGAGCTGAAGGAGAAGACCATCGAGCTGATGGACACCGTCGGCATCGAGAAGCGCCTGCGCCAGTCCTACCCGCATGAGCTGGACGGCGGCCGCCGCCAGCGCGTGGGCATCGCGCGCGCGCTTGCGCTCGACCCGAAGTTCATCGTCTGTGACGAGCCGGTTTCCGCGCTGGACGTCTCCATCCAGGCGCAGATTCTCAACCTGCTGATGGATCTGCAGGAGACGCGTGGGCTGACCTACCTGTTCATCACGCACGACATGTCCGTCGTCAAGCACATCTCCAACCACATCTGCGTCATGTACCTGGGCCAGATGGTGGAGAAGAGCGAGAAGGAGGAGCTCTTTGACAAGCCGCTCCATCCCTACACGAAGGCGCTGCTCTCCGCGATTCCGACCACGGACATCCACCACCAGAAGCAGAGAATTCTGCTCAAGGGCGAAATCAAGTCGGCCATCAACCCCGGCCCCGGCTGCCGTTTCGCTTCCCGCTGCCCGTATGCGACGGAGGAATGCCGCCAGGGCGTGCAGCTCAAGGAGGTTCTTCCCAACCACTTCGTCGCCTGCAACAAGGTGGAGGAGATCAACGGCCTGTAATCGCGTCGGATGCTGTTCCTCCAAGCGGGCAGTCAGGGCGCGAAGCGCTGCCTGACGGCGAAGGATTGCCCGCGTTGCTTTGAAGAACAGACGATCACGTTTTGAAAGGCGGTTTGCGCATGAAGACGCTCCGGAATTCCTTTGAAGAGAACTACGAGGCCGTTGCGCAGCCCTGCAACAACAAGCAGGGCTTCCGCATCCGGTATGAATACATCGGCTCCTGGCGCGTCTTCTGCGTGCCTGCGTCGAGGCTTTCGCTGGCCAAGAGCACCTGCGCGCTGCTGTGCATCATGAGCGTCGCCGTGTTCATGCTCGGGGCGCTGGCGGATTCGCCGCTCAACGCCAACCGCTATGTCTCGCTGCCGGGCATGCTCTCGGTCGCCGCGATGGTCGTCGAGGTCTTTGGCGTCTTCCAGTTTTGCGCCTCCAAGGAGAGGATGACGAAGCTGGACTTTGAGGACATCCGTTTCAAGCTGTTCCTCGCCCCGCCCATGCATGCCCTGCTGCTGGCCTGGGCGGCCATCGCCGCCCTCCTTCAGCTCCCCCGGCTGAACGGCACGATGATGGATATCCTCGTGCCGGTCTGCTTTGGTTTTTCGTCGGTGCTCGCCATGCTTATTTTTCTCTGCTATCGGTCGCTTCCGTACCGGATTGAGAAAAATAACAGGACTTGCTCCCGCGCTGCGCGTCCTGACGGAGATTTGGGCGCGCAGCCCAAATGACATACTCAGGAACGGAGGCTTACTATGGCAAGACAAATCAGCGCGGAAAAGAAGAATGCGATGCTGAACGAGGACATTCGCACGCTCATTCCGCGGATGGCGGTGCCGACCATTGTGGCACAGCTCATCACCACCATTTACAACCTTGTTGACACCTACTTCGTCAGCACGCTGGGCACCAACGCCACGGCTGCGGTGGGCGTTAACAGCTCCCTGGAGCGCACGATCACGCTGATCGGCTCGCTGCTGGGCGCGGGCGCGTGCAGCTACATCGCCCGCCTGCTCGGCGCCCGGCGCGACGACGACGCCAACCGCGTGCTCTCCACGTCCTTCTTTACGGGCCTGGGCCTGGGCGTGATCTTCATGGTCGTCTGCCGCATGTTCATCAGCCCGCTCGTCTACCTGCTGGGCGCGACGGATTCCTGCGCGCAGTTCTCCATGCAGTACGCGACCTACGTGCTCTACGCGGCGCCGTTCATGATCGGCAGCTTCATCCTGAACATGTGCCTGCGCTCGGAGGGCAGCGCGACCTACGCCATGATCGGCATCGGCTTTGGCGGCGTGCTCAACTGCTTCCTCGATCCGCTGTTCATCTACGTGTTCGGCCTGGGCGTGGCCGGCGCCTCGATGGCAACCGCGATCTCCAAGACCATCAGCTTCCTGATTCTGGTCTATCCGTACTTCCGCAAGCGCAGCTCCGTGCAGATTGCGATTTCGAAGGTCAAGTTCGTGATGACGGATATCCGGGAGGTCATCTCCATCGGCGCGACGTCGTTCTTCCGCAGCGCGTTCTCCGTCGTCGCCAACGTGACGATCAACCGCGTCGCGGGCGGCTATTCGACCGCCGCGCTGGCCGCGATCTCCGTCGCCAACCGCGTCATGGAGTTCCCGTTCGCGATCATCCTGGGCTTTGGCCAGGGCTATCAGCCCATCGCCGGCTTCAACTGGGGCGCCAAGCAGATGAAGCGCGTGCGCGAGAGCCTGAACTTCGTCGTCAAGCTCTCCATCATCGGCGCGATCGTGATGGGCGCCGTGCTGATCGTCATCGCCGAGCCGATCGTCCATCTGTTCAATACAGAGGCCGACGCGGAGGTGCTGCGCCTGGGCATTCTGTCCATACGGCTGCAAAGCGCCTTCCTCTTCTCCCATGCGCTCAACTCGAACATCAACATGTTCTATGCCGGCATCGGCAAGGCGAAGTATGCCCTGCTGATGAGCACGGCGAGGCAGGGCTACGTCTTCATCCCCGTGGCGATTATCGCCCCGATCTTCCTCGGCGCGGCCGGCGTTGCCTCCGCGCAGGCCATCGCCGACCTCGTGTGCCTTGTCATCGCCGTCCCGCTGACCGTGAAGGCCTTCAAGTACATCGATCAAGAAGAGCGGGTGATTGAAAGTGGCAATGCCTGAATATGAGGTCCGTCAGACGTTTGTCCGCGTCGGAAAGCGCAGCCCGGGCGTGCTCTATGAGCCGGCGGGCCTTGACGACAGGACGCTGACGACCGTGCTGGTCATGCATTCGGACGAGGATTACCTCTCCTGCCCGACCGGGCCCGAGCTGGCCCGGCGCGGGCTGCGGGTGCTCTGCGCCAACCCGATGGTCAAGGAGGGGCTGTTCTTCTCCCAGATCGAGAAGATGCAGTCCGTCAAGGGCGCCATCGAATTCCTTCGCGCCCAGCCCAATGTGGGGAAGATCGTCCTCATGGGCCACAGCGGCGGCGGAACGCTGATGACGGCCTATCAGGCGATTGCCGAAAACGGCGCGGGCATCTTCAAGGGGCCGGAGATGATCTACCCCTATCCCGACGACGACGCGCTGCCGCCGGCCGACGGCGTGATGCTGCTGGATTCGAACTGGGGCAACGCCGCGATGCAGCTGTTCTCCCTCGATCCCGCAGTCACGGACGAGGCCAACGGCGTCATGCTCGACAGCGAATACAACCTCTTCGAGCCGGCGAACGGCTTTAACCCCGAGGGCTCGACCTTCTCCGAGGAATTCATCGAGCGCTTCCAGAAGCGCCAGGGCGAGCGCAACAACACGATTCTGCATTACGCGCTCTCCCGGCTTGACGCCATCGAGAAGGGCAACGGCGACTACGCCGCCGACGAGCCGCTGATCATCCCCGGCGCGAACCAGGTCTTCTTCAACAACAAGCTCTACGCGCAGGATATCCGCCTGATGAGCTGCACGGAGAAGCCGCATCTGCTGCTGCACGGCGACGGCACGCGCACGACGGAGATCATCCGCTCCTGCCGCCAGCCGGAGAACAACCGGTCGCTGACGCATCTGCTCGTCGACGGCGCGCGGATGATGACGGTGCGCAACTATCTGTCCTCCTACGCCGTGCGGACGCTGGCGGATTACAGCTATGACGACTGCTCCGTGCGCGGCATCGACTGGGATACGACCTACGCCTGCCCGCCGGGCAACGTGCGCCACATCCATGTGCCGATGCTCGTGATGGGCATGACGGCCGGCTGGGAATACCTGGCCTCCGAAACCATCTATAACCGCGCGGCCAGCGAGGACAAGACCATCGCCTTCGTCGAGGGCGCGAACCACAAGTTCTACCCCGAGCGCCGCTGCGAAAAATATTCGGGACAATTCGGCGATACGCTTAAGACGCTGCATGACTTCGTCTACGAATGGCTCACGCAGCCGGGGCGCTTTGACCGCTGAGGAAAGGAGAAACCCATGTTTGTAGAGGTCGACAAGGAAATCATCAACACCGATGACCCCACGGTCGTCAAGGTGCGCCAGAAGCTCTTCCCCGAGGAGGAGAAGATGCCGCTGGCCAAATACTTTTACAAATACCCGCTGCACTATCCGACCCCGCTGGAGATGCAGATCATCGACACGATGAACCCCATCCCGGTGGAGGACGCCATCAAGCCGCAGGACTTCATGTCCCTGCTCAGGCCCTATGGCTATGACAAGTACGAGCTGGGCTACTGCATGTTCCCCGACGGCAGCGGCTACGTCGCGACCTACCGCGTCCGCCCGCCGCATATCACTGCCGAGATGGAGCGCTGGTACCGCAACTGGCGCAACCTCAAGTCGAAATCGATGGTGCCGGGCCACGGCAACCTGCGCTACAAGATCTGGAACTACGCCGATCACTTCGATCACTACTATGTGAACTGGAAGAACGGCTCCGAGGGCATCCATACGACGGAGAGCCTCGACCTGGGCGCGGGCGACCGCATGTACGACACCATCCGCCACGAGTTCCAGCTCGCCGACTTCGGCATGACCGACGCGTGGATGCAGGAGCTCAAGGACGCGGGCTGCCAGCTGACGAGCCACGGCTCCTACGAGACGTTTGACGAGCCGGGCACGCATCTGTGCCTGAGCTATTCGCGCCCCTGCCCGCAGGGCGGCATCGAGACGCGCAGCCGCGAATGGATCGGCTGGCGGCCGGAGAACGGCAAGCTCGTGCGCGACGAGAAGACCTTCTGCTCCGAGGAATACCTCAGGAAGGTCGTCATCCACACGCTCGTGGAATGGGAGCATCTGTACACCTTCCTGCCGGAGCTGTACGCGGAGTATCATGACCAGCCCGCCGACGCGGACTGATCCGGAAAGGAGCGTTTTTCATGATGACACTCAAGGGAAGAACCATGATCATCACCGGCGGCGCCGGCAACAATGGCACGGCCATTGTCAAAATGGCGCTGGCCAACGGCATGAACGTCGCGCTGATGAGCGGCTTCCACAGCAAGGCGCAGAAGGCCATCGCCCGCATTCTCGAGGAGAATCCGGAATACAAGGGCCGCGTCATCGGCTTTGCGCAGAACCCGCAGGCCAAGCTCGACTGGAACATGGAGGCCGCGCCGGAGATCTACAAGCCGGATTCCAGAATGGCCGACGTCCATCGCTGGATCTATGACGCCTTCGGCAGCATCGACGTCGTCGTCAACGCGAAGGGCGGCCATATCCGCTACGACTTCGAGCACACCGACCGCGAGATCTGGCGTCACTCGATGGAGGTCGTCGAGTCCGCGTTCGTCAACGTGAAGCTCGCGCTGCCGTATCTCAAGAGAAGCAAGGCCCCGCGCATCATCAACATCACCTCCTGCGACGGCCGTCACGGCGGCTGGGCGAACGACCCTTCCTTTGCGGCGGCGAGGGGCGGTCTGGAGGCGCTGACCTATGAGATGGCCCGGGAGCTGGGCCCGCTGGGCATCACCTCGAACATCGTGCTGCTGGGCCAGATCGAGGGCGACGTGCCGCCCGAGACGACCCTTGACGACGCGACGCGCGCGCGTGTGCTGGCGGCGACCCCGCTGGGCAGGCTCGGCGTGCCGCAGGACGTGCCCAGCGTCGTCGAGTTCCTCGCCAGCGAGGAGGCAGGCTTCGTCAACGGCGCGCGCATCGATGTCAACGGCGGCTTTGTGGTCGGCTGACGGAGGGACACTATGGAACTGATTACGGAAAACTGCATGCCCCATATCCGCGTGCCGGAGCTCTCCGAGGCGGAAAAGGCGCTGCCCTATGCGAAATTCTACACCGATTACCCGCTCTATCCGCCCAACCCGCTCCAGCAGCAGATTCTGGATGCCGGCCCCATGCGCGTGGAGGACGCGATCCCGATTGAGCATTGGCTCGACTGGCTGAGCGTCAAGGGCTATCCGAAGGTCGTCTATGGCTACACGATGATGCCCGACGGCTGCGGCTTCTACATCGAGTATTCGACGACCGCCCCGACCTGGAAGGGCGCGTGGCGCCGCTGGTACGGCAAGTGGTACAACCAGCATCCGGCCGAGCTGCCCGAGGGGCGCGGCAACCTGCGCTACAAGATCTGGAACCCGGTGGATCACTGGGACCATCGCTTCGTCAACGGCGAGAACGACAAGGACGGCGTCTGGTCGATGGAGACGCTGGATATCGGCGCGACCGGCGACCCGAGCAAGGGCGTCGCGGCGGTCTCCCACAACATCGATCTGCTCGAGTACGGTCTCTCCCCGGAGAAGAAGGCGGAGCTGGAGGCGGCGGACTGCCGCGTCGAGGCCTGCTGGGAGGAGTTTGACGGCCCCGGCCATCACCTCGTGCTGCGCTTCAGCCGGCCCTGCCCGCTCGGCGGCCGCGAGAGCATGAACTGCGAATGGATGGGCTACTGGGCGAAGGACGGGAAGATCATCCGCGACGAGGAGACGCCCGTCGACGAGACCTACCTCAGAAACGTCCTGATGCACAACACCATCGAGCGCGCACATCTGGCGCAGGTGCTGCCGGATTTGTACGAAGCCATGAACAAGTGACCCTATGGAGGCGAAACAACCATGAGCGAAGAAGTCAAAACCTGTCCCTGCTGCCCGCGTCATTGCAGCCTCGACAACCCGAGCTGCGGCCGCGGCAGGAAATATGCCGAGACTGGCGTGATTCCGGAGCGCGGCGAGCGCAGTGAGCGTGGTGAGCGCGGTGAGCGCAGCGAGCACGGCGAGCGCGGCGAGCGCGGCGAACACGGCGAGCATGGCGGGCACGGCCATCATCATGACCACGGCGGTCATCGCCACGGCCACGACGGACAGGAATAAAATCCAACAGCTGGGCGCCTGCCGGGGAACCGGCAGGCGCTCTGTTTGACTGCGCCCCAAAAGGGCGGCGCGAAAAAGATTTTGATTGACATGGACGCGTATGCGGGCTATAATCATACTAATTCAATAGGAATGTATCAGATTTAGGGCCGGCCCGTTTGCCTCCCGGGAGGCAGGGGGGCAGCGCGCAGCCCGAATACGGAGGAACAGACATGGAGGAAATCCTTCTTTCCCTGCGCAATATATCCAAGAATTTCGGCGAGGGCGACGTACTCGCGGGCATCTCGCTCGACGTGCGCCGCGGCGAATTCGTGACGCTGCTGGGCGCGTCGGGCTGCGGCAAGACGACGACCCTGCGCATTATCTCGGGCCTGGAGACCCCGGATACCGGCGAGGTCATCCTGAATGGGCAGGACATGACCCAGCTGCCGCCGGAGAGCCGCCCGGTCAACACCGTCTTCCAGAGCTACGCGCTCTTTCCGCACATGAACGTCGAAAAGAACGTCGCCTACGGCCTGCGGGTGCGCGGCGCGGACAAAAAGACCATCGACGCGCGCGTCACGCAGATGCTCGAGCTGGTGCAGATGGAGAGCTACCGCAAGCGCATGCCGGCGCAGCTCTCCGGCGGCCAGCGCCAGCGCATCGCCATCGCGCGGGCGCTCGCGCCCGAGCCGCAGCTGCTGCTGCTGGATGAGCCGCTCGGCGCGCTGGATCTGCAGCTGCGCCGCCAGATGCAGGTGGAGCTCAAGCGCCTGCAAAAGAAGCTCGGCATCACCTTCATCTATATCACGCACGACCAGGAGGAGGCCGTCGGCATGTCCGACCGCATCGCGGTCATGCGAAACGGCCGCTTTGAGCAGCTCGGCACGCCGGAGGAGATCTACGACGCGCCGAGGACGCGCTACGTCGCGCAATTCATCGGCCGCTCGACGATCCTGACGGCGAAGGTCGAGCGCGTGGACGGCGGCACCGCCCTCGCGCGCAACGAAAACGGCTGCTTCCCGGTCGACGCGGCGCGCGCGACGCTGCGCGAGGGTGAGACGATCGAGCTGTGCGTGCGCACGGAGCGCATGCGCGCAAGCGCATCGCCCGTGGAGGGCTTTGACCTGCCCGCGACGGTGCGCGAGGCGCGCTACGCGGGCGGCAGCGTGCTGACCTACGCCGTGCTGGCAGACGGCAGCGAGGCCGTCGCCACCAGCGAGGCGCGCATGGCCGACGCGCCCGAGCCCGGCGCGAGGGTCTATCTGCATTGGAACCCGGCGCAGGCCGCCGTCATTGGGGGTGCGTCCTATGGCGCGTAAGACTGCCGCGCAGAAGCGAGAGGACAGGCGAAACGCGCTCTTCGTGCTGCCGATGGCCTGCATGGCCGCGCTGCTGGTCGCGCTGCCGCTGATCTACGTGCTGGTGACGTCGCTGGCCGTCGGCGGCGAGGGGAGCGGCTTTACGCTGGCGCACTACAAGGCGCTGCTGCGCGCGGACTATCTCAAGGTCTTCGCCAACAGCTTAAGGCTTGCGCTGGATACGACGCTTATCTCCCTGGCCGTCGGCTATCCCTTCGCCTACTGCATGGCGCGCGCGCCGCGCCGCTGGCGCTCCCTGCTGATGATGCTGGTCATCATCCCGTTCTGGACGAGCGCGCTCGTGCGTATCTATGGCTGGAAGATCCTGCTGCAGGCCAACGGTCCGGTCAACGCCGTGCTGCGCGGCCTGGGGCTGATTGAGAGCAACATCAAATTTCTGGGCAGCTATGGCTCCGTGCTGCTGGCGATGGTCTATTGCCTGATTTCGCTGATGATCCTGCCCTGCCACAGCGCTGTGGACAAGATGGACTTTACCCTCGTGGAGGCCGCGCGCGATCTGGGCGCCAGGCCCTGGCGCGCGTTTGTGACCGTGACGCTCCCGCAGACGATGCCGGGCATCCTCGCGGGCTGCGTGCTGGTGTTTGTGCCCAGCGTCGGCATGTTCTACCTCTCTGACATCATGGGCGGCGGGCTCGTGCTGGTGGGCAACCTCATCCGCGACCAGCTGCTCAAGGTGCGCGACTGGAACACCGGCTCGGCGATGTCGATGGTGCTCATCGTGATGAGCGCCGCGCTCTACCTGCTCTACCGCAGGAGCGGCGGCGACAATCTGGGGGTGATGTGATGGCCGGCAAACGCAGAAAGCGGAGAAGGCTCTTCTCCCCGATCTATCTGACGCTCGTGCTGATCGTGCTCTACCTGCCGATTCTGATGGTCGTGATCTATTCCTTCAACTCGGGCCGCACGATCGGCTCCTGGCAGGGCTTCACGACGAGCTGGTATACCCGCCTGATGGGCAACGCGCTCATGGGCGACGCGCTCAGGAATTCGCTGATCCTCGCCGTACTCAGCGCCGGGCTTTCCGGCGTCATCGGCACGCTGGGCGCGATCGGCCTGGCCAACGGCCACCTGCGCGCGGGCGGCGTCATCGAGTCGACGGCGACGCTGCCGATGATGATGCCCGAGCTCGTGCTGGGCATGGCGTATCTGTCGCTGTTCACGGCGGCGGGCGTGAAGCTGGGCATGGGCGCGCTGATCCTCACGCATACGACCTTCTGCATCCCGTATGTGTTCATCAACGTCAAGTCCCGGCTGATCGGCATGGACCCGGTGCTCAGCGAGGCCGCGCGCGACCTGGGCGCAAGCCCCCTGCGCGTGCTGCGGGATATCACGCTGCCGCTGGTCTTCCCGGCTGTCGTCTCGGGCATGATGCTCGCGGCGGCGATGTCGCTTGACGACGTCGTGATCTCGTTCTTCGTGACGAGCGCGGAGACGACGACCCTGCCCCTCAAGGTCTACACGGGCCTGCGCTCCGGCGGCACGCCGGAGATCAACGCGCTCTCGACTCTGATGCTCGGCGCGATCTTCCTGTTCGTCGCGCTCAGCCAGCTCATCCGCGCGCGGAGCGAAAAGAAGCTGAATTCACCGCAGTGAGCCCTGTGCCGCCGCGTGAAGAGATATTTGCAAGGAGGAATCCCCATCATGAAGAAATTCTTCTGCCTGCTGCTGGCCCTGCTGACGCTCTGCGCCGCGGCCAGCGCCGAGACGGTGAACGCCAATGACGAGGCCGTGCTCAACATCTTCACCTGGGAGGGCTACATCGATTACGAGACCGTGATCAAGCCCTTTGAGGAGGAGACGGGCATCAAGGTCAACTACGCGACCTTCGCCAGCAACGAGGAGATGTACGAGAAGCTCTCCGCCGCCAAGGGCGGGGACTACGACATCGTGCTCGCCGGCGACTACATCCTCAATACTTGCCGTGAGGCCGGCCTGATGCAGAAGCTCGACAAGAGCATCATCACCAACTACGACAACCTAGACATGACGTTCATGAGCCAGTACTTTGATCCGGACAACGAGTATGTGTTCCCGTATGTTGCTGGCGGCCCGCTGATCGTCTATGACCCGAATGAGGTGGATGTCGAGATCAAGGGCATGAAGGATCTGCTTGACCCGTCCCTCGCCGACTCCATTGGCCTGATCGACGACGCGCGCGTGACCATCGGCTTGACGCTGCGTTCGCTGGGCTACAGCATGAACACCACCGACGAGGCGCAGCAGGCTGAGGCGGCGGCCATGCTGGAGGAAATGCGCCCAAACATCCATATCCTCGAGTATGAGAACCTGCACACCTACCTGCTCTCTGGCGACATCGCTGTGGCCTATACCTTCACGCCGTTTGTCGCGCTGGCCCTGAAGGACAGGCCGGACCTCAAGGTTGTCTTCCCCGAGGAAGGCATCGGCTTTGGTGTGGATGGCTGTTTCATCCCGGTGAACGCGCCGCACGCGAAGAACGCCAACCTGTTCATTGAGTTCATGCTCCGCCCGGAGATCGGTGCAATCATCACCGAGTGGCAGAACTACTGCTGCACGAACATCCCGGCGCGCGAAATTCTGGGCGACTGGTATTACGGCAATCCCGTGTTCACCGGCCTGATCGATCGGCTCGATGACACGGAGTTCATCCTCAATCTCCCCATCGAGGAGGAGCAGAAGTTCCAGGATATCTGGACCAGCTTCAAGCTGGGGCTGTAACCGGCAAAATGCTCTTCCGGCGGGCGACCGCTCTCTCCTCCTGCGCATAGCATGAAGGGGAGGCGGCCGTCCGCCTGCTTTTCTGCGCGCGAAGCGATAATGGGGATTGGGGATGAAATCCCCAAGCGGGTTTGGGCGGCAGCCCAACG
>SFHU01000082.1 GCA_004555535.1 Clostridiales bacterium
GGGCATGCAGGATCGCGCTTTTTCGGGGAAAAGGGAAAAGACGATTTCAACTATATCGTCTTCCTTGCTGCAGGGTACGAAGGTTTTTACTTCCTGCAGGGATTCGGAAAGATCTTCCCCATAGCGAGCCGGCATGCAACCGGCGACGATCACTCGGGAATCGCCGCCGGCCACATTGGGCATATCGAGCATGTCGAAAATCATTTCCAGGCTTTCTTCGGTTGCAGCCTGGATGAACGAACAAGTATTGACGATGATCGCGTCTGCCGAAGCGGGATCATCGACGATTTTGACTCCCGCTGCGAGCAGGCGCTCGCTCATCTTTGCGGAGTCGACCTCGTTCTTCGCGCAGCCCATCGTTATGATGTGCGCGCGAATCGAAGTAGATGATGGTTCCACGATAACCTCTTAGCGATAATTCTCAAACTGCAGAGGCTGGCCGTAATCCTTACTCTTCACGAAGGCGATGACTTCCTGAAGGGTGTCGCGCGAAGCGCTGGAAACGCGCAGCTTGTCCTGCTCGATTTGTACTTTGGCCTTGAACTTCTGGGCCTTGATGTCCTTATTGATGACTCCCGCGGTCTCGCGGTCGATACCTTCGACGATGGAGCCCACGCAGCGGACCATACCGCCGGAAGCGTTTTCGTTATTGCCCCACTTGACGGCGGTCATATCGATGCCGCGCTTGAACAGCTTGCTGCTGACCTCAAAGGCGTCCTTCGAGAACACGACGATGTAGACCGTCATGTCGTGGTCGAGCAGGAACTGCGTGATGGTGTCCATCGCCACCTTGAGTGCCTGCGCCTTGGGATAGCCGTAGACGCCGGAGGAAATCAGGGGAAAGGCCACGCTCTCGCAATGGTATTTGTCCGCAAGCTCCAGAGAGTTCCGATAGCAGGCGGTCAGCAGCTCACGCTCGCCATGATGACCGTCCTGCCATATGGGGCCTGCGGTGTGGATGACGTATTTGCACGGCAGACGATACCCGCGGGTGATCTTCGCCTCGCCGGTTTGGCAGCCGTGCAGCGTCCTGCACTCCTCGAGCAGCTGCGGCCCCGCGGCACGGTGGATGGCGCCGTCCACACCGCCGCCGCCCAGCAGGGTCGTGTTGGCGGCGTTGACGATGGCATCCACCGACATCTTCGTAATATCGTTTCTGACAATCTCAAGCGGCATGGGCTTTCCCTCCTTACCCCGGAACCGGGTTTCTTATGCAGACTGGTATTCCATTTCTGTCAGTGCGGCAGCAATGACCTCTTCTGCGTTATAGCCCGGATTCAGCCAATCGGCAGTGGCGTCCGGCGGCAGCAGCACCGGCATACGGGGGTGGATAAACGCGATGCCCGGGGCCGCGTCTCGGGTCAGGATGGTAAACGCCGGGACGATCACGTCGTCATGATTCTCCAAATGGTAGATGCCTGCCAGATACAGCGTATCCGCGTGTGCGGGGCGAATGGCGTATTTCGTCCTCGCTGCGCCGCGCCTCTCCCACTCGAAGTAGTGGCTGGCGGGGATGACGCAGCGTCGCTGGCGCATTCCGTCTTTGAACATGGGCTTTTGCGCAGCGGTTTCAGAGCGGGCGTTGATGATGGGACGACCGTTGGGGAATGCGTATCCCCATCGCATGGCAAAGGGCTGGACATCCTGCTTCCGGCTGTTCGCCAGCACCGGAACAATATCGGAGGGGAAAATCTCGCCGGAGGTTTTCAGCCCTTCCGGCGTCTTTTTGCGTTTCAGTTCGTCAATAATCCGGCTGAGTTCATCGGACAGGTCATCCTCGGCGATGTAGTAGCGACCACACACGGGTGATTCCCCCTCTCTGGACGGCTGAAGATGGGATACGATCTGGGGCTCGGATTTTGCGCAGGACAGAATCGTTTCAGGAGCATTGATCCGCCCATTGCAGCAGCTCAGTCTGGCTAGCAGACGGGCTGAACACTCTTCCGTTCAGGAATCTGGCTTCCGGGCAGCTGGACGCAAGCAGCTTGACCGTATCGCCCAGCCCGCTTCCGCCGGACGTTGCAAAGGGAATGATGGTCTTGCCGGACAAATCATGAGCCTCAAGAAAGGTATTGATGATCCTGGGCGCGACATACCACCATATGGGAAAGCCCAGATAGACCGTGTCATAGTCTGCCATGTTGTCGCGGAGTGTTTCCATTTCAGGCCGGCAGGAAGGATCGCGCATCTCAACGGAACTGCGGGACTCCTGATCCTGCCAGTCCAGATCCTTCTTCGTGTATCGAATCTTGGGGGCTATTTCAAACAGATCCGCGCCAATCGCTTCAGCAAGATGCTCAGCCACTTTGGCAGTACAGCCACTTACGGAGAAGTACGCAACCAGTTTCCTACTCATGTACATGCACCTCGTCATACAGTGTGATTCCATAGCTACCATTATAGCAGATTTTCTGATTCTCTTCCACTATAATGTCCCTCAGAAGCCATCTGTCACAGAGGGGGCAGAGAAGGCATGGTGCAAGGTTTTCTGAGCGATGTTAGAAATGCAAACAGGAATCGTTGAATCCGCTAATCCCATCTAAACGACGCCCCTAGGGGAAGATGCGTTGAGCTGTGAAGCGCGCCCGAAAACGATCCCCGAATAGCCGGAAAAAGCCCTCAAGAACAGCGAAAAACAAGCCGGGCTGTCATGTCTTTTCAGAACGGCTTGCAGCGTCGCACAAAATAATTAGCACGGAAATTCTAATGAAGGAAAAAGCGCGTTAGAAATCGGGCCGAAAAATTAGAAATCTGCTAATGGCTCTTTGAAAAAATGAGCAGGGGCACCGACTCCGCTGGCACCAAAAATAGAAAAACCCCCGATTCCTGAGCGGAGGGCTGTTAGCAGCTTTTTGGCTCGGAATCGGGGATTTTTCGGTGGTTTTGGCGCACCCGGCGGGATTCGAACCCACGGCCTACCGCTTAGGAGGCGGTCGCTCTATCCTGCTGAGCTACGGGTGCATGTGCCGGAAAACTCAGTATTTTCAAGGGTTTTCCAGTATTTGATTGTTATGATTTCGTTTGGATTTCTGCTAACGGATCAGCCTGTTTTTGGCCTCTCGTGTTAGCAGGATGTTTGCGTTGCAAACAATTCTGTGGGGACAAAAAACCAGCGCTCACATTTCATTAGCAGAAATGTGACAGGCAGAGGGGGATGCGTCCGACGCAAGTCGAACCCTCGACCCGCTTTGCAAACCGCGCTCTGGATTCGGGCGAGCTCTTTCTTAGGAGGCGGTCGCTCTATCCTGCTGAGCTACGGGTGCAAGCGCCCGGTTTCCCTTGGGGAAAACCGTTTATCGGTCTTCTATTATAAGGGAAACCGGGCGAATTGTCAATGAAAATCAGTCGCCGAGCGAAATGCCCATCGCGCGGGCCGCGCGGATCGCCTGCGCGTCGTTGGGCACGAACTTCGTCTTGCCCGCGACCTCGGAGAGCGGATGGTGCGTGACGGTGTTGCCCGCCATGCCGACGGCCTGGCCGTATTCCTCGCCCGCGATCAGCTTGGCCGCGTGGACGCCGAAGACCGTGGAAAGCATGCGGTCATAAGCGCTCGGCGTGCCGCCGCGCTGCACATGGCCCGGGATGACGGCGCGCGCTTCGACGCCAACCTTTGCCTCCAGCTCCTTGGCCAGGCGCATGGCGATGCTGCTGAAGCCCGTCTCCTGACGGAAGGCGAGGCGCTCCTTCTTCTTCATCTTCGCCTCTTCGACCGTCATCGCACCCTCGGCGACGGCGACGATGGAGAAGGTCTTGCCCATCTCCGCGCGGCGGCGAATGGCGTCGCAGACCTTCTCAAGGTCGTAGGGAATCTCCGGCAGCAGCACGATGTCCGCGCCGCCGGCGATGCCGGAATAGAGCGTCAGCCAGCCGGCCTTGTTGCCCATGATCTCTACGACCATGCAGCGGCCGTGGCTCGCGGCGGTCGTGTGGATGCGGTCGATGACCTCGGTGGCGATGTCGACGGCGGTGTGGAAGCCGAAGGTCACATCCGTGCCCCAGATGTCGTTGTCGATCGTCTTGGGCAGGCTGACGACATGCAGGCCCTCCTCGGAGAGCAGGTTGGCGGTCTTGTGCGTGCCGTTGCCGCCCAGGCAGACGAGGCAGTCGAGCTTCATCTTCCTGTAGTTCGACTTCATCTCCTTGACCTTGTCGACGTTGTCGTCCTCAATGATGCGCATGTTGCGGAAGGGCGTGCGGCGCGTGCCCAGAATGGTGCCGCCCAGCGTCAGAATGCCGGAGAAGTCGGACTGCTTCATCTCCTTGTAGTCGCCGGCGATCAGGCCCGCATAGCCGTCCTGAATGCCGACGATTTCGGTGTCAAACATGGAATAGCTCGCGCGGGCGACGCCGCGGATACAGGCGTTCAGGCCGGGGCAGTCGCCGCCGCTGGTGAGGATGCCGATGCGTCGTTTCATGGGGAATTACCTCCTGCTGTGAAATGGATCGGCCGCGCGCCGGCCGACGGGTACGAACGAATGATGGATTATCCTTATTCTACCACCTTTGGGGGCGGGTGACAAGTTGCAAACCGTATGCACCCCGTGCATTTTCTTCACCTGTGGGCCGCGATGCCGAAACCAGGGCGGGGGCATGCGGCGGACGCGGCCTCAGGCCGCCTTTGGCCCGGTGGGGAGAAATGCCCGGGAACCGGCCGCGAAAGCCAAACAGTGAAGGGCGCACAGCTGTGGCGGAAGCGGACGCGGCCTCAGGCCGCCTGGGTCGTCCGATGACTTATACATACCCGACAAATCTGTACGTTCGGTTTTGCCCCAAATCTTGACGCGGGAGAAAGCGGGTGATATACTGTAGTCAAGTATGATGGAGGATGCGTGAGGCCGCCCTGCTGCCGATCCCTTCCATTTTGCAAACGGAGCCGACATTCGGCCGGTTTTCAAGGTACAGGACAATTTAAGGAGGTAGAAGCCCATGAAACCGTTTATGGACGCGGATTTTCTGCTGGAAAATGACGTGGCGAAAAAGCTGTATCATGAGTACGCGGAAAACATGCCGATCTACGATTATCACTGCCACATCTCCCCGCGCATGATCTACGAGAACCACAAGTTCGAGAACATCGGCGAGCTCATGCTGGGCGGTGACCACTACAAGTGGCGCGTCATGCTCTCCAACGGCGTGGACGACAGGCTCTGCCGCGGCGATGCGAGCTGGTTTGACAAGTGGATGGCGTTCGCCTCCTCGCTCAAGTACTGCATCGGCAACCCGATGTATCACTGGACGCACCTGGAGCTGCGCCGCGTGTTCGGCATCGAGGAGATCCTGAGCGAAAAGACCGCCAAGGATATCTGGGATCGCGCCAACGCGATGCTGGCCACCGAGGAATTCCGCTGCCGCGGCCTGATCCGCAAGTTCGGCGTCAAGGTCATCTGCACGACGGACGATCCGGTCGACGACCTCGAGCATCAGATCAAGCTGGGCAAGGAGCCGGATCTCGGCTTCAAGGTGTATCCGGCCTGGCGCCCGGACAAGGTCATCAACATCGAGCGCGGCGGCTTTGTTGAGTACATGAACCGCCTCTCCCGCGTCTCCGGCATCCACTGCCTGAATCTGGAGAACATGATGAAGGCGCTGGAGATCCGCCTGGATTACTTCCATGCCTGCGGCGCGCGCCTGTCCGACCATGCGCTGGATACCGTGCCCTACGGCGTGCCGAGCACGCATATCGCCGGCGAGGCCTTCCGCAAGGCCATGAGCGGCGCCCCGCTGACCGAGGCCGAGGTCGAGAGCTACAAGACCTACGTGCTCGTCGAGCTGGCCCGCATGTACAAGGAGCGCGGCTGGGTGCAGCAGTACCACATCGGCGCGATGCGCAACAACAACCCGCGCATGTTCGAGAAGTACGGCCCGGATGTCGGCTTTGACTCCATCGACGACACCTGCATCGCCGAGAACCTCTCCCACCTGCTGGCTGAGGAGGAGCGCACGGACAACCTGCCCAAGACGATCCTCTACTGCCTCAACCCGAAGGACAACTACGTCATCGGCACGATGCTGGGCAACTTCCAGGGCGACGGCATCCCGGGCAAGATCCAGTTCGGCTCCGGCTGGTGGTTCTGCGACCAGCAGTTCGGCATGATCGAGCAGATGAAGTCCCTCGCCGCGCTGGGCCTGCTGGGCCGCTTTGTCGGCATGCTGACCGACTCCCGCTCCTTCATCTCCTACACCCGCCACGAGTACTTCCGCCGCATCCTGTGCAACCTGATCGGCAAGTGGGTCGAGAACGGCGAGTATCCGGAGGACTATGACACGCTGGGCGAGCTCGTCAAGGGCATCTGCTACAACAACGCGGTCGAATACTTCGGCATGAAGGTTGACTGAGCGCAAGAAACAGGAGACATGCTCCCATGCAGACGTTTGTCAGAGGCGAGGAGCCGCAGTGGATCGAGCTGGGCGGCGGCCAGCGCCGCAAAATCCGCGCCTACAACGGCGAAATGATGCTTGTGGAGGTCGGCTTTGACACCGGCTCTGTCGGCGCGGACCACAGCCATCCGCACACGCAGATCTCCTACGTGCTCGAGGGCGAATTCACCTACCATATCGAGGGCGAAACCCGCACGATGAGGAAGGGCGATTCCATCGTCGTGGACGGCGGCAGGGTGCATGGCTGCACCTGCCTGAGCGCCGGCACGCTGCTGGATATCTTCGCTCCGATGCGCGGGGACTTTGTGAAATAACGCAGAGCTCTCGTGTGAGAGGCGCGAAGCGAAGAAGGGGTTTGGGGATGAAATCCCCAAGCAGGTTTGGGCGGCAGCCCAAAATCTCCCCGCGATGATGAAGAAACAGTTTTCTCCAAGGCGTGTTCGTCGCTGTCGCCGTAGGCGGTTTACAGCGACGAAGCGGCAAAGTGGCTGCTTCTTCATGAATGGATACAGGTTTAAATTAAAGGAGGTCATTCCCATGGACGTTATGCAGCAACTCTCCCTGATCGGCATCGTGCCGGTTATCGCCATCAATGACGCGAACGACGCTGTGCCGCTGGCCAAGGCCCTGATCGAGGGCGGCCTGCCCTGCGCCGAGGTGACGTTCCGCACCGCCGCGGCGGCGGACGCCATCAAGAACATGACCGAGGCGTTCCCGGATATGGTCGTGGGCGCCGGCACCGTGCTCACCTGCGAGCAGGTCGACCGCGCTGTGGCCGCGGGCGCGAAGTTCATCGTCTCCCCGGGCCTCAACCCGACCACCGTCAAGCACTGCCAGGAGATCGGCATCCCGGTCTGCCCGGGCACCGCGAACCCGAGCGACATCGAGGTTGCGCTCTCCCTGGGCCTCAAGACCGTCAAGTTCTTCCCGGCTGAGGCGGCCGGCGGCCTCAAGTACATCAAGTCCATCGCCGCGCCGTATGTCGACATGAAGTTCATGCCCACCGGCGGCGTCAACGAGAGCAACCTGCTCGACTATCTCTCCTTCAAGAAGATCATCTGCTGCGGCGGCAGCTGGATGGTGCCGGGCGACGCCGTCAAGGCGAAGGATTGGGACCGCATCCGCGCGCTGACCGCCTCCGCTGTGCAGCACATGCTCGGCCTGGAGATCGCGCACGTGGGCATCAACAGCGCCGACGAGGCCGAGGCGATGGAGACCGCGACCAAGCTGTGCAAGCTGCTGGGCTGGACGATGAAGGTCGGCAACAGCTCCATCTTCGCCGGCACGGGCATCGAGGTCATGAAGACCCCGTTCCGCGGCGCGAAGGGCCACATCGGCATCAAGACCAACTTCATCGAGCGCGCCAAGGCGTATCTGGAGATGCAGGGCTTCGAGTTCGATCCCGCGAGCGCCAACGTCAAGGATGGCCAGCTCAAGGCGATCTACCTCAAGGACGAGATCGCGGGCTTCGCGATTCACCTCGTGCAGAAGTAATCATCAGGAATATCCATGGACCGGGACTGCAGGACCTTTGGGCTTTGCAGTCCCGGCTTTGTGTATCCGGCGGCGCGCGGCCGGGGACTCAATTGGAGCCGGGCATCGCATGAAATGCGGCGCGGCGTCGTTCTTCTCCGAGGCTGCGCCCCTGGGGGTCGTCGGCTCCTGCCTTCTGGACAAGCTGGAGACGCAGCCGGAAATCTTCCGCTTCAAGCACCACTACATCCTCAGCGCGCTGGACAGCGAGGTGTTGTATGCGCTGTTTCTGGCGATGGGCGAAAACAGGATGGCGGCCCTGCAGAAGGGCCAGCGCAGCACCCGGATTCTCCCCCTGAAAATCTACATCAGCACCCAGACCGGAAGGAACTATGTGCTGGCGCAGGCGGATGGACGGTTCCGGTTTTTCAGGCTGGACCTGATTGACGCCGTGAAGCCCGGCGAGCCGACGGCGGCCGATGACCGGCGCATGCAGGCGCTGTGCGCGTTCGAGGAGCGGGTCTGGGGCGTCGCCACGAAGCGGAGCGAGGAGACGGAGCATCTGGAGATGGTGATTCACGCGGAGCCGGAGGAGGCCTTTGTCGTCAAGCGGCTCTTCCGGGAGAAGCGCTGCGGCGCCGTCACGGAGCTGGGCGGCGGCAACTGGCGCTTTGAGGCGGATGTGCTCGACGCGCTGGAGCTGCTGCCCTGGATTCGCACGTTTACGGGCCGTGTGGCGTCCCTGCAATGCACCAATCCGGAGGTCGCTAGGCGGTTTTACGGAGATCTCGCGGCGATGCAGGCCATGTACGGAGGCGATACGGATGCTGTTCAGTGAGGTGTACGGAAGCTATTATCAGGCGGTGGCGGGGATTCTCGCGCGGGCGGTGGAGGGAACCCTGGACGGAAGGGCGCTGCGGCAGGTCGTCCAGGACACCACCTTTGAGGAGAGCCTGCTGACCATCCCCGGAGCCCTGTCCTCCGGGCAGTGGCCGCTGCTTCATCCGGATTACAGCACGCCGCTGCGGCGGCTGCCTGCCATGCCCCTGACCCTGCTGCAGAAGCGGTGGATGAAAGCGATTCTCCTGGATCCCCGGGTGCAGCTGTTTGAGCCGGACACCACAGGGCTGGAGGATATCGAGCCCTTGTTCCGCCCGGAATGGCTGGTGTATTTCGACCGCTACACCGATGGGGATGATTATACCGATCCCGAGTATATCCGCCGCTTCCGCACCATTCTCGCGGCGCTCCGGGAGCAGAGGCAGCTGGATGTGACCTTCCTGGGCGGCAAGGGAAACCGGCACCACGCCGCCGTCTCCCCCCAATATCTGGAATACTCCGAAAAGGACGACCGGTTCCGGCTGGCGGCGGAGGGCGCTTTGCCCTGGATGATCAACCTGTCCCGGATGGAGAGCTGCCGGCTGCTCGATTCGGCGGCCTGCATTCCCCCATCAGGTCCTGCTGCACACCGAGTGCCTGACGATGGAGCTGACCGATGAACGCGGCGCGCTGGAGCGGGTGCTGCTGCATTTTTCCCACCTGGAAAAGGAGACCAAAAGGCTGGACAAAAACCGCTATCAGGTGACGCTCCACTATGACAAAAGCGACGAGACGGAAATCCTGATCCGCATCCTGTCCTTTGGCGCCATGGTGCAGGTGGTGTCCCCGGAGAGCTTCCGGGAGAAAATCCGCGAAAGGCTCGCTATGCAGAGCCGGTACTGACAACATCCCCGAAGGCCTCGGCTTTCGGGGATGTTCTTTCAACGCGGCAGGCGGGAGCACGGGCAGCGTAAATCCCCCCGGTAACCGCCGCCCATATCGATTACGCCGGTTTTCATAGAATGCTTCCCCTGTTTCTCACATGTACAGCTCATTCTCTTTCCGGACGGAGCAGGCCTTGGCGTGGGTTGCTGCAAGACAATACTCTTAATACGGACAACAGAACTGCTCGCGTCTTTCCGTGATAAGTGTTTTGCAATATATCTTTTTGGGCGTCCTGCGACATTGTGCGACATCTTTCAGGGTTTGATTCCGCCAGACAGGGCATTCGATGTGATCATCAGCGATTCTCCATCGGCGCCATCCTGTACCCGACGCCGATTCGCGTCTGAATGTACTGCTCGCCCTGGCTGTTCTGTTCGAGCTTCCGTCTGAGCGTCGTCATGAATACGCGCAGAGAGGGGACGCTCTTTTGATCCAGGCTTCCCCAGACATCGCGGATGATCATGCTGTGCGTGAGCACACGGCCGATGTTCTGCGCCAGCAGCTTGAGGATTCTGTACTCAATCGGCGTCAGATGGATGGTTTCTCCCCTGACCGTCACCTCCATCGAATCATAAACCAGTAATTTGTAAAGGAGGACAATGAGATGACAGAAAGAGAAAAGATGCTTGCCGGAGAACTGTATGACCCTTCTGATGAAGAGCTGACCGGCCTGCGCATCAAGGCGCGCAGGCTGGCGAGACGCTATAATCAAACAGATGAAGATGAGCCTGAAAAGCAGCTGGAGCTGCTGCGCGCCCTGCTGCCCAACTCGGCTGAAATTCCCGGCCTGCAGGCCCCGGTTTACTTTGATTACGGCTGCAACACCACCTTTGGGCAGTACAGCGGCGCCAATTTCAACTTTACCTGCCTGGATGTCTGCCCGGTGACCATTGGCGACAATGTGCTCATCGGCCCCAATGTGACCCTGGCGACACCCATGCACCCGCTGCTCCCGGAGGAGCGCAATGTCCGTCAGCGAACAGATGGCAGCGTCTACAATCTGGAATATGCCCGGCCCATCGTCATCGAAAAGGACTGCTGGCTGGCCTCCAATGTGATCGTCTGCGGCGGCGTGACGATTGGCGAAGGCTCTTTGATCGGCGCGGGAAGCGTTGTGACGAGGAACATTCCGCCTCATAGCCTGGCGGCAGGCAATCCGTGCCGGGTCATTCGCGAGATTACTGCGAAGGACAGCATGGAACGGCGATGATGGCAGCCGGCAGGTTCCGCGCTCACTCCCGCTCCTCCGCGAGCCGGTAGCCCACGCCGATCTCCGTGAGGATGTAGCGCGGCTTGGCGGGGTTTTTCTCGATCTTTCTGTGCAGGCCGGCGGTCAGCGTCCGCAGCGCCTGTGTGTCCTGCCCGTAGCCCGCGCCCCAGATTTCCCGCAGGATGACCGAGGTCGTGAGCACCTTGCCCTGGTTTTTGAACAGCAGCAGGAGCAGCGAATACTCCATCGGCGTCACATGAATCTCGGCATCGCCCAGATAGACCTTGCGCTTTTCCGCGTCAAGGCGCAGCTCGCCGGTCTGATAGACGGGATTCGCCTTCGCGCCGGACTGCTTGTACATATGCCGCAGGGCGACGCGGATGCGCGCCAGCAGCTCGCTTGCGGAGAAGGGCTTGGTCAGGTAGTCGTCCGCGCCGAGGTCGAGCACCGCCACCTTTTCCTTGTCCTGATCGCGCGCGGAGACGACGATGACCGGCATTTCCGACCACGTCCGCAGGCGACGGATGACCTCCGTGCCGTCGAGGTCGGGCAGGCCCAGATCCAGCAGCATCAGGTCGATGGGCTCTGCGGCCAGCAACCGCATGGCCTCCTCCGCCGTCGCCGCCGTGAGGCAGACGTAGGCTTCCGCCTCCAGCGTGAAGCAGATGAAATGGCGAATCTGTGCGTCATCCTCGACCACGAGGATGTGCTCGTGCAGGCTGTTCATTGTTTCTCCTCCTCCATCGGCAGCTCAAAGGTAAAGATCGCGCCGCCACCTTCCCGGCTCTGCGCCATGATGCTTCCGCCGTGCGCCCTGGCAATCGCGTCGCAGATGGACAGCCCCAGCCCGACGCTGCGGGCCGCATCGGCGCACTTGCCCCGCGTGGTGTAAAAGCGCTCAAAGAGGTGGGGCAGGTCCTCCTCGCGGATGCCCTCGCCCCGGTCAAGCACGCTGAACACGGCCTTTCCGTCCCGCTTCTCCACGCAGACCTTGATTTCGTTGCCCTGCGGAGTGTGTCGCACGGCGTTGTCCAGCAGGTTGACGAGCATCTGCACGATGAGCTTCGCGTCCATCGGCACGAGCATCAGCTCCTCCGGCAGCTCGGCGTCGATTTCCCTGTCCGGCGCGCGCCGCTCCATCTGCGCCAGTGCGCTGCCGACTTGCAGGTAGCTGCGCTCCGCCTCACCCTTCTCCGTCAGGAAGAGCAGCGCGGCGTCGCAGCCAAAGGTCTGCCCGATGCTGCCAAGCGCCGCCGTGCCGATTTTCTCCATGCTCTGCGCGTCGCTCAGGCGGTTGGTCAGCTGGTAGAGCGCCTGCGTGTCCCGCTCGCGCGCCAGCGCCTGCCGCGCGCTGCGCTTTATCTGCGCGGTCAGCGTGCTGGTGAAGATCGCGGTGAACGTCATGATGGCAAAGGTGATCAGGTAGCTGGTATCGCTGACCTCAAAGGTGAAGCGCGGATCGGTAAAGAAATAGTTGAACGCAAACGTCGCCAGCACGGATGCCGCGAGCGCGTAGCCCGGTCCGTGCGTATACCGGGCGATGAGCAGCACCGCCGCCAGATACACCAGCACGATGTTGGTTTCCGGGAAGCCCAAAGAGGCAAACAGGATGCCCAGCGCCGTCGCCAGCAGCATGACCAGCACGACTTTCGCCGCATCCACCCGCGAAAAACGCCGATTACTCATTTCAATTCCTTCTTCTCCGTATTCTCTTGCCATAGTGTATGCCCGATTCGGGATTGCGTTAAGCCCCTGCAGCGTTTCGTTTCAGGATTGCAATCCCGCATACAGAGGGCTATAATGTGCGCAAAGGGGGCGTATTCGCTTGTACTATCAGCTGGACAAAAGCCTGACCGCCATCACGCGCGGCGATATCACCGCGTTTTCGCATATCGCCGCCGTCCTGCCGCCGGAGGCGCTTGAAACGGAAAACCTGCCCGAAGCCCTGCTGCCGCCAGAGCAGACCCGCTCAGGCAGAGGCTGCCGCCTTTCGATTGAGGCGGACCGCATCCGGGGGACGGTGCAGCTTCCGGCGAAGGGGAAATCGCCCGAAAAGCGGGTGTCCTTCGTCTGGTGGAAGGACTGCATCCTGTTTGTCGATCCGGACGGCGTAGCCAGGACGTGCATCGACAGAATCCGGGCCATGCGCCCGCATCACGCTGACGGCGCGGACGATCTGCTGATGGACTTCTTTCTGGCGCTGGTGCAGGAGGATTTGGCGGAGATTCAGTCCCTGGAGGACAGGATCTCCGCGCTGGAGCAGGCTGTCCTCTGCGAAAAGACGGAGAAATTCATCAACCAGATCAGCGTCGTGCGCAGAGAGCTGAATCAGCGCATCCGGTATTACACGCAGCTGACCGATATGGCCGCCACGATTCAGGAGAACGCGGGCGAGCTGCTGGACACGTGCAGCCAGAGCAGGCTGCAATACGTCATGCGCCGCCTGAACCGGCTGTATGACGAAACGCAGATGCTCCGGGA
>SFHU01000176.1 GCA_004555535.1 Clostridiales bacterium
GATGAAGTCGCCCGCATCCAGGTAGAACACGCCGATACGGTTCATGCCGGTGTTGACGGCCAGGTGGAAGGGGGCCTCCTTGCCCTGGATGTCTGCCTGCTCGGCGTAGTCGAGGACGAACTCCTGGGTGTAGACCGCCGGCGTGATGTTGTAGGCGAGCAGCAGGGGGATGGTGCGCTGCGGAGGCTGGGCGAGCAGGAGGATGGGCTCGGTGAAGCCGGCCTGGCGCAGCTCGACGCCCTCTTCGGGGGTGGCGACGGCCAGACGGTCTGCACCGGCGTCGAGCGCTGCGCGGGCGACGCGGACGGCCCCGTGGCCGTAGGCGTCTGCCTTGACCACGGCGCACAGCAGCCTCTGGGGGCCGGCGGCGCGGCGTGCCTGCTGCACGTTGAAGGCGATGGCGGAGAGGTCGATCTGCGCCCAAGCGCCACGGGGGACGCTTTCGCGGGTATAGGAGTCGTGCAGGGTAACGGCAGGGGTGCTGCCCGCCTGCTCGATGTCTGCGCCCAAGGTGAGCTGGGTGTCGCCCTCACTGTCGAAGGGCTTCTGCCCGGCAGCCGCGTCCTCGGGCAGCTTGGGGTTGGATCCGAAGTAGTTGATGGAGTCGGTCATGGCTGATCCCCTTGTTTCTCCTTGCCGTTCATTTCCTCAGCGGGCACCCGCCCGCTCCAGCGCGTTCCCGCGCGCCGCTGCCAGGCTGTCCGAATGCCCCTCCAGGCTGCAGACGGCCGGCCCGATTCTGTCAATGAGGTCCTCTGGCAGCACGCTGAGCACGCCCAGCTCCCCTGCAGCCAGAGCACCGCTGCGCCCATGAAGATACACCCCCAGGCATGCGGCGTCCACGCCCTGCAGGCCCTGCGCCAAGAACGCGGCGATCATTCCCGCCAAAACGTCGCCGCTGCCCGCCTTGGCGAGCTCGGGGCCGGCGTTGCGGCAGACGAAGAGCTCGCCGCTGGGTGCGGCGACGAGCGTCCGCGGGCCCTTGAGGACCACCACCGCGCAGTAGCGCCGCGCAAGCTCCAGGGCGTCGTCCTCCCTGCAGGCGACTGCGCGGCCCAACAGGCGCGCGGCCTCGCCCTCGTGGGGCGTCAGCACGGTCACCGCGCGGGCGGCGCAGCGTGCATCGAGCATCGAGGGCTCATGCGCCAGGGCAAACAGGGCGTCGGCGTCCAAGAGCAGGGGCAGCTGAAAGAGCGCGGGGTGGGAGCACAGCTGCTCCGCAAAGCGCAGGCACTGCGGCTCGCGCCCCATGCCCGGCCCTGCCAGCAGCGCGCGGGCGCGCGGGGCGCGAGCGCAGAGCTCTTCGACAGCGTCGCCGTCGAAGCACCCACCCGTGCTGCTGCACGCCACCACGGGAACGCTCACCAGGTGGGCACGGGCAGCCTCTGCAGCTGGGGCCGGGGTGAGCAGGGTCGCATAGCCCGCTCCGCTGCGCACGGCTGCCAGGGAAGCGAGCACCGCGGCACCGGGAAAGGAGCAAGACCCCGCGCAAACGAGCACCTGGCCCCTGCTGTACTTGTTGGCGTCAGGCTCCGGGAGGGGCAGGGAGCGCGCGGCCATGGCGGCCGTGTACTCGCAAGGATCCGTCTGCATAGCCGCGCTACTCATCGCCGACGAGGTCGGTCGCGGCTTGCGCGGGGTCCTGGGGAGCGGCGTCGAGCTCGTCGAGCATGCCCCTCAGCTCCTTGAAGGCGGTGGCGATCTGGCGCTTTGGGTCGGGCTTCTCCTCGGGGGGCGCGGGCTTAGTGTCCTCCCTAGTGGCGATGGCGTTTGCCACAGCGGTGCCGTGGGTGCGGCTCAGGGATATGGGGATGTCGATGATGCCGGCCTCGCGTGCGAACTCGAGGGCTCGGTTGTGCAGCACCGCGACCGGCTTGCCGCGAAAGTCGTGCGAGACCTCCACATCCGCAAAGCCTATACCGCCGGAAAACCCCGTGCCCAGCGCCTTGACCACCGCCTCCTTGGCAGCGAAGTGGGTGGCAAAGTGCACGGCGGGGTTGTGCTTCGAGCGGCAGTAGTCGCGCTCTGCCTGGGTGAAGACCTTGCGCTCGAACGCGGGGCTGCGCTGGAGTATGGCCTCCATGCGGGGGATCTCCACGATGTCCACCCCCAACCCGGCCACCGCCACGGGGGATGTCTGCGGCTGGGTGCCCTGGTCCCGCTGGTTGGGATACGTCTCTTCGATGCTCATTGCTACTCCACGGTCACGGATTTGGCGAGGTTTCTGGGGTGGTCGACGTCGCAGCCGCGCTTGAGGGCGACGCTGCGCGCCAGCAGCTGCAGGGGCACGCTCGCGGTGATGGCAGAGAAGCAGTAGCGCACGGGCGGGATGTAGATGACGCAGTCCGCTATCTCGCGCACGTCCTCGTCGCCCTCGGTTGCGATGGCGATGACCTTGGCCCCGCGCGCGAGGATCTCCTGCACGTTGCTGAGGGTCTGCATGCGGGTGGGGCTCTCCGTCACCACGGCCACGACGGGCACGCTCGGGTCGAGCAG
>SFHU01000007.1 GCA_004555535.1 Clostridiales bacterium
CTAGCGGCTCGCTTCATTGACAAACGATGCGAGCCGCCTTATAATATATCAACCGCATTTTCCGATACGCGGATGTGGAAGCTGCGATGAAGAAGAAGACGATTGTTCACCCATGGCGACCAGAAAGGGAGAAAGGAAAAAACATGGCGTACTATTTCTCTGAACCGTCCCATACGTTCAACGAATACCTGCTTGTGCCGGGCTATTCCTCCGCGGAGTGCATCCCGGACAATGTGAGCTTGGAGACGCCGCTCGTCCGCTATAAAAGGGGCGAGAAATCCGCGATCACCATGAAGATTCCGATGGTATCCGCGATCATGCAGGCGGTTTCCGGAAAGGATCTGGCCATTGCGCTGGCCCAGGAGGGCGGCGTTTCCTTTATCTACGGCTCCCAGACCATCGAAGAGGAAGCGGCGATGGTTGCCGCGGTCAAGGGCTACAAGGCCGGCTTTGTCACCAGCAATTCCAACATCCGCCCGGATCAGACGCTGGCGGACATCCTCGCGCTCAAGGAGAAGACCGGCCATTCCACCGTCGCCGTGACGGAGGACGGCACCCCCAACGGCAAGCTGCTGGGCATCGTGACCAGCCGCGACTACCGCGTCAGCCGCATGGACACGAGCACGCCGGTTTCCGCGTTCATGACCCCGCTGGACAAGCTGATCACCGCGCCGGAGGGCACCTCCCTCAAGGAAGCCAACGACATCATCTGGGATCACAAGCTGAATTCCCTGCCGATCGTGACCAGAGACGGCCGCATGTCCTCCTTCGTCTTCCGCAAGGACTACGACTCCCACAAGAACAACCCGATGGAGCTGCTGGACAGCAACAAGCGCTATGTCGTTGGCGCGGGCATCAACACCCGCGACTATGCCGAGCGCGTGCCGGCGCTGCTGGAGGCCGGCGTCGACGTGCTGTGCATCGATTCCTCCGAGGGCTTCTCCGAGTGGCAGAGGCGCACCATCGCCTGGATCCGCGAGAACTACGGCGATTCCGTCAAGGTCGGCGCGGGCAACGTCGTCGACCGCGACGGCTTCCGCTTCCTGGCGGAGTGCGGCGCTGACTTCATCAAGGTCGGTATCGGCGGCGGCTCCATCTGCATCACGCGAGAGACGAAGGGCATCGGCCGCGGCCAGGCGACGGCGCTCATCGAGGTCTGCAAGGCCCGCGACGAGTACTTCGAGGAGACGGGCATCTACGTGCCGGTCTGTTCCGATGGCGGCATCGTGCACGATCATCACATCACGCTGGCGCTGGCCATGGGCGCGGACTTCGTGATGCTGGGCCGCTACTTCGCGCGCTTCGACGAGAGCCCCTCCGCGAAGGTCAACGTCAACGGCACGCTGATGAAGGAGTACTGGGGCGAGGGTTCCAACCGCGCGCGCAACTGGCAGCGCTACGACCTCGGCGGCGACAAGAAGCTCAAGTTTGAGGAGGGCGTCGATTCCTACGTCACCTACGCGGGCAAGCTTTCCGACAACGTGCACATCACGCTGGCGAAGGTTCGCTCCACGATGTGCAACTGCGGCGCGCTCTCCATTCCGGAACTGCAGCAGAAGGCGCGGCTGACGCTCGTGTCCTCCGTCTCCATCGTCGAGGGCGGCGCGCACGACGTCGTGCTCAAGACCACGAACAAGGAAGTCTGATTTCATTCATACAAAAGGCAGGCGGTCGCGGAGACTGCCTGCCTTTTTGCTTTGCGCGTTTTAAAGGAAGGCTTGCCTGCTCAGCAGCCTGCGGAGCGTTTCGCGTCCCGGTTCCTCCATCGGCGTGAGCGGCAGGCGCAGCACATCTCCGCACAGGCCGAGCATCGAGAGCGCCGCCTTGACGGGGATGGGATTGACCTGGGCGAACAGCGCGCGGATCAGCGGCAGAAGCTCCCGCTGCGCTGCAGCAGCTTCACAGGCCCGGCCGGCCTGGGCGGCACACGTGACGGCGAGCGTCTGCTTTGGCGCGACGTTGGAGACGACGCTGACCGCGCCGACCGCGCCCATCGCCATCATGGGCCAGATGAGGTCGTCGTTGCCGCAGTAGACGGGCATCATGCCGGGCTGCGCGAGCAGATCGGCGATCAACGTAAAATCCCCGCTGGCCTCCTTGATACCCGCGATCAGCGGATGCTGCGAGAGCTTCGCGGCGGTCTCCGGGCGGATGCAGACGCCCGTGCGGGAAGGAACGTTGTAGAGGATTATCGGCAGGGGACAGGCGTCGAGAATCGCTTCATAGTGGCGCAGCAGGCCGGTCTGCGTGGCCTTGTTGTAGTAGGGCGTCACGCTGAGCTGGCCGCTCGCGCCAAGCTCACGCGCCTGACGGGCATATTCGATGGCCCTGCGCGTGTCGTTGGCGCCTGTGCCGACGATGACGGGCATGGAGCCCGCCGCCTCGAGGCCGATTTCGATGACGCGCTCGCGCTCGCGCATCGTGAGCGTGCAGGGCTCGCCGGTCGTGCCGAGCAGGACGAGCGCGTCCATGCCGGCCTGATTCTGGCGGGCGATGAGGCGGCGCAGCGCCGCCTCGTCAAGCGAGCCGTCGGGGAGAAAGGGCGTGACGAGCGCCGTCGCGCAGCCTGTGAACAGGGGAGAAGCAGCCATGAATGAGGCCTCCTTGAGACGGAAAAGGGAAAGCATGCGGAAAAAAACCGCTCCCTGATTGAGCTTCCGACGGAAGTGTTTCAGGGAGCGGCTGTGGATATGCGGTTTAGGCGGATTATTTTTTGGGAATGTAGCCCTGGGCGCAGAGCAGCTCGGCGATGAGCACAGCGCCGCCCGCCGCGCCGCGCAGCGTGTTGTGGGACAGGCCGACGAAGCGCCAGTCAAAGAGGCTGTCGCCGCGCAGGCGGCCCATCGAGATGCCCATGCCGCGCTCGAAGTCGCGGTCCAGACGGGTCTGCGGGCGGTTGTCCTCCTCGCAGTACTGGATGAAGGGATGGGGCGCGCTGGGGAGATTCAGCTTCTGCGGAAGGCCCTCGAACGTGCGCCAGCGCTCGATGATTTCCTCCCTGGAAGCGGGCTTTTCAAAGCTCGCCCAGCAGGTGGCCAGATGGCCGTCGGCCACAGCCACGCGGATGCAATGCGCACTGATGATCGGAGCCTTCGCCGGGACGATCACGCCGCCCTCGACCTTGCCCCAGATCTTGAGAGGCTCCTTTTCGCTCTTCTCCTCCTCGCCGCCGATGTAAGGGATGACGTTGTCCACCATCTCCGGCCAGCGCGCGAAGGTCTTGCCTGCGCCGGAGATCGCCTGATAGGTCGAGACGACGACGCGGGTCGGCTGAAGGTCGCGCAGCGCCGTCAGCGCCGGCACATAGGACTGGATGGAGCAGTTGGGCTTCACGGTGACGAAGCCGGTCTTCGTGTGAAGGCGTTTGCGCTGGTATTCGATGACCTCAGCGTGCTCCGGGTTCAGCTCCGGAATGATCATCGGCACATCCGGCGTGCCGCGATGGGCGGAGTTGTTGGAGACGACCGGCGTTTCGGTCTTCGCGTAGGCGTCCTCCAGCGCGCGGATCTCGTCCTTCTTCATGTCCACCGCGCAGAAGACGAAGTCGACGGCCTCCGTCACGGCGCCCACATTGGCGGCATCGACGACGGGAAGGCTACGGACGGCCTCGGGAATGGCCCAGTCAAAGGCCCAGCGGCCCGCGACGGCCTCCGCATAGGGCTTGCCAGCGCTGCGGGCAGAGGCCGCGAGTACGGCGATTTCAAACCAGGGGTGATCAGCGAGCAGGGAGACAAAGCGCTGGCCGACCATGCCCGTTGCGCCGACGATTGCGACGCGCCATTTGCGCTCCATAGCGTTCATTCCTTTCATGGGCCATTTGGCGAGGCGGCACCTTGACAAAATGGCGATAGTGGGATCATCATAGCACCAGCATGGGGATGATGTCAAGCCCGTTGACCCTCCCGATAAAAATTACGCCGCCGCGGGAGGAAATGTGAGGCCCGGCTTTTCATTTTTGCGCGCATGTGATACAATTAGACCGGCATGATGCCGGCTGCAAGCCCGACGAAATGCTGCAAATCCCGTGCTTTGTGACCGAGGCAGGAGCTTTGCAGAAGAGCTTACAGAGTAAGATCGACGCTTTGCGCCAATGGCGCGGGCGGGAGCAATGAATGCGGAAAGAGGCTGACGAATGGATTTCACGTCGATCAATCGGGAGGCGGAGCGCTTTCTCCCCCGGCTGCGGGAGCACAGGCGCGCGCTGCACAGGATTCCCGAACTGGGATATAGGGAGCAGAAGACGCACGAATATCTGATGCGCCATCTGCAGGCGCTTGAGCCGGACAGCCTGCGCGTCTTCGCGCAGACGGGCATCCGCGCTGTCTTCATGGGCGACGGCACGGGGCGGACGGTCGCCTTCCGCGCGGACATGGACGCGCTGCCCGTGGGCGAGGAGACGGGGCGGCCCTTTGCCTCGGAGCATCCGGGCTCCATGCATGCCTGTGGACACGACGGGCACATGGCCAACCTGCTGGTGTTTGCCGAATGGATTGCCGCCAACCGGCGCGCGCTTCGCGACAACGTCGTGCTGCTGTTCCAGCCGGCGGAGGAGACGACCGGCGGCGCCAAGCGGATGATCGACGAGGGCGCGATGGAGAATCCCCATGTCGACGCGGTCTACGGCATGCACATGATGCCCGACGTGCCCAAGGGGACAATTGCCGCCTGCGCCGGGCCGATCATGGCGCAGACCTGCGAGATGGACTTCGTCATCCGCGGCAGGAGCGCGCACGGCGCGACGCCACACCTGGGCATCGACGCGATTTCGGCGATGGGCCATCTGCTCACGCTGCTTCAGACGAGCGTGGCCCGCTGCGTCGATCCCTGCCAGCAGGCGCTCATCACCATCGGGCGCGTTCAGGCCGGCACGCAGCGCAACATCCTCGCCGCCGAGGCGACGCTGGAGGGCATCGTGCGGACCTTCTCCAACCGGGTGTACGAGCAGCTGGAGGAGCGGATCCTGGCCGATGTGCGCGCGGTCGACACGGCGTTCGGCACGCAGACGGAGTTCATCAAGCGCGTGTTCTATCCCTGCGCGGAGAACGACCCGGCGGAGTTTGCGCGCGTGCGTGCGCTGCTGGGCGACCGGATGGCCATGGCAAAACCGAAGATGACGGCGGAGGATTTCTCCTTCTATCAGCTTAGCGCACCGGGCGTCTTCGTCTTCTGCGGCTGCGGCGATGAGACATACAGCGCGCCGCTGCACGCCTGCAACTTTGACTTTGATGAAACCGCGCTGGTTCCGGGGCTCGCACTCTTCATGGGCCTCGTCTCCCTGGCGCGATAAGGAGGAAACAGGATGGGCTTTTTTGACAGATTCTACTATGGCAAGGCCGGCAAGCGCGATTACAGCGAGATGGACATGCCGAAAAACCGCATGTCGCTGTTCTTCCTCGTGCTCAAGGATCACATCTTCGACCTGGTGAAGGTCAACCTGCTGCAGCTGCTCTTCTGGCTGCCGTTTCTCCTTTGGACGTATCTCAACATCTTTGCGCTGCAGAACATCGACGCGGAGGCAATCCTGGCCCAGGAGAACGGCGCCATGCAGCTGCTCTCCTCGATGAGCGGCTATCTGGTGATGTGGCTGCTGGGGCTGATCCCCTGCACGCTGATCACGGGCCCCTCCTCGGCGGGCTCGGCGTACATCATGCGCAACTGGGCGCGCGATCAGCACGCCTTCCTGTTTTCCGACTACAAGGACGCCTTCCGCTCCAACTGGAAGCAGGCGCTGGGCGTCTCCTGCATCAGCGGCCTGGTGCCGGTGCTGGCGTATACGGCTGTGACCTACTATGGGCAGATGTCCTCTCAGAATCTGTTGATGATCGTGCCGCTGGTGCTCGTGCTCTCCATGACGCTGCTCTGGATTTTGATGCTCCCGCTGCTCTATCCGATGATGGTGGGCTATGAGCTGCGCTTTGGCCAGCTGCTCAAGAACGCGTTTTTGATGGCGGCCGCCTGCCTGCCGCAGATTCTGTTTTCGCGCCTGGTGACGCTTGTTCCGGTGGCGATTCTGGCCTTCGGCGTGTATGTCGGCAACGGCATCGTGGTGCTCGTGATGTCGCTGTATTATATGCTGTTCGGCTTTGCCTTCTCCCGCCTGGTGTATGCCTCGGTTGCCAACGGCGTCTTTGACAAATACCTCAACCCGAGGATCGAGGGCGCGCAGGTCGGCATGGGCCTTCGTCCGCAGGACCCGGACGAGGTGTTCGCCGACGAGGATGATGATGACGAGGAAGAAGAGGACGAGTGACCGGGCATGAAACCCGGCCGGACAGGGGAACCTGTCTGGCGGAGGTGAAGCCGGATGGATAAGGATTTCACACCGCCGACGCCGCAGGAGCGGAGCAAATACCGCGCCGCCGAGGCGGCGGGGCTGCTCGACCGCGTGCTCGAGGTTGGCTGGGCAGGGCTCTCCGCCAAGGAGAGCGGACGCATCGGCGGGCTGATGTCCGGGAAGATGCGCAAGAAACGATCGACGTAAGAGGAAGCATGTACGACGACTTTGCCGGCGTGTATGACACGCTGATGGACGATTACGACTACGACGCCTGGAGCGAGCATTATCTCTCGCTTCTGCGAGGAGAATCGGGCGAGCTGCCCGCCCGGGCGGTCGAATGCGCCTGCGGCACGGGCAGCCTGACGGTCCGCCTGGCGCGCGCGGGCATTCAGATGACGGGCGTCGATCTTTCCCCCGCGATGCTGCGCAGGGCGGAGGAGAAGGCGCGCCGCTGGGGCGTCGCCTGCGGCTTTGTGCGCCAAGACATGCGCGCCCTGGCGCTGACACGGCGCACGGAGGCCGTGCTCGCGACCTGCGACGGGGTCAACTACCTGACGGCGGAGGCCGATGTGCGCGCGTTTTTCGCCTCGGCGTTTGCGGCGCTCAGGCCCGGCGGGAGGCTGTGCTTTGACTGTTCCAGCCGGCATAAGCTGGAAGACACGATGGGCGACGCCTTCTTCGGCGAGGAGCGCGATGGGCTTGCCGTGCTATGGCAGAACCGCCTGAACCGGGAGAGCCACGTGCTGACGATGGATGTGACCTTCTTCGTGCGCGAGGAGGACGGGCGCTACCGCCGCTTCCGGGAGCGGCACCGCCAGCGCGCGCACAGCGAGGCGGAGATCCGCACCTGGCTGGCGGAGGCGGGCTTTGAGGACGTTCGGGCATACGGGGACATGACGATGGACGGGCCGGACGCGCAGAGCCTGCGCATTCATTATGCGGCGCGCAGGCCCGCGCTGTGATGGAGACAACAACAGGAGGAATCACCTTGGAAGAGAGACAATCGAGATTGCTGCGCCTGACGCTTCGCGGCGGCGAGGCGCGCGTATTTCTTTGCGATACCACCCAAATGGCCCAGCAGGCGCGCGACATTCACAACGCGAGCAACACCTGCAGCGCGGCGATGGGCCGTATGCTCGCGGCGACGGCGATCATGGGCGCGAACCTCAAGAGCGACGGTGACCGCATCACGGTGACAATTAACGGCGGCGGACCGGCGGGGCCGATGTGCGCCGTCGCGGGCCCGGACGGGCGCGTCAAGGTCACCATCGAGCATCCGGAGGTGGAGCTCGCGCTCAAGCCCAACGGCAAGCTCGACGTGGGCGGCGCGCTGGGCAAGGACGGACAGCTGACCGTGATGCGCTCCTACGGCTTCGGCGAGCCGTATATCGGGCGGGTCAACCTGGTCTCCGGCGAGGTTGCCGAGGACTTTGCGATGTATTATCTCGAGTCGGAGCAGACGCCCTCGCTGTGCGCGCTGGGCACGCTGGTCGGCGAAAGGATCCTCTCCGCGGGCGGCGTCCTCATTCAGGCGATGCCGGGCTGCTCGGAGGAGCTGCTCGACGCGCTGGAGATCCGCGCGGAGCTCTTCTCCGCCGTCTCGCAGATGCTGCGGGAGATGACGCTGGAAGAGATCGTCGAGGGCTGCTTCCGCGGCCTGGAGCCGGAAATCCTCGAGGAGATTCCGCTCACGCTTCAGTGCGACTGCTCCAGGGAATACATCGAGCGCGTCCTTTTGTCGATGGGCGCGGCGGAGCTTCGCGACATCATCGAAAAGCAGCACGGCTGCGAGGTCAGCTGCCACTTCTGCCGCAGGCACTATGCCTTTACCGGCGAGGAGCTCAACCGCCTGCTCGAGCAGGCATCCGGCGGGGACGGGGCGTAACTTTTGCCGTGCCCGCAAGGACAAGGGAGGAACGCCATGAGCAACGTGGTTTCGCTTGAACGGACATGGGAATATCTGGTAGAGCGAGCAGCCCGTCACCGGCGCGCAGGCCGGTATGACGAGGCCATGACGCTGCTGACGCGGGCGAAGGCGCAGGTTGGCCTGCACGAGGAAATTGAGCTGGGCTTCGCGCGCGCCTATGACGAGATGGGCTGCGAGGAGGAGGCAGAGCGCTCCTATCTGCGCGTCGCCCGGCTCGGCGGGGAGAAGCGCGCGGAGGCCTACTTTCAGCTGGCGCTCTCCAGCGCGCAGCGGGCAGACCTGCAGCGCGCCGCTTCATATTTTGAGCGCTTTCTCAAAACGGGCGGCGGCGATATCCCGCAGGAGGCGGCGGGACTTCTGGGCCAGCAGATCCGCGCCGAGCTGGAGCGGCCGAAGCCTGTCTCCGCCCGGGGGCGTGCGCGGGAGCTGGAGCGTCGCGCTGTGGAGCGGCTTCAGGAGGGAAAGACGGCGGCGGCAGAGCGGACGCTGCGCCACGCCGTGTCGCTGCATGCCTCGGCGCAGGGCTACACGCTGCTGGCCTGCTGCTGTCTGCTGCGGGGCGAGGGCGAGGAGGCCGTGCGCTGCGCGAAGACGGCGCATGTGATGGCCCCGGCGCGGATTCAGACGCTCTGCGTGCTGGCAGACGCCCTCGCGCTGACCGGGGACGCCAAGGGCGCGCGGCGCGCGCTGACCATCGCCGCCATGCGGGCGGGTGATCCGGAGGATCTGCTGGGCGTCGCTATGGAGAGCGCCAAGTGCGGCGAGGACGCGCTGACGCTGCGGCTGACCGAACGGCTGCTGAAGATGGATCCCTTCTGTACGCGGGGCATGATGCTGCGCGCCTGCGCGTTGACCAACCTGGGCAGGCTGGAGGAGGCGAGCCGGCTGTTTGGCAGGCTCTGCGTCCTGACCCCGGAGGACACCGTGCCGCAGGCGTTTTACCGCATGACGCGCGAGGGGAAAAGGCCTGCGGAGCGTCTTGCGCTGGGTACGGACGTCACGCGGCAGGAGGCTGCCTCGCGCGCCCTACAGCTGATCACGGCGCTGTATGAGGATCCGGAGCAGGAGATGGACGGGGAGCACGCCGCAGAGCTGTGCCGGCTGAGCGCATGGGCGTTGCGTTCCGCGCTGGCCGGGGGACAGACCGCTATCGTCGCGCTGCTCGTGATGAGCGGCATGCAGACGGAGGCGTCCCGCGAGGTGCTGCGCGACGCGCTGACCGACCCGCAGGTGCCGGACGGCCTCAAAACCGCCATCCTGACGGAGGTTGCGGCGGACGAACGATTTGCGCACTGTGACGTCGACATGGGCGGACAGCTCGTCCGCCTGGCGGCGGGCGGAACGGCGGCGGGCGCGCCCTCCCGGCAGGGACAGGAGATCGTCCAGGAGGCGTCGGATGCGCTTTCGGCCGACTATCCGGACGCGCCGGCGGTGCTGCTGCCCATGTGGCTGGCCTATCTGAGCCGGCGGCCTCTGCCGGGCAATCCGCAGGAGCGCGGGGCCTGCATCGCTGCGCTGGAGCTGCTCTATCACCGCGCCAGGGGCAGACATGTGGACGAGCGCGTGGTGGCGTCGCGCTGCGGGGTGAGCGCGAGGCTGTGCCGGCTATATGCGGGGCGCATTGTCAAGGCCTATATGGCGGTGTCGTCCGGGCAAGCGGAGCAGACGCCGGAGCATGAGATGACGGACGCAAAGGAGAGCAACGATGAAGTGCATTGATTTTGACAAGCAGTTTGAACGCTACACGACCGCATGGGTCAAGGCCAATGCGGAGAAATACAAGAATGACATGGACGTGATCGAGGACATGATGCCCGACGTGTACATGGAGTTCCTCAGCAAGCCCGCCTCCTGGCTCGACGGCAGGACGCCGGAGGCGTACTTTGAGCAGTTTGACGACGCGGCGGAGCTCGTCGCGTGGATGGTCGAATACATGAAGCAGGGCGTGCCGGTGCCGGATCTGCTCATGGAGCGCATCACGGAGCTCGGCGGGGAGGCGGAGGCGGCGCTCCTTCAGCTGCTGGACGATCCCTCCGCGTCCGACGAGGCGCAGATGACGGCGATTTCGCTGCTGCGCGAGCTGGAGAGCGAAAAGCCGATGCAGCGCTATATCGACTTTATCGCGGCGCTTGAGGCGCCGGACGAAAAGGGCGACCTCTGCGCCGAGGCGCTTATCTCGATGGGCGAGGGCGTCGTCGAGCCGATTCTCGGCGTGCTTGGCGGCGCGACGGAGGCAGCCCGGGATGTCTTTGCGGATATCCTGAGCAACTTCCCGGGCGACGAGCGCATCTTCGAGCTGATGATGGAGCGCTTTGCCCATGTGACGGACCGCCGCGCGCTGTTCGCCTCGTACCTGGCCAAGCTGGGGGATGATCGTGCGCTGGGCGCGCTCTATGCGGCTGCGGAGGATCCGGAGGTCAATTATCTCGACTATGTGGAGATCGTCAGCGCGATTGACGCGCTGGGCGGCGACCGCCCGCCGGAGCGGGAGTTTGCCGGCGACCCCTATTACGAGTCCCTCAAGCGCGTATAAGCCCCGCGAGGCTTTCATTTGATCGATCATATAAGGAGGAACCGCTTTCTTGATTTGTCCAAATTGCGGCAGGGAATTGCCCGATACCGCTCGGATTTGCCCGGGATGCTCCGCTGTGCAGCGCGTGACGAGGCGCAGACAGGCAGAGGTCGACCTGCCGAAGGAGCAGGAGGCCGTGCGCGTGACGCGCCGCGTCGCTCCGGACAAAGACATGGCCAGACACAAAGGAGAACAGGAGAGGAGCACAAACCGGGGAACGGTTTCCACGCCGGACAGAACAGCCGCGCCGAAGGGAGGAAGCTCCTCTGCCAGCCGCGTGCCGGTGGGCCTGAGCCGCCAGCAGGAGCGCAGGCAGGCTGAGGTGCGCCATGTGCGCCGCGCGCCGGATCACATTCGACGCAAGGTCGACGCGCGGCCCGCGATGCTTCAGCCGCCAATCTACCAGCGCTCGCACAAGCGGCTGCGCCGGGTCGTCTTCGCCGTCGTGCTCGTTCTGGTGTTTGTCGGCTCCGCCTGCGGCTACATGCTCTTCGGCTCGGAGAGCGGGCAGCGGTTGATGGCGCAGTGGGGTTGGTCTGTGGCGCGGACCGACGCGTATGTGACCTATGGGCAGGAGCTCATCGAGCAGGCCTACTTCACGCGCGCGCTCGAGCCGCTCAGCGTGGCCATTGAGCGCGAGCCGGAGAATGTCGACGCGCTGATCCTGATGGCGCAGGCGTATACGGAGCTCGGGCGCGTGGAGGAGGCCAAGGCGATCTACGAGTCGCTGATCAACGACATCGCGCCCAGCCATCCCAGCGCGTACCGCAATCTGATCAAGATCTACCAGGAGGAGGGCTACAACGCCGAGGCGATCGACCTGATGAAGCTCGGCTCGGAAAACGCGACGAGCACGCAGGAATTCGACGTCATGCTGCGCGAGTTCACGCCGACCGCTCCTTCCTTCTCGATGGAGGGTGGCCGCTACAACGAGGAGATCGACGTCACCATCACGATCCCGGAGGGCGAGACCGTGTATTATTCCACGGACGGGACGGATCCCTCCGAATCGGGCCAGATCTATGCGGCGGACACGAAGATCCACGTTCCGGAGGGCAAGATGACGGTCAAGGCCATCGGCTTCACGGAGAACGGGACGCCCAGCGAGCAGATTTCGGCCAATTACACGGTGGTCATCCCAACACCCGCCGCGCCGAAGGCCAACTACGCTTCCGGCGAATACAAGAACGCGCCCAAGGTCTCCCTCCGCCCCGGCGACGAGGACGAGAAGGAGAACGCGAAGATCGTCGCGATCTATTACACGCTCGACGGACGGCAGGCGACGACCGAGTCGACGCTCTACACGGAGCCGATCCAGATCCCTGCCGGCAGCTCGACACTGCGCGCCATCGCGGTCTCCAGCAACGGCAAGATCAGCTATGAGATGCAGGTGACCTACAAGGTCGAGGGCAACCTCAAGCGCCGCTTCACCTCCTCGGACACGTTCAAAAACATGGAGCTCTATTCGACGGGCTACAAGACCTTCACCAAGGCCTGGGGTACGCCGCAGAGCTATGAGCTTCTGCCCGAGGCGGAATGGTACAGCGAGGGGATGGAGAGCTACGAGGCCGTCTATGAGTGGGGCACGGCGCGCTTTGTCATCAAGACGGCGGGCGGCAGCCCCGTGCTCTACGCGCTGGATACGACCAGCACGAAGATGAGCGGACCCAGGTCGACCAAGGTCGGCATGAGCGGTGAGGACGTCATGGCGCTGTTCCAGGATCTGGGCCATCCGCCGCTTGACGACGACGGCAACAGGCTGCTCTACAACTACAATTCGGCCAACACGATGTTCGGCACCTACCGCAGGGAGGCTGACGGCCACTACGCGATCCACTATTACTATCCCATCGGGGACAAAAACGAGGTCTTTGTGGAGCTTTCGTACGAGCTCGATGGGGAGGGGAATGTCGCGCGCATCCTCTGGCAGCGCTATGTCTCCGAGGTGAACTGATATCCTTGAACACCGGCTTGACAAAAGCCGGAAAACTCCCTATAATATGTGCGTATATGGCTTGCGATGAAGAAGAGAGCAGATCGGACTTGCGCCTAAAGAGAGCCGGGCAAGGTGAAAGCCGGCGGTGAAAAGCAATCTGGCATGGCTTTGGAGCATCCGCGATGAATAAGCGCGGCGTTAGCCCTCGTTACGGGCTTTGAGGCGGGCGGCTTTGGCCGCCGGCGAAACAGGGTGGTACCACGATCAATCGTCCCTCGCAGGCGCGGGGGACGTTTTTTTAAGGAGAGGAAAGCATGAGCGAGAAACCGACGTTCTACATCACAACCCCGATCTATTATCCGAGCGACAATCTGCACATCGGCCACAGCTATACCTCCACGGCTGCGGACACGATGGCGCGCTTCAAGAAGCAGAGCGGCTATGACGTCTATTTCCTGACGGGCACGGACGAGCACGGCCAGAAGATCGAGCGCAAGGCGGAGGCGGCGGGCGTCACCCCGCAGGAATACGTCGACCACATCGTCGACGGCATCAAGAAGCTCTGGAAGCTGATGGATATCGAATACGACGATTTCATCCGCACGACGGACGAGCGCCACGTCAAGTCCGTCCAGAAGATCTTCAAGAAGCTGCACGACCAGGGCGACATCTACAAGAGCGAGTACGAGGGCTGGTACTGCACGCCCTGCGAGTCCTTCTGGACGGAGCTGCAGCTCAAGGACGGCTGCTGCCCCGACTGCGGCCGCCCGGTGGAGAAGACGCGCGAGGAGAGCTACTTCTTCCGCCTCTCCAAGTATCAGGACTGGCTGATCGACTACATCAAGACCCATCCGGACTTCATTCAGCCCTCCACGCGCACGGCGGAGATGCTCAACAACTTCCTGATCCCCGGTCTGCAGGATCTGTGCGTCTCGCGCACGTCGATCAAATGGGGCATCCCGGTCGATTTTGACCCGAAGCACACCGTCTATGTGTGGCTCGATGCGCTGACGAACTACATCAACGCGCTGGGCTACGGCTCGGACGACGATTCGCTGTTTCAGAAGTACTGGCCGGCGGACATCCACCTCGTCGGCAAGGAGATTGTCCGCTTCCACACGATCATCTGGCCGATCATGCTGCATGCGCTCGGCCTGCCGCTGCCCAAGCAGGTCTTCGGCCATGGCTGGCTGGTCATCAACGGCGGCAAGATGAGCAAGTCGAAGGGCAATGTCGTCGATCCGGTGAAGCTCTGCGAGCGCTATTCGTCGGACGCGATCCGCTACTTCCTCATGCGCGAGGTGCCGTTCGGCTCCGACGGCGAATTCACCAACGAGGCGCTGATCAAGCGCATCAACGCGGACCTGGCCAACGACCTGGGCAACCTCGTCAGCCGCAGCGTTGCGATGATCGAGAAGTACTTCGGCGGCGTTGTGCCGGCGCCGGCGGAATACACCGAGCTCGACCGTAAGATCATCGATCAGGCGCAGAGCCTCTGGCAGAGCGTGGAGAAGAGCATGAACGCGCTGCAGTTCTCCAGCGCGCTGGCCGAAATCTGGAAGCTGATCGGCGAATGCAACCGCTACATCGACCAGACGACCCCGTGGATCCTCGCCAAGAACGAGGCGGACCGTCCGCGCCTGGGCACGGTGATGTATGTGCTGCTCGAGTGCGCCCGCATCGTCGGCGTGCTGATCGCCCCGACCATGCCGCGGACGCCGGAGCGAATCTTCGCGCAGATCGGCGTCACCGACGAGGCGCTCAAGACCTGGGATTCCGTCAAGACCTTCGGCGGCGCGAAGCCGGGCAGCGTCGTCCACAAGGGCGAGCCGCTCTTCCCGCGCATCGACGTCGCCAAGGAGCTCGAGCGCCTGGAGGCGGAGAATCAGGCAGCGCAGGCTGAGGCTCAGAAGGCGGCCAAGGACGAGCTGCCTGCGCCGCAGGACGAGGAGAAGACCGTCTTCACGCAGAAGGATCTCATCGCGTTTGACGACTTTGAGAAGATGCAGCTCGTCGTGGCGAAGGTGCTCAAGTGCGAAAAGGTGCCCAAGGCGGACAAGCTGCTCATGTCCACGCTCAAGGTGGGCAACACGGAGCGCATCGTCGTCTCCGGCATCGCAAAGTTCTACACGCCGGAGGAGATGATCGGCAAGAAGGTCGTCCTGCTGGCGAACCTTGCGCCGCGCAAGATCCGCGGCATCGAGTCCCACGGCATGCTGCTGTGTGCCGCGAACGCGGACGACAGCAAGCTCAGCCTGCTGACCGTCGACGCGGACATGGAGGACGGCTGCGAAATCGGCTGATCGGGGAGCTATGGACGAAGAAATCAAGCTAAGTGGCCTGTTCGATACCCATGCGCATCCGACGAACGAGCGCTTTAACGCGGATCGCGAGGCGCTGCTCGCCCGGATGCGCGAGGGGAACATGCTGTGCATGTGCGTCGGCGCGGACATGGAATCAAGCGCGGCGAGCGTGGCGCTGGCCAACGCGCATGAGGGAATCTACGCCGCGGTGGGCGTCCATCCGCATGACGCGAAGACCTTCACGGAGGACGACGTGCCCGTGCTCACGCGCTGGCTGACACAGGAGCCGAAGGTCTGCGCGCTCGGGGAGATCGGGCTGGATTACTACTACGACCTCTCGCCGCGTGACGTGCAGAAGGATGTCTTTGCGCGCCAGCTCGAGCTGGCCTATGCGCTGGGGAAGCCCGTTATCCTGCACATCCGCGATGCGCATGGGGATGTGATCGACATCCTGCGCGCGCACAGAGATGCGCTGCCCGCCTGCGTCGTGCATTGCTGCTCGGCGAGCTGGGAGAGCGCGAAGATCTACCTCAGCCTCGGCTGCATGATCTCCTTTGCGGGGCCGGTGACGTTCAAGCGCTCGCTGAATCTGCAGGAGGTCGCCGCGAACGTGCCGCTCGACCGCCTGATGATCGAGACGGACAGCCCGTATCTCGCGCCGGAGCCCGTGCGCGGGCGGCGCAACGATCCCTGCAACGTGGCGCACATCTGCCGCTTCATTGCGGCGCTGCGCGGCATGGACGCGCAGACCCTCTGCGACATCACGCGGGAGAACGGAAAGCGCTTCTACGGCATCGCGTAAGGACGCTGACAAGGGGGAAGAGGGGAGAAGCGGATGAGCTTGAATGTGTTCGGCCTCATCTTTATGGTTTTCATTCTGGTGCCGAATGTCGTCTTTGCCCTGCGATGCAGGGATGGCTTTGAGTATACGCGGACGAGCCGTGCGCTTGAGCTGCTCGAGCAGATCGGCCGCTACGGCTGCTTCGCGTTCATGATCGTGCCGGGGCCGGGCTTCGGGTTCTCCTCCGACGAGGCGCTCGCGCTGTATCTGATCGTGGATGCGCTGCTGGTAGCGGCGTACTGCGCCATCTGGATCGTGTGCTTCAGGAAGCCCGGAATCTTCCGCGCGCTGTCGCTGTCGATCCTGCCATCCATCCTGTTCCTGTTCAGCGGCGTCATGAGCCATTCCATTTTGCTGACGCTCTCGTCGCTGGTCTTTGCGCCCTGTCACATTGCTATCAGCTATCAAAGTGTGAGATAAATGAAAAGCAAGCGCCGCATCCGGTCAGGATGCGGCGCTGTTTTTTGGCTTGTCTGGATCAGGAGATCAGGTGCTCAATCAGGATCTTGAGTCCCATGGCGATGAGCACGATACCGCCGAAGAACTCGGCCTTCGATTCATACCGGCTGCCGAAGAGGTTGCCGATCTTGACGCCCGCGACGCAGCAGACGAACGTGACGATGCCGATGAAGGACACGGCTGGCACGATATCCACGCGCAGGAACGCGAAGGACACGCCGACAGCTAGCGCATCGATGCTCGTGGCGACGGCCAGCGGCACCATGGCGTGCGGCGAAAAGTCGTCGCCGGACTTGTCCTCCTCGGCGCCGCTGCGGGATTCCCGGATCATGTTGAAGCCGATGATCGCCAGCAGGGCGAAGGCGATGTAGGGTGCGATCGATGTGACCAGCGACTCGAAGCGCGAGCCGAGCAGGTAGCCGATCAGCGGCATGGCGGCCTGGAAGAGGCCGAAGTACAGCCCGCAGGTCAGCATGTGACGGGGGCGGCACTTCCTGACGGACAGGCCCTTGCAGATGGACACGGCGAAGGCGTCCATCGACAGGCCGACAGCGATGATGAACAGTTCCCAAAGACTCATGAGCATCCTCCGTTTCATGGCGGGCGGCAGGGAACAAAAAAAGACCAATCTGCCGCCAGAGCGAATCAGATTAGTCTCGTCATTTCATATAAAGCCAGAGGCAAGCCCCAGTATGTTGGCCTTATCACGCCCGGATGGACGCTGACTACTCCCTAATGCCCTGCTATTATAAGGGAAAGGAAGCATGTTAGTCAACGCTAATCGCCTGAATCAGAGCGAAACATCCTCGGGGAGGTAGTCGACGACCCAGATATGCCCGTCCGTGCGCATGCGGGTCAGCCCGCGCACGCTGAAGAGGTAGGGGAGGTTTTTCTTCTTGACGAACGCCTTGCCGCCGTCCATGACATCGAGCGCGCCGTTCATGATCGTCAGCTCCGGCGAGATGGCCTCGTAGAAGCCTTTCAGCAGCGCGACCTGTCCGTGGTGCGGATACTTGAGGATGTCGGCCTTGAGGCCGCAGGGCGGGGGATCAAGCGCGTAGGATTTCTGCGCGCGGTTTTCCACGTCGCCGGTGAAGAGGATCGTCCGCTCGCCGTAGGTGAGCAGGAGCATTGCGGATTGGTCGTTGATCGTAAAGGATTTGTCCCCCGCGCGCTGCATGACATTGAGCGTGACCTCCTGCTGCGCGCCGAGCGTGAGCACCTGGCCGTCGCTGACATGTTCGATCGGGACGTTGTTCTCCTGCATGAAGGCGACGACGGCCACCATGTTCTTGTTGTAGTCCTCGGGGAAGGTCAGCAGCAGCTTGCCAATCGGCGCGACCTGATGGATCGCGGGAAAGCCGTCGATGTGGTCGTTGTGCGGATGGGAGTTGAAGGCGACGTCAATGTGGTCGACCTGCATCGCCAGAAGCGCGAGACGGATGCGCTCCTGCATCTTCTCGCTGGAGAGCGAGCCGTCGATCATCAAGGTTTCGCCGTCATAGCGGATGATGGCGCAGTCGGAGGAGTAGGTGCGGGGGAAGACCACCTCGAGGATTTTGGCGCCCTCCTCGAAGGCGTAGGGCACATCCGGTTCGGCGATCAGGTTGATGACGCTTCCGTCGGCCAGCGCAAGGCATGGCACGACGCACAGCAAAAGGGCGAGAAGCCAGCGTTTGATATTCATGTTGTTCCTCTTGTACAGCAGATGCTTTGGTGTGGAAGGATGGCTTTTGTAAAAGAAAGGGGAGGAACGGCCAGCGCTCCTCCCAAGATTGTGGTCAGAACGTCTGCCTCCGGAGAGGAAAACCATTCCAACCGTTCTTTGGTCAACAGAATCGCTGGGGCGATTGGCGGCTGCGATTCGCAGGGGAGGAGCGTTCAGCGCTCCTCGCGGAAATAGGCGAGGCCCAGGCTTGCCGGCGGCTGATCCTCACGCTTTTTGCGCAGAGAGGTCACGACCAGGACGACGATGGTGACGACATAGGGGACCATCTGGATGAGGTCGGTGATGTAGCCTGGGACTGAGAAGCCCAGCAGCGTCGGCATGAACTGGTAGAGCCAGTAGAGCAGGCCGAAGAGATAGGAGCCCCAGATGGCGTTAAGCGGCTTCCAGGTCGTGAAGATGACCAGCGCGACGGCCAGCCAGCCCAGCGCCTCGATCTGTCCCGTAGTCGCCCAGATGCCCTGGTTGTAGTCAAGCACATAGTAGATGCCGCCCAAGCCGGAGATGCCGGCGCCCAGGCAGGTCGCCAGATACTTGTAGCGCGTGACGGAGATGCCCGCGGCGTCGGCCGTCGCCGGGTTCTCGCCGATGGCGCGCAGGTTGAGGCCTGTGCGCGTGCGGTTCAGGAAGACGTGCAGGAGGATGGCCAGGACGATGGCGGCATAGACCATGAAGCCGTAGCCGAAGACCGTCTGTCCGAGGATGCCCCAACGGGAGAGCGCGGGGAGCTTGCTCTGGAAGGTCTTGTAGACCATGCTCTGCGTCGCCGTGCGGCCGTCGAGAATGTAGACGCCGAAGAAGTTCGCCACGCCCATGCCGAAGGTCGTCAGCGCGAGACCGGTGACGTTCTGGTTGGCGCGCAGGCTGATGGTCAGGAAGCTGTAGATCAGGCCGCCGGCCATCGCGGCGAGGAAGGCGCACACGAGCGAGAGCGCGACGCAGAAGGCCATGTTCGGGTTCTGCACCGTGTTCTCGTAGAGGTAGGCGCTGGCAAAGCCCGCGAAGCCGCCCAGATACATGACACCGGGGACGCCGAGGTTCAGGTTGCCGGACTTCTCCGTGACGATCTCGCCCATCGCGCCGTACATGATGATCGTGCCGAAGGGAATGGCGCGCAGGATCCATGCGATTAACGTGTCCATCAGCACACCTCCTTGTGGCCGGAGCGGAAGACGACTTTGTAGTTGATGAAGAATTCGCTGCCCAGGATACAGAAGAGGATGATGCCTGCGATGATGTCGGAGGCGAAGTCGTTCAGGTTGTAGGCCGAGGCGATCTCCGCCGCGCCCTTTTCCAGGAAGATCAGCAGGAAGGAGATCAACGCCATCGTGAACGTGTTGAACTTGGCGAGCCAGGCGACGATGATGGCGGTGAAGCCGTTGCCGCCGGCGGTGCCGGTGGAGATCGTCTGGTCGCGGCCGCCGACGATCAGGAAGCCCGTCAGGCCGCAGAGCGCGCCGGAGAGGATCATCGTACGGATGATGACGCGGCTGACGTTGATGCCGGCGTAGCGCGCCGTGTTCTCGCTCTCGCCGACGACGGCGATCTCATAGCCCTGCTTGGAGTAGCGCAGGTAGCAGAAGACGAGCACGGTCAGCACGGCGACGACGATCAGGTTGATCGTGAAGCGCTGGCCCATGATCTGCGGGAACCAGCCGGCTTTGCTCTTCATGTTCAGCTTGCCCAGACCGGAGGCCTGTCCGCGCCAGATGTTGACGCAGCAGGCGACGATCTGGATGGCGACGTAGTTCATCATCAGCGTGAAGAGTGTCTCGTTGGTGCCAAAGTGCGCCTTGAACCACGCGGGGATGAAGCCCCAGAGCGCGCCGGCCAGCACGCTGGCGACGAGCATCGCCGTAAAGAGCAGCCAGTTGGGCACCTTGCCGCCGTAATACACCATGACGGCGGCAGTCGCCAGCGCGCCCATGAGCACCTGACCCTCAGCGCCGATGTTCCAGAAGCGCATCTTGAAGGCGGGGGCTAGGGCGATGCCGATGAGCAGCAGAGAGGAGAGATCGCGCATCGCCCAGGAGAAGCGCATCGTCGTGGAAAACGTGCCGCCGATCATGACGCCGTAGACGGCGAAGGGGTTGAGGCCCGTGACGAAGTAGATGAACAGCGCGTCGATCACCAGCGCGAGCAGGATGGCGAGCAGGCGGACGCCGATTTTGAGCTTGCTGGAGGTTTCCCCGCGCTTGACGACGCGCATCAGCGGCTCGTGCGGGGCGTGTATCTTTTCGCTCATCAGGCAATGCCTCCCTTCTCCTGAAGCCGGGTCATCAGCAGGCCGACCTCTTCCTTGTTGGTCCTGCGGCCCTCGACGATGCCGTTGTTTTTGCCGCCGCAGAGCACGAGGATGCGGTCGCACAGGTCGATGAGCACGTCGAGATCCTCGCCGACGTAGAGGATGGCGACGCCCTTCTTCTTCTGCTCGTTGAGCAGGTGATAGATGGTATAGCTGGTGTTGATGTCCAGGCCGCGCACGGCGTAGGCGGTCATCAGCACGGAGGGACCCGCCGCGATCTCACGGCCGACGAGCACCTTCTGCACGTTGCCGCCGGAGAGGCGGGAGACAGGCGTGGTGACGGAGGGCGTGACGACGTCCAGCTCCTCCTTGATCTCCTCGGCCAGATGCCTCGGCTCGCGGCGGTCGGCGAAGAAGGAATGCCCCTTGCCGTAGCTCTTGAGCATCATGTTGTCCACCATGCCCATGGAGCCGACCAGGCCCATGCCCAGGCGGTCCTCCGGGACGAAGGAGAGGTGGACGCCCATGCCGCGGATATCCCGGGGCGTCTTGCCGATGAGCTGCTCCGCGGTCGAGTCGCGGTCGTCGTCCGGGAAATAGAGGACGCTCGAGCCGGGATCAGTGACCTGCAGTCCCGCGATGGCCTCGAGCAGCTCCTTCTGGCCGTTGCCGGAGATGCCGGCGATGCCGAGAATTTCGCCGCTGAACGCCTCGAAGGAGACCTGGTCGAGCACCCTGACGCCCTCCGCGTTGGTCACGCTGAGGTTGTGGACGCTCAGGCGGAGATGGCGGTTGGTGGGCTCTGGGCGCTCGATGTTGAGCTCGACCTTCTTGCCGACCATCAGCTCGGTCAGCGTGGATTCGCTCGCCTCAGCCGTCTCGATGGTGCCGACATATTCTCCCTTGCGCAGGATGGCGACGCGGTCGGAGATCTCGAGCACCTCGTGCAGCTTGTGCGTGATGATGATGATGGACTTGCCGTCCGCCTTCATGTTGCGCATGACGGAGAAGAGGCGTTCGGTCTCCTGCGGGGTCAGCACGGCGGTCGGCTCGTCGAGAATCAGGATCTGCGCGCCGCGGAAGAGCATTTTGATGATCTCCAGCGTCTGCTTCTGGCTGACGCTCATCTCATAAACCTTCTGATCGAGGTCGATGTCAAAGTCATAGCGCTCGCAGATGGATTTGGCCTTGGCGCGGATGGCCTTGAGGTCGTATTTCTCGTGCTTGTCCATGACCAGCGCGATGTTCTCGACCGCCGTGAAGACGTCGATGAGCTTGAAATGCTGGTGGACCATGCCGATGCCCAGGGCGTAGGCATCCTTCGGGCTGCGGATCTCGACCGGCTTGCCGTCGACGAGGATCTCGCCGCTGTCGGGGTAGTAGATGCCCGCGATCATGTTCATCAGCGTGGTCTTGCCACTGCCGTTTTCGCCCAGCAGGGAGAGGATCTCTCCCTGGCGGACGCTCAGGCTGACGTCGTGATTGGCCGTCACGCGGCCAAAGGTCTTGGTGATGTGGCGCAGTTCAATGGCGTGTTCCATATCCGGGCGGCTCACTCCTTGCTTTTTCAGTCAAATAGCGAAAAGGGAAGCCAATGGAGAGCTTCCCTTTTCTGCGAATGGAACGCTGATTACTGCGCGTCCTCGATGATGCCGTCGATGCGGAGCTGGAAGTACGGAGCGCTGCGGAAGGCGGACTCCTCGAACGCGCCGTCGACGATCGCCTCAACGGTCTCGCCCTCGTAGATGGCGGTCATCGTGGACCAATCCATGAAGGACATATCGCAGGGGGCAGAGGTGACGGCTTCGCCGCCAACGGTGAAGGTGGCGGTGTCAAAGACCTTCAGGGAGCCGTCGTGGATGGCCTGCTCGACCTCGGCGACCTTCTCGGCGGTGCCGGCCGCGCAGGACGGGCCCAGATCGGTGATGGCCACGGCGCCGACCTCATAGCCCTTCGCCCAGTCAGCCGCGATCTCCTCGCCGTTCTGCTTGGCGGTGAACAGCTCGGTGTAGAAGACGCTCCACTCGTTGGTCGGGGAGGTCAGCGCGGCGGTCGGGGCAGTCGGGAGCATGTCGATGTTGTAGCCGACGGAGTAGCACAGGGTGCCGGCGTCGAGCAGCTTCTGCACGGCAGCCGGAGCGCCGGTGGAGTCGGCGTGCTGGCCGATGATGACGCAGCCCTTGGCGACGAGCGCCTCAGCGGCAGCGGCTTCCTTGTCGATATCGAACCAGGAGTTGGTGTACATGACCTCCATCGCGACGTTCGGAACGACGGAGCGGATGCCCAGGAAGAAAGCGGTGTAGCCGGAGACGACCTCAGCATAGTTGAAGGCGCCGACGTAGCCGATCTTCACGTTGCCGTCCGCATCGAAGGAGTTGGGCTGCTTCTCCGGGGCGAGCTCGCCGCTCTCCAGGAGCTCGGCGACCTTCATGCCGGCGACGACGCCGGAGACGTAGCGGGACTCATACACCTTGGTGAATGCGTTCTTGAGGTTGTCAAGGCCGGAGATGGCGGCGAAGTCGCCGGTCATCGCGACGAAGGTGACATCCGGCACCTCCTCGGCAGCCAGCGCCATGTAGGTCTGATGGCCGTAGGAGTTGGAGATGATCAGGTTGCAGCCCTGGCCAACGAGGTCCATCGCGCTGTCGTAGCAGCTCTGATCCTCGGGCACCTTGTACTTCCAAACGATCTGGCTGTCGGTCAGGCCAAGCGCCTCGGCGGCGGCCTTGATGCCGTTCATGTGGGCGAGGGTGTAGCCCTCGGTCTCGTCGCCGACGAGGATGACGCCGACCTTCAGGTCATCCGCCAACGCGACACAGGCGGCGAGCATGAGCACGGCGGCCAGCATCAGAGCAATCAGCTTCTTCATGGTTTTCTTCCTCCTTGATGTAACCTTTACACAGATAAAAAGAAGACGCGGATATTCTACCGCAACTGCGGCGCGATGTAAACCCCAAAAAATCAATTTTCATGGATTTTTTCGAATGAAATACGATTTAAGGGGATAAATGTTCGGTATTTTGTCGAAAAGGCCGGACGAAAGGGGTTCAAAAACGGACGCAGGCGGATGGCCGCGTCCGTCGGCGCCGCGATGCCGGGGCAGGGCGGCGAGGAAGAGCGATGCGTTCCTATAAAAAAGGAAGCGCTCAGCGCGTGGGGATGATCTCCAGCCAGTAGCCGTCCGGATCGGTGATGAAATAGACGCCCATGGCCGTGTTCTCGTAGCAGATGCAGCCCATCTCCTTGTGCAGCGCGTGGGCAGCGTCGAAGTCATCCGCGCGGAACGCCAGATGGAACTCGCATTCCCCGAGGTCGTAGGGCTGCGGATGGTCGCGCAGCCAGGTCAGCTCCAGCTCGAAATCGGAGCCCTCGCCGGCGAGGTAGACGATGATGAAGGAGCCGTCCGCGGCGTTTTTGCGGCGCACCTCGCGAAGGCCGAGCGCCTTGCCATAGAAGGCGATGGAGGCGTTCAGATCGCGGACGTTGTAGTTCTCGTGGATCATGGAAAGAGTCATGGCAAAAACCTCCCCGAAAGATGATGTCAGAAGCAGTATATCACACGAGAAATGCGGTTTACAAACCTTTTTTCTTGTGATATAGTAATTCTTACGCATCAATCGGGGGACGGGCCGGCTGCCTGCCCCAAAAACGGAGGAAAAAAGTCATGGCGCCAGAGCGTTCGCGCGGAGGGCTTCGCGAGAATCTCATCGGAAATCGCGCGTTTTATCGGGAAATGATCGGCATCGTCGTGCCGATCATCATTCAGAACACGGTGTCCAACGTCGTCAGCCTGCTGGACAACGTGATGGTCGGCCGCGTGGGCACGCTGCAGATGTCTGCGGTCGCGATCGTCAATCAGCTGCTGTTCATCTTCAATCTCTGCATCTTCGGCGGCCTGGCAGGGGCAGGCATCTTCGCGACGCAGTATGCGGGGGCAAAGGATCACGAGGGCGTGCGCCATTGCTTCCGCATGAAGTGGATGCTGGCACTGGGCATGCTCGCCGTCGCGCTGGGCGTGCTGCTGGCCTTCCCTGACAGGCTCATCTCGATGTACCTGGCCGAGGGGACGAGCGCGGCGGATCTGTCGGCGACGCTTCGCTATGGCCGGGACTACCTGTTCGTCATGCTGGCGGGGCTTTTGCCCTTTGCCGTCGCGCAGGTCTACGCGAGCACGCTGCGCGAGGTCGGCGAGACGAGGCTGCCCATGCTGGCGAGCATCGTCGCCATCGGGGTCAACCTGGTGTTCAACTATCTGCTGATCTTCGGCAAGCTGGGCTTCCCGAAGCTGGGCGTGACCGGCGCGGCGATTGCGACGGTGCTCTCGCGCTATGTCGAGGTCGCGATCATCATGGTCTACACCCACGCCCGAAAGACCAGCTTTCCGTTCATCCACGGCGCGTACCGGTCGCTGCATGTGCCGGCCCCGCTTGCGCGGGACATCCTGCGCAAGGGCATGCCGCTGCTGATCAACGAGTTCTTCTGGTCCTCCGGCATGGCCGTGCTGCTGCAGTGCTATTCCGTGCGCGGGCTCGACGTTGTGGCGGCCTGCAACATCGCCTCTACGGTCAGCAACCTGTTCAAGGTCGTCTTCCTCTCCATGGGCAATGCCGTGGCGATCATGGTCGGCCAGGCGCTGGGCGCCAATGAGGTGGAGCGCGCGAAGACGACCGCGTGGCGGCTGATGGCGGCGGCGGTCGCCTCCAATTTGGTGATGAGCACGCTGCTGTTCCTGCTCGCCCCGTCCATTCCGCACATCTACAACACGGAGCCGCATGTGCGCGAAATCGCGACGCAGATGCTCTACGTCGTCGCAGGCATGATGCCGGTGTATTCCTTCTCGCACTGCTGCTATTTCACGCTCCGCTCCGGCGGCAGGACGATCATCACGTTCATGTTTGACAGCGTGTTCACCTGGGGCGTCAGCGTCACGACGGCATTCTTCCTGGCGTACAGGACGCAGATGCCGATTGTCCCGCTGTACCTGATCGTGCAGTCGCTGGAGATGGTCAAGGCGGTCATCGGCTTCATCCTCGTCAAAAAGGGCGTCTGGGTGCGCAACATCGTCGCCGCCCACGAGGAGGAGAAGGCTGTATGCTGACGCTGCGGGATCTGGGCGACGCGCAGACCCGTCTGCTCTATGAGCACCAGATGCGCCGGGACTTTCCGCCCAGCGAGCTCAAGCCGCTCTCCTCGATCTTCGCCATGCGCGCGCGGGGCGAATACGACGTCCTCGGCGCGTTTGAGGACGGGGTGCTGGCGGCGTATGCGCTCGTCTACCGGCCCATTCAGGGGCGCATCCATCTGCTCGACTATTTTGCCGTGGAGCCGGCCCTTCGCGGCCGGGGAAAGGGCACAGCGCTGCTGCAGCTGCTGCGCAGGCATTACAGACAGAGCGCCGACGCGCTGATGATCGAGTGCGAGCGGCCCAAGGCGGCGCCCGACGAGGCCGGCGCGCGCAAGCGCATCCGGTTTTACACGCAGGCGGGCGCGCAGCTGACGCCCGTGCGGATCTGGCTGTTCGAAGTGGAATACAGCATCCTCGTGCTGCCCTGCGGGGAGGAAATGCCCCGGGGAGACTGGGCGGGGCAGATGCTGGGGCTGTACAGACAGATGCTGGCGCCGGAGGCGTATGCGCGCAATGTCCGGCTGATCCGGGCGTGAGAGGAAGCGCTCTGCCGGAGCAGCTTCTTTCTGGAACCGGGCCGATCCAACTCAGGATTGCTTTGCAGGCGCGAGGCGACAGAAGCATACAGACAAAAGGAAGCCCGGGGGCTGTGAACCTCCGGACTTCCCTTTTTATGTCTGTCGTCAATCCCTGACGGGCACGGTCAGGAGACCGTGTATTCCGGCTCGCTGTCGATGACGAGCCTGTCGCCGTCGTAATCGACCAGCAACTCCGTGCGCGGCTGGACGTCCTCGGCGATCAGCTTGCGGGCAATGAGCGTCTCCACGGCGCGCTGCATAAAGCGCTTGAGCGGACGCGCGCCGTAGACGGGATCGTAGCCCTGCGCGACGATGTAGGAGCGCGCGGCGGGCGTCAGCTTCATGGTCAGCTGCTTGTCCTTCAGGCGGCGGTTCAGGTCGGCGACCTGCAGATCGACGATGCTGTCGATCTCCGCGCGGGTCAGCGGCTTGTAGAAGACGATCTCGTCGAGCCGGTTGAGAAACTCGGGGCGGAACTGCGTCTTGAGCAGCTGCTCGACTTGCTTGCGGGCGCTCTCGGTGATCTGACCGCTCTCGTCGATGCCCTCGAGGATCGCGGAGGAGCCGAGGTTGCTCGTCAGGATGATGATCGTGTTCTTGAAATCGACCGTGCGGCCCTGCGAATCGGTGATGCGGCCGTCATCGAGCACCTGCAGCAGCACGTTGAACACGTCCGGATGCGCCTTCTCGACCTCGTCAAAGAGGATGACGGCATAGGGTCTGCGGCGGACGGCCTCCGTCAGCTGGCCGCCCTCGTCGTAGCCGACGTATCCCGGAGGGGCGCCGATCAGGCGCGAGACGCTGTGCTTCTCCATGTATTCGCTCATGTCGATGCGGATCATGTTCTTCTCGTCGTCAAACAGCGCCTGGGCCAGCGCCTTCGCCAGCTCCGTCTTGCCCACGCCGGTGGGGCCGAGGAAGAGGAACGAGCCGATCGGCCTGTTCGGGTTCTGAATGCCCGCGCGGCTGCGCAGGATGGCCTCGCAAACCTTCTCGACAGCCTCGTCCTGGCCGATGACGCGCTGATGCAGCGTGTCATCGAGGTGGAGCAGCTTTTCGCGCTCGCCCTCCATCAGCTTGGAGACCGGGATGCCCGTCCAGCGGGCGACGATGCGAGCGATTTCCTCCTCGGTGACCTTGTCGCGCAGCAGCGTGGTGTCGGACTTGGCCTCTTCGGCGAGCTTTTCCTGCTCGGCGAGCTCCTTTTGCAGCTGCGGCAGCTTGCCGTATTTGAGCTCTGCGGCGCGGTTGAGGTCGTAATTGCGCTCGGCCTCGGCGATCTCGCCGCCGATGTGCTCAATCTCCTCGCGCAGCTTCTGCACCTTACCAATGCTGTCCTTCTCGTTCTCCCAGCGCGCCTTCATCGAGTTGAACTGCTCGCGCATGTCGGCGAGCTCCTTCTGCAGGACGGTCAGGCGCTCGCGGGAGAGCGCGTCGTCCTCCTTCTTGAGGGCGGCCTCCTCGATCTCATGCTGCATGATGCGGCGGCGGACGTCGTCGAGCTCCTGGGGCATGGAGTCCATCTCCGTGCGGATGGTGGCGCAGGCCTCGTCGACGAGGTCGATGGCCTTGTCCGGCAGGAACCGGTCGGAGATATAGCGGTTGGAGAGCGTCGCGGCGGCGATCAGCGCCTGATCCTGAATCTTGACGCCGTGGAAGACCTCGTAGCGCTCCTTGAGGCCGCGCAGGATGGAGATCGTATCCTCGACGGTCGGCTCGGCGACCATCACGGGCTGGAAGCGGCGCTCGAGCGCGGCGTCCTTCTCGATGTACTTGCGGTATTCGTTGAGCGTGGTCGCGCCGATGCAGTGCAGCTCGCCGCGGGCGAGCATCGGCTTGAGCAGGTTGCCGGCGTCCATGCTGCCCTCGGTCTTGCCCGCGCCGACGATGGTGTGGAGCTCGTCGATGAACAGAATGATGCGTCCATTGCTGGCCTTGATGTCGTTCAGCACCGCCTTGAGGCGCTCCTCAAACTCGCCGCGGAACTTCGCGCCTGCGATCAGAGCGCCCATGTCGAGGGAGAAGATCGTCTTGTCCTTGAGGCTGTCCGGCACGTCGCCGCGCACGATGCGCTGCGCGAGGCCCTCGGCGATGGCCGTCTTGCCGACGCCCGGTTCGCCGATGAGCACCGGGTTGTTCTTTGATTTGCGCGAGAGAATGCGGATCGCGTTGCGGATCTCCGTGTCGCGGCCGATGACGGGGTCGAGCTTGTTCTGGCGCGCGAGCTCGACAAGGTCCTGGCCGTACTTCTTGAGCGCGTCATAGGTGGATTCAGGGTCCTCGCTGGTGACGCGGGCGCTGCCGCGCACGCTCTGCAGGGCCTCGAGGAACTTCGGCTTGGTCACGCCCAGTTGACTGAGCACGGGCTTCACGCCGGAGTCGGCCTTCTCGATCAGGGCGAGGAAGAGGTGCTCAACGGAGATATACTCGTCGCGCATCTGCTTCATTTCGCTCTCCGCCTGCTGCAGCGCCGCAGAGAGCGTGCCGGAGACGTAGGGCTGCTGGTTGCTGCCGGAGATCTTGGGCAGACGGCTGACCGCGCCGTCGCAGACATTTTGAGCTGTGCGCAGCTGAACGCCCAGCTTTTCCATCAGCTGGCCGATCAGGCCGCCCTCCTGGGAGAGCAGGGCGCTAAGCAGATGGAGCTGCTCCACCTGCGCGTTGCCGCAGCTTTGCGCGAGCTGCTGCGCGCCCTGCAGGGCTTCAAGGGATTTTTGGGTGAAACGGTTGGCATCCATCCAAATCCTCCTCCTTTATGTTCAGGGCGGAAACCGCCCGGTGAACGGTTCAATGATTTCTGTCTTTCGACGGGAATAGTATACCACAGATGGTTAAAGTCAGTAAAGGTCTAAAATGTAGAATCTGCCGTAAAATCATGTACAATTCTTACAAATTACGGTGCACGCCAGCCGTCAGCGTATTCTTCGGCGGTTTTGATGGTGAAAAACGGCGCCCAATCCTCCGCTGAGATCGCGGAGAGCACCGGATGGACAGACGTGACGACGGTTCTGTAGCTGTAGGCGGTGACGGGCGCCGCCATGGACGCGCTTTGAAAGGGCGCCTCCTCTGCGCCGCAGGAGAGGGAAAAGGAGGGATCGCTCAGCGCCAACCGCAGCGCATCCTGCCAGTCGCCGGCGGGGATGAGGGAGGCTCTGTGTCCTTCTGAAGCGCCGAGCCAGTCCGCATATACAGCGTCGCCCGCAAGCGGACGGCGGGTGCTGAGCTCAAACAGATCACAGCTGGCTTCGACGAGCACGCCGCTGTCTGAGACGATGGCATACGCGCCGACCGGCGTGCAGACCCAGGCGTCGGGATCGTCCGCGTAGTGCGCGGGGTAGGCGGGCGTTTCCCAGAGCCGCAGCCCCTCCACGGTCAGCGTGAAGTCCACGCGGGTGTATCCGGGCTGCTTTTTTTCGTGCTTCATCATGCGCTGCCACATGGCGCGGGCGCTGTCCATAAAGTGCGAGGGGTCGGAATAGCGGTGCGCATAGACCGTCTCATGCCTTTCAATGTAGGCGTCGTAATCATACGGCCGGGAGACGGCGCATGGCTCGCGCTCCACCTCGACGCCCAGCGCGTCAAAGTAGGCATGGCCGATCTGCACGGCGCGGTCAGCGGCCTCCTCGCGTGTCACGTCCGCCGCGGCGTCGGCGCTCCAGTCGCCCGAATAGAAGGCGCTGCCCCGCGGGTTGACGAATTGCCCCTGCCCGCTCTGACCGGCAGACCTGAGTGCAGCCTGCATCTGCTTTTTTGACACATAACCCTTTGAAAGCGTCAGAATCTCAGGCGGATAAGCGGCCTCGGGCGGAGGGCAGTCCACGAGGATCTCCCCGTCGGTGCCGTCCTCGCCAAAGTGCGTTTTGACCGTCCCGCTCAGACGGTTCTCCTCGACGATCAGTCCGTCGGGAAGCCCTTCCCCCAGAGTGGCAGGAGCGAGCAGCAGGAGCATAGCGGCCAGCTCAATCAAAAAACGCTTCATACGCTTCCCTCCATTTTCCGGGGTCGGGCGCGCTCACGCGCAGCGTTAGGGTTCCCGATTCCAGTGTATCGCCGCTGTCATAGTCCCGAACGGACACGGCGCACGACAGGGACAGTGTACCATCCTCATCAAGAAGGGCTTCATACCGCTCCGGCGAGAGCGAATCAAGGTGCAGTTCGGAAAAGAAGCTCTCGCCGAGGCCGTCCGCCAGGAAATCCTCGCTCCCGGTCAGAACCAGACCGCTGGTTTGCCAGCCGTCCAGCGTGAACACATGAACGGGCTTTCCCTGCGCCCACTCGGCAACCGGCAGGATGTCGCCTCCTATCCAGATGCAGTCAAATCTCTCGCCGTCCACGCCAATATGGCCGCTGTGAACGGTGAGCGCCTCCGGCTCCGTGCCGGCCAGCGAGCAGGTGAAGAGCAGACTCAGCGTATCGAGATCCCAAACCGCATCGCCGGCCTGGGCAGCCAGCAGGCGACCGCTGTACGAAACGGAGCATTCAGACCGGTCGTCTGCTTCAAAGAGGGGCGGATTGGATGCTGTCCTGTGCTGCAAAAACCAGTTGACGCCGAGGTGCTGCGCGCCGATGGCCGCCGCGGCCAGGAGCAGCAGGACCAGAAGCGAGATCAGCGCCAGGCGCAGCTTGCGCCGTGTGCGAAAGAGCTTCATCTTGAGCGCGTCCTCCGGCTTGCTGGTCATTTCAGAGAGCTCGCGCAGGGAATAGCCCTGCTGATGATGGAGCAGCAGCAGCCTTCGCTCCTCGCCGTCGAGCGTCTCGAGGGCCTCGCGAAGACCGGCGTCCTCCGGAGGGGGCGAAGCCGGTTCATCTGCATAAGCCTGCTCCCTGCGGCGCGCCCTGTTGGCCGTTTTGCATTGATTGATGAGAATCCGCATCAGCCATCCGTCAAACGCCGCCTCGCTGCGCAGCTGGGGCAGATGTGCCCAGGCGCAAAGCAGCGCGCTCTGCACGGCATCCTCACATTCGGCGGGCGGCAGCCTGCGCCGTGCGGCGGCCAGCAGCCTTGGCCGCAGGGCTGCGGCGCGCGCTTCAAAGTCTTCCCGTGTCATAACAGACCTCCCGGCATGTGCTTTTGTAAGGATAGACGCACAGAAAACCCCCTCCGTAACGGGAGAGGGCATCATCGGACAATTTTTAGAGGAGCGCCTGTTCAGCACGCCGCAGCAGCGGCAGCGGAACGCGGTATTTGACGTAGCGCTGTCCGCTCCGGTCGCGGTAGGGGCCGCGCGGGGAGGGCACCATGACGGTGGCTGTCTTGCCGACATAGGAGAGGACGCCGCTGAGCGTTCGCCCCTCATAGGAAAAGCAGACGCGGGAACCGACCGTCAGTCCGGCCTCGGCGGCCTCTGCTCGGCGGGTGGGCAGCGCATGATGCACGTCCGTGTGCCCGAACAGCCCGTCGGCCAGCGAGAGGAAGCGGGCGGAATGCCCGGTGCTGCCGAAGAGCGCCGTCTCCAGCGCGTGACAGAGCTCATGCTCAAAGACGACGAGAAAGGCCTCCTGCGGGGTCGCGACCGAAAGGCCGTTGAGAGAAAACGGCCCTTCGCTCAGGCGGAAAAGGAAGTCCGAGGACATGCGGATTTCGGCATTATCCAGCCGTTTGGACGCGCTGCGGGCGTAGACAAACTTGCCCGCGGCGCTGGTCAGCCGGGAGGAGAGCGTCACGCGCAGCGTTCCAAAGGATGCGCGCAGAAAGCCGGCGAGAAACCGCTCGTCATACTGCCGCAGCATCTCCTCGAGCGTCGCGGTGCGCAGGCTGATGACAGGAATGCGGCAAAAGCCTTCATCCAGCGCCAGCAGACTGGCGAGAATCGTGGCCCGGCGGCGGCGGATTTCCTCTGGAGGGAGCGGAAAGACAAAAGGCAGAGGCCGGGTCATGTGAGCGAAAACTCCACGCGCACGGCGCGGCCGACGAGCTTGATCTCGCTGATGTTGAGCGCCTGCGCGTCGAGTTCGCGGTCGCCGCTCTGCAGCAGGATGTTCGAATTGCCCAGCAGCTTGATGCGGCGCAGGCAGCGATGCGCGCCGTATTCCACGAGCATGATCGCGCCGTCGATGGGCAGCGCCTGCGGGACGATCAGCACGAGATCGCCCTTTTCGATGCGCATCGCGCGCATGGAATCGTCCGGCGCCTGGAAGTAGACAACGCGGTCGGGCTTGGCGCCCTCAATCTTGCCATCCTGAATCGGCACCATCCGGCGGCCGACCTGGATCCAGCCGGCGTTCATGATCGGCACGGGCTTAAGAACGCTGCTCAGCGCGTCCAGCCAGATGCCGCTCTGCTCCTCGGGCCTCGCGGCTTTGGCGGGCTCGGGCTTGGGTTCAGGCTTGGGCGCGGGCTTGGGGGCCGGGGCGAGCGTGCCCAGGTCGACGGTCGCGGCGATCTCGTCAAGTGAGAAATCGGCCTCGCTGCGCTGGCTTGTGCCCAGCGTCTTGAGGATGCGGCGTGCCTGATCATCCTGAATGATGCGGCGGCCCTCCTCGACGTCCTTGAGGTAGCCCTCGGAAATGCCGCACTTCTTGGCGACCTGCTTGCGGGTCAGCTTCTGGCGCGTGCGCTCCAGCAGAATCAAATCTCCCAAACGGCTCATGGTATTATTCCTCCTGTGTAGGTCTGTGGGATCAGGGTGGGCGGGGAAATGGAGGTCAGGCCTGCCTATCCTCCGGCTTTTTCGAGGGGAACGAGGCAAAATCGCTGACGGTCAGATGGCGCTCGGCCAGGCGCTTGCCGGTGATCTCCCCGAGCAGCGTGTAGACGATCGAGGTGATCGGCACGGCGGTGATCATGCCGATGACGCCAAAGAGGCCGCCGCCGACCGTCACGGCCAGCAGCACCCACATCGACGGCAGGTTGATCGACGTGGAGACGACGCGCGGATAGATCAGATTCGTCTCGATCTGCTGGAGAACGAGGATGAAAACCACGAACCAGACCGCCTGAATCGGGTTGTTGAACAGCACGAGGAACGCGCCGATGACGCAGGAAATGATCGCGCCGTAGATCGGAATCAGCGCGCAGAAGACCATGATCGTGGAGATCACCAGCGCGTAGGGGAAGCGGAAGACGACCATGCCGGCAAAGCAGAGGGCGCCGAGGATGACCGCCTCCGTGCACTGGATGGTGACATAGGAGAAGAAGGTCTTGTGCGTCATGCAGGCCACGCGCAGCGTCTCATCGCAGAAGTCCTTGGGCAGGAAGGCGTAGAGCAGCTTTTTGCACTGGCGCGAGAGGGAATCCCGCTGCAGCAGGACGTAGATCGCGAAGACGAAGGAGATGATCACGTCCGTCGCGCTGCCAAAGAGCGAGGAGACGTTGCTGACGACCGTGCCGGCAATGATGCCGGCGTATTTCTGCACGAAGGAAATGAAGGTCGAGGCCATCTGATTGACGTCGGGCAGGTAGGGCTCCACGACCGCCGCAATCTCCGGGTATTGGGTCAGCCATTCGCGCAGCAGGGCGATCCAGGACTGCGCGACGGGCACAAAGTGCATGACGGAGGACGCCAGCGAGGAAACCGTGTCGATCAGCTGGGGCAGCACGATGACGCCGAAGAGCACGAGGAGCAGCACCACCAGCAGCAGCGCGAGCACGAGCGTGACGGGACGGCGCTTTTTATCCGAAAGAAGAGGCTGGCCCTTCCTGTTCTTTTTGCTCAGCAGGCGATCGAACAGGCGCATGGGCACGCTGAGCAGGAAGGCGAAGCATGCGCCGATGATGAACGGCGAGAGCGCGGAGACGATGTTGCCCAGCCAGGTTCCGATCGACGTGAAATGCCGCACGACCAGCGTCAGCAGCACGGTGAACGTCGCCAGCCGGACGAGGAAGCGCTTTGTATCCTTGGAAAGCTGCATGGGAAACCTCCGTTGCTCTTTTGGGGCAGAATGCCTGGATACCCCTATTATACTCCGTCTAGCCCCAAAAGGAAACAGGCCCGGAGGCGAACATTTCGAAAGTCAACGGTTTCCAATCGGGGCGCGGCGCTTGAAAAGCGGCGGAAAATGCGATATAGTGAAGAAAATGCCGGCGCATGGAGCGCTGCGCACGGAGGAAAGACATGAGAGAGATTGACGTGACCCGTGTGGAGGAAACCGTTTACGCGCTGTTCACGAGCGCCTGCTGCGAGATCGGCGACGACGTGCTGCGGCTGCTTGAGGCGCGCTATGAGGACGAGGAATCCCCGTTTGGCAAGGAGGTTCTGCGACAGCTGATGGAAAACGACCGTCTGGCCGCGCAGCGGCACATGCCCATCTGTCAGGACACGGGCATGGCGGTCATCTTCATGGACGTGGGGCAGGACGTGCACTTCACCGGCGGCGACGTGAACGAGGCGATCGAGCGGGGTGTGAGGCGCGCCTACCGGGACGGCTGCTTCCGCGCGAGCGTTCTGACGCCGCTCACCCGCGTGAACACGAAGGACAACACGCCCGCCATTGTGCACATGCGCCTGGTGCCGGGCGAGCAGGTGACGCTGACCGCGGCGCCCAAGGGCTTCGGCTCCGAGAACATGTCAAGGCTCTGGATGCTCACGCCCGCGCAGGGCATCGAGGGCGTCAAGGACTGCATTGTCGAGACGGTGCGCCTGGCGGGCGGCAATCCCTGCCCGCCGGTCGTCGTGGGCGTGGGCATCGGTGGTACGGCGGAGCGCGCGATGCTCATGGCCAAGCACAGCCTGACGCGCAACTGCGGCGAGCCTTCGAGCGATCCGATGCTCGCGCAGATGGAGGCCGAGCTGCTTTCCCGCATCAACGACCTGGGCATTGGCCCGCAGGGGCTGGGCGGAAGGACGACCGCACTGGCTGTGCATATCGAGCAGATGCCCACGCACATCGCCGGACTGCCCGTGGCGGTCAACATGCAGTGCCACGCGGCGCGGCACAAGACGGCGACGATCTGAGGAGGAAAACACCATGGCGAAGCTCATACATGCGCCGCTGATCCCCGGGGAGGTCGCGCAGCTGCGCGCGGGGGACAGAGTGCTGCTCTCGGGCACGATCTATACCGGGCGCGACGCCGCGCACAAGCGCCTGTGCGCGCTGGTTGCGCGGGGAGAGCCGCTTCCTTTTAATGTGGCCAATCAGGTGATCTACTACGCGGGCCCGTGTCCCGCCAAGCCGGGGGACGCGATCGGCTCCTGCGGGCCGACGACGAGCTACCGCATGGATGCCTATGCGCCCACGCTGTGTGGCCTCGGGCTGATCGGCATGATAGGCAAGGGGCAGCGGAGCGAGGCTGTCGTGCAGGCCATCCGCCGCTGCGGCGGTGTCTATTTCGCGGCGACGGGCGGCGCGGGTGCGCTGATTGCGACCTGCGTGCGCTCGGCGAGGGTCATCGCCTTTGACGACCTGGGCACGGAGGCCATCCGCGAGCTGCAGGTGGAGAATCTTCCGCTGATCGTGGCCATCGACGCGCACGGCGGCAACCTCTATGAGGAGGGCCCGGCGCGCTACAGGCGGGATACGGCGCACGAGCGTCCCTGATGGAAGATTTTACGTGCATTTTGCATGAAATTCACGGATTAAATTTGAATTTTTGCAGGAATTGCGTGTTAAATCGCGAATACTATGAATGATGCGATGGCAGAAGTGTGGAGGAATTATGCTTTGAGCGGGATTCAGGAGGTCGTGATTCACGACTGGGACGAGCTGCAGGAGGCCGTCTTTGACGACGTCTGGGACGAGAAGGTCATGCGCTACCGCGACAACCGCATCTACCGCGGGACGTCCGACCAGCAGTGGAACCTCGTGCCCTCGCTCAACCGCGTCTGCGCGCACGACCTGACGCTTGAATCGCAGGTGTTCCGCAGCTTCCGCAAATACGGCTATGCCGAGCTGGCCGGGTATTCCGGCTTCTGGCAGCTGCTCCCCGTTGCGCAGCATCACGGCCTGCCCACGAGGCTGCTCGACTGGACGTATTCGCCGCTGGTGGCGGCGCATTTCGCGACGGAGGACACGGCCTGCTATGACCGGGACGGCGTCATCTGGTGCCTGGACGTGACGGACTTCAAGCGGTTTTTGCCGCAGCCTCTCGCGCAGAAGCTGCGCGAAAAGGACTGCAACATCTTTACCATCGGCATGCTGGAAAAGCTCATCCCGGACTTTGAAAGTATGCAGAAAATGGCGCCGGAACCCTACGCGCTCTTCTTTGAGCCCTCGTCGATGATCGACCGGATCGTCAACCAGTACGCGCTCTTTTCGGTGGTCTCCGACCCGGCCGTGCTGCTGACGCAGATCATCGAGCAGAGGAGCATCCCCTGCCGCAAGCTGATCATCCCCAAGGAGGTCAAGCTTGAAATCCGCGACAAGCTCGACTACATCAACATCTCCGAGCGCATGATCTATCCGGGCCTGGACGGCGTCTGCCGCTGGATCACGCGGCGCTATGCCGCGCTCGGGCCGCAGTATAACGGAAGCAGAAAGCCCCCAAGACACAGGGAATAGGCGCACGACGCGCTTAATCCATAAACCTGAACTTCAACAGGAGGAACCCAAGATGAGGAAAATTGCAGCTCTTGTTGCGGCGGTTGTCATGCTGTTTGCGCTGTGCGCAAGCGCCTCCGCTGCGACCCAGGTGACCATCTGGCACACCTTCACTGACGCGCAGCAGGCTGCGCTGGAGAAGTTTGCCGCCGACTTCAACGCGACCCAGGACGAATACGAGGTCATCGTCGAGTCCCAGGCCTACTCCGGCTTCCTTGACAATGTCTACAACGCCGTGGCCAACGGCGTCGGCCCGAACATCATCATCAACTACGCCTCCACCGCGGCCGAGTACGTCAAGGACGGCCTGGTGGTCGATCTGAGCCAGTACGTTTTCGATGACGAGATCGGCATGGCGGACGTCTATAACTCCCTGCCGGAGGCCATTAAGGACGAGACGGTCGGCTTCGCGGACGGCGGCATGTATGCGCTTCCTGCTGTCACCACCGGCCCGATCCTCTTCTACAACAAGACGCTCTACGATGAGCTGGGCCTGACCCCGGCAACCACCTGGGAAGAGGTGGGCGAGCAGGCGAAGCTCATCTATGAGGCGAAGGGCGTCGCCGGCTTTGCGGCCGACTCCCTGACCGACATGATGCAGTCCCTGATGATGCAGTCCGGCCTGGGCTACATCGACACCGAGAACAAGTGCGTGCTCTTTGACGATGCGAAGGCCGCCGAGTGGCTCAAGTGGTTCGGCGATAACTGCCAGGCCGGCTACTTCCAGCTTGCCCCGCAGCAGGACTACTTCTCTACCGACTTCAATGCGGGCGTTGTGGCGAGCTATCTGGGCTCCTGCGCGGGCGATCCGTACATCGTGCCGGACGGCTTCGAGTACGCCGTTGCGCCGATGGTCAACGCCATCGAGAACGCCTGGTTCCCGAGCTGGAACCGCGGCCCGATCGTCTTCAACAAGGGCGAGGAGGCCAACAAGGGCGCCTATCTGTTCGTGAAGTACTTCCTCACGCCGGAGGTCAACGCCGAGTGGGCGCAGGCGATGAACGCGCTGTCCCCGTACGGCACCACCCAGGAGAGCGAGGCGTATGCCGAGTTTGCGGCGAACATGCCGGCCTCCCTGGCGGCGGTTCAGGCGAACCTTTCCGTCGCGGGCGCGCTGCCGAGCGTGACCGGCGCGACGGCGGTCCGCAACGCGCTCAAGGAAGCGGCGACGATGTGTGCTGGCGGCATGGATCCGGCGGACGCGCTGGCTGCCTGCGTGGCGACTTCCAACGAGGCCCTTTCCGAGTAAATCTGGTTCAGCACCGGCTTGAAGGGGCTGGCGGGCAAGTGATCCGCCAGCCCCTCTTTTTTTAAAAGCCGCATCAGCACCGGCCTTTGCCGGGAGGTAAACAATGGAAAAGCAAAAGCTCTTTGTCTTCATGATTGACGCGCTGTGTGAGATAGATGTTCACTATATGCGCACGCTGCCCAACTTCGGCTGGATGCTGCGCGGCGGCGCGCTTGTGCGCGAGGTCTATCCGGTCTACCCGTCCTTCACCTATCCCTGCCATACGTCGATCATGACCGGCTGCTACCCCGACAAGCATGGCATCCCGCACAACGAGATGGTGAAGGCCGGGGTCTATCCGGTGCCGTGGTACACGCACCGCTCGCTGGTCAAAAAGAAGTTCTTCGCGGAATACGCGAAGGAGCGGGGATACAGCACCTGCCTGGTCAACTGGCCCGTTTCGGCGGGGGCGGATGTGGACATCAACCTGCCCATGTGCATGCCGATGCACTATAAAGGGGATAATCCGCGCCAGTTTTTTGAGGGCGTCTCCACCGACGACGCGCTCGAGCGCTATTTCTGGAAATACGGCTATCTGCTCAGCGGCTACAACGGCCTGATCAACGGCTCGCTGGATATGTTCACGGAGGCCGTCGCCCCGGACATCATCCGCGACTATGGCCAGCCGGACGTGATGTTTGTCAAGATGTGCGATCTGGATACGGTGCGCCACAAGCTGGGCGTGGAGAGCGAAACGGCGCGTGAGCAGCTGGCCAAGCATGACGCGCAGCTGGGCGTGCTGATGGAGAGCATCCGCAGGTTTGGTGATTTTGAGCGGACAAATTTCATCGTCATGGGCGATCATGGCCAGACGGATGTGCCGCGCTCGCTCAACTTCAACCGCGTCCTGCAGGAGAACGGGCTGCAGACCGTCGACGAGGCGGGGAGGCTCGTCTCGTTTGACGCCTTCTGTCATTCCACGGGCGGCAGCGGCTGGATCGAGCTGCGGGATCCGCAGGACGAGGCGCTGCGCAGCCGCGTCCATGCCTTCCTGCTTTCGGCGAAGGAGAGCGGGAAGTATGGCCTCGGGTACGTCTTCACCAAGGAGGAGGCCAGGGAGCGCTTCCACCTGACCGGGCCGTTTGACTTCATCATCGAGGGCGAAACGCCCATGTCCTTTGCCTACAGCCTGACGGCGCCGCTGTTCACGAAGACGGAGCCGGGAGACTACAAGACGGCGCCGGGGTCCCATGGCGGACTGCCCTGGCTCGACCACAGGACGACGTTCTTCGCCTGCGGCCCCGCGTTTGAGCCGGGCGCGGTGATCGAAAAGGCCAGCCTTGTCGACGAGGCTCCGACGATGGCGCGCATCCTCGGCTTTGACATGGAGGATATCGACGGGCATTGCCTCGATGCGCTGCTCGCCGCCCCGTACAGGCGCTGAAGGCGGGTTTCCCGCACAGCGGATTGTTTTTTCCTGACCAAGCACTCATGCACGATTCAAAAGTAAGGGAGATATGACCTATGCGCGTAGTACTCGATCATATCACAAAGCGTTTCTCGGATGTGACGGCGGTCAGCGATTTCAGCGCGACGCTGGAGGATGGCGAGCTGATCTCGCTGCTGGGCCCGTCGGGCTGCGGCAAGAGCACGCTGCTGAACATGCTCTCCGGCATTCTGCCGGTCAGCGGCGGCAAGATCTTTTTTGACGATCAGGATGTCACGGCAATGGCGCCGGAAAAGCGCGGCATTGGCCTCGTGTTCCAGAATTATGCGCTCTATCCGCACATGACGGTCATGGGCAACATCTGCTTCCCGCTGGAGATGCAGCGCGTGCCCAAGGCGGAGCGCGTGGAGCGCGCCAACGAGATCGCCAAGCTCGTCCACGTCGATATGCTGATGAACCGCAAGCCGGCGGAGCTCTCCGGCGGCCAGCAGCAGCGCGTCGCCATTGCGCGCGCGCTGGTGAAGAACCCGCGCCTGCTGCTGCTGGATGAGCCGCTGTCCAACCTGGACGCCCGCCTGCGCCTGGAGATGCGCGAGGAGATCCGCCGCATTCAGCAGCGCACCGGCGTGACGACCATCTTCGTCACGCACGACCAGGAGGAGGCCATGTCGATCTCCGACCGCATCGTGCTGATGAAGGCCGGCGTCCTGCAGCAGAACGACCTGCCCCAGCGCCTGTACAACGAGCCGGCGAACCAGTTTGTCGCGGACTTCCTGGGCACGCCGCCGATCAACAACCTGCCTGGCCATGTCGAGGATGGCGCTTTTGTGACTGCGGACGGCAAGGCGCGCTGCGCGCTGGCGCTGGTCAGCGGCATCGAAAACGGGCGCAAGGTCAATCTCTCCGTGCGCTCGGAGAGCTTCGTGCTCGATCCGGACGGTCCGATGGCCTGCGAGGTGACGCGTGTGTATCAGATGGGCAAGGAGGAGATGGCATATCTGCGCTTCGGCGAGTGCGACTTCAGGGCCTATATCGACTCCGACGAGGGGCTCAAAAAGGGCGACAGCGTGCGCCTGAGCCTCAAGAAGCGCGGCGTCTTCGTCTTTGACCTGGAAACGGGGGAGAGGATCCGATGAAAAAGAGAAAGCAGAGCGCCGATCAGGAGCTTCTGGACCGCAGCTTCAAGGCGCGCATCGAGCCCTATCTCTACCTGCTTCCGTTCTTCCTGGGCATCGCGGTCTTCACGCTCTATCCCGTCATCAACGTCGTGCTGATCTCCTTCAAAGAGGGCTACAGCTATCTGACCCGCGGCTTTGACGCCTGGGGCCTGGCGAACTATCAGAAGGTGCTCTCCGATCCGAAGTTTGCGCAGGCGATCTCCAACACGATCAAGTATGTGCTGCTGGTCGTGCCGATTTCCACCTGCATCTCCGTCGTCGTCGCCTATCTGCTCAGCCAGAAGCTGCGCTTCTCCGCGCTGTTCCAGACGGCTTATTTCCTGCCGATGGTCACCTCGATCACCGCGGTCGGCCTGGCCTGGAAGCTGATGTACAACAAGAACTTCGGCATCATCAACTACATCCTCTCGTTCTTCGGGATCGACAAGATCCCCTGGTTGGAAAACGCCGCATGGAGCATCCCGGCGCTGGTGATCTTCGGCATATGGAACATCCTGCCCTTTACGATCATCCTGCTGCTGTCCGGCCTGCAGAACATCGATCCGCAGTATTACACGGCGGCGCGCGTGGACGGCTCCGGCGGCCTGCGCATCTTCTTCCGCATTACGGTGCCGCTGCTCGCGCCGACCATCTTTCTCGTGTGCATCATCAACACGATCTCCTGCTTCAAGGTCTTTTCCGAGCTCTATCCGCTCTTCAACGGCAATCCAGGTCCCTTCTACAACCTCTACACCGTCGTCTACTACATCCGCTATGCGATGATTGACAACCGCAAGTACGGCGTGGCCGCAGCCGCCGCGATCGTTCTCTTCGGCTTCATCTTCGTGTTCACGATGGTGCAGCGCGTCGTGCAGAGCTGGGTCAATGCGAGGAAGGGGTGACGCGCGATGAAGAGAAGGATTTCCCGGTTTTTCGTCTATTTCTTCCTGACCCTCGGCGCGGTCATCATGCTCTTCCCGTTCTTCTGGATGTTCTCCTCAGCGTTCAAGACGACGCAGGAGATCAACCGGTTCCCGCCGCAGTGGCTGCCCAGCCGGATCAGCCTGGACAACTTCCGCCGGGCCTTTGAGATGGCGCCGTTCGCCAAGTATTTCGTCAACTCGATCGTGGTCATGGTCTGCTCGGTGGGCCTGACGACGCTGACGACCATCCTGGCGGCGTTCGCGTTCTCCCGGCTTCGCTTCCCAGGGCGCAACCTGATCTTCGGGCTGCTGCTCTCGCTGATGATGATCCCCTTTGAGATGCTGGTCATCACCAACTACTCGACCATCGTTGACCTCGGGCTGTGGGACTCGATCCCCGCGCTGATTCTGCCGTTCACCAGCTCGATCTTCTACACTTACATCCTCAAGAACTTCTTCGATTCCGTCTCCGACAGCCTCTACTGGTCGGCGAGGATCGACGGCTCGAGCAACTGGCGGTATCTGTGGAAGGTCATGGTGCCGATGGCGCGGCCCTCGCTGATGACGATCATCCTGCTCAACGCGCTGGCGAGCTGGAACTCGTTCATGTGGCCGATGTACGTCATCTCCAGCGATAAAAACCGCACGCTGCCGTGGGGACTGCAGGTCTTCACGACCGAGGCGGGCTCCTATCCGGAGCTGCTGATGGCGGCCTCGACGGTCGTCGTCCTGCCGGTCATCATCCTGTTCCTCTTTGCGCGCAAGTATATCGTGCGCGGCGTCGCCCGGGGCGGTATCAAGGGATAAGGCAAACCGCATCAAAATAAACGCCGGAAGCAGGAGAAAGGGTCTCCTGCCTCCGGCGTTTGTTTCAAAACCGGCATGATGCCGGCTGCAAGACCTCCGAAATGATGTAAACCCCAGTGCTTTGCGACCGAGGCCGGTTTTTGCAGAAGGACATAAAGAGTAAAAAAATACGACAGCCTTGAACCTGAGGGGCATCAAGGCTGTCGTGATGACATCTGGTGCGGGAAACAGGACTTGAACCTGCATGAAATTGCTTTCACTAGAACCTGAATCTAGCGCGTCTGCCAATTCCGCCATTCCCGCGAACAAAACGTATTATAGCGGGTTTTCCTGTTCTTGTCAAGCGGAATACGCCATTTCGCGAATTTTGCAAATTACGTTGTGAAAACTTGCATCATGAAGAGAAATTTGATACAATAAACGCGATTCTGGCTGCCGCCCTCAGCGGGGCAGACCGGAAGGCTGCAGAACCACAGAGCGCCGCGGAAGACGCGGCAACGACTTGTCGGGTATCCCAAGCGAACCCGAACGGAGGAATGACAAATGAATACACAGACGACGGCTGCAACGGCGACGGTCAGGAAGAAGAAGCTGACCATCCAGTGGATGACGGGCACGGCGATGATGATCGCACTGACGCTCGTGCTGGCCAACACACCGCTCGGCAGGATCACGATGCCGTTTCTGACGGCGACGACGCTGCACATTCCGGTGATCATCGCGACGCTCGTGCTCGGCCTGGAGGCCGGCGTGCTGACGGGCCTGACCTTTGGCATCCACAGCCTGATCAGCAACCTGACGGGTGCGTCGTTCTTCGCGCCGTTTTTCATCAACCCGCTGGTTTCCGTGCTGCCGCGCGTGCTCTTCCCGGTGTGCGTGTATTTCATCGCGGAGGGCGTCAAGAAGCTGACGGCGGGCTTTGACAAGCACCACATCATCGCCTATGTCAGCGCGAGCGCGCTGGGCACGGCGCTGCACACGACGATGGTCATGGGCATGATCTACCTGCTCAACGCGGGCAAGATTGAGCAGATGCTCACCGCGGGCATGGGCGTTCCGGACGCCATCGCCTCCAGGGGCGTGGGCATGGGCATTGCGGCCATGGGCGTGACCAATGGACTGCCGGAGGCGATTGTCGCGGCGGTGATCGCGCCGATCGTCGCACTGGCGCTGGACCGGGCCATCGGCCGCATCCAGATCCGCAAATAATATAGAAGGAACGCGGTCGTCGGGCCGCGGAGGAGTGGACTGACGATGATTTTTGTCATGGACATCGGCAACACCAACATCAAGGCGGCTGTGTTTGAGGGCAGCCGCCTGCTCAAGCGCTGGCGCTGCTCGACAGACCCCTCGATGACATCGGATCAGTACGGCATCATTATGGCCGATCTGTTCCGCTATCATGGGCTGAGCATGAAGGACATCGAGGGCATCATGCTCTCCTCCGTGGTGCCGACGATCAACTACACCATCGAGCACATGTGCCGGGACTACTTCGGCATGGAGCCTCGGCTGCTCGTCCCCGGCATGAAGACGGGGCTCAACATCCGCTATGAGAATCCCCGTGAGCTGGGCAGCGACCGCATCGCCAATGCAGTTGCCGTCTCGACGCTCTACGGCGGCCCTTCCATCTTCATTGACTTTGGCACGGCGACGACCTATGGCGTCGTTTCCGACAAAAATGAGTTCCTCGGCGGCGCCATCGGCCCGGGGCTGCGGATGATGAACGCGGCGCTTGCTAGCGGCACGGCGAAGCTGCCCTCCATCGAGCTTGTGATCCCGCCGAAGGCCATCGGGCGCACGACCATCTCCAATATCCAGTCCGGCATCCTCTACGGCTACATCGGCTCCGTGGAGAAGATCATCGGCAGGATGAAGGAGGAGATCGGCCGGCCCAGCGCCAAGGTCATCGCGACCGGCGGTATGGCGCACTTGGTCAAGAACAACTCCAGCGTCATCGACGAGATCAATCCCGACCTGACGCTGACGGGACTGCGGCTGATCTACGAAAAGAACCAGGGATGAGGAGAATGCGTATGAGCACCATGACCATCGGTTTTCTGGGCTGCGGCAACATCGGCTGCGGCGTATACCGCCTGCTGAAGGAGCAGGGGGAGCAGATCGCGCGCAACGAGGGCGAGACGTTTGAAATCAGGCGGATTCTCGTCCGCTCGAAGGGGAAGAAGCGCGGTGCGGAGATCCCCGAGGCACTGATGACGGAGAACCCGGACGACGTGCTCCTGGATCCGCAGATTTCGATCGTCATGGAATTCATGGGCGGCGAGGAGCCGGCGGCTTCCTACATGCTCCGCGCGCTGGAGGCGGGCAAGACGGTCGTGACGGCGAACAAGATGGCCTTGGCGACGCACTGGCAGGAGCTCATCCATGCGGCCAGAACCCACGCGGCGGGCCTGTACTATGAGGCCAGCGTATGCGGCGCGATTCCGATCATCCGTGCGATCAACGATTCCCTGCAGGCCAACCGCATCACCTCGGTCACGGGCATCATCAACGGCACGACCAACTACATCCTCAGCCGCATGACCCGGGAGGGCGCCTCCTACGCGGACGTGCTCGCCGACGCGCAGCGGCTGGGCCTGGCGGAGCCGGATCCGACCGCCGACGTCGAGGGCTATGACGCGGCCTACAAGCTGTCCATCCTCTCGACGCTGGCGTTCCATCGCCATGTGCCGGTCGGCAGCGTCTACCGGGAGGGCATCTCGGGCATCACGCCGCTGGATGTGCAGTGCGGCAAGGCGTTCGGCCTGACGCTCAAGCTGCTGGCGATTGCCAAGGAGGTCGACGGCTGCGTGCAGGCGCGCGTGCATCCGGCGTTTGTGCCGGACGATCACCCGCTGGCCAGCGTCAGCGACGCGTTCAATGCGGTCTACGTGAGCGGCCACGCCTGCGGAGAGATGATGTTCTATGGGCGCGGCGCGGGCGACATGCCGACGGCCAGCGCGCTGGTCTCCGACCTGATCAAGGCCGCGAAGACGAAGAACCACCAGCTGCCGGCGGTGGATGAGCTGCCTGCAAAGATGGCGGACGACTGGGCTTGCGTGCACTTTGTGCGCATGCTGGCCAGGGACGAGCCGGGCGTGCTCTCCGTCGTATCGGGTACGTTCGCGCGCCACGGCGTGAGCATCGCCTCCATGGTGCAGAAGGGCGAGACGGACAGCGACGGCCATGTGCAGCTGGTGTTCCTGACGCACAGGGCCTCCGAGCGCTGCGTGCGGCAGGCGCTTGGCGAGATGGACAGGACACTGGTTTCGCAGGTCAATGTGATCCGCGTGGAGCGGGATTGAACCCGACAATAGAAAAAAACCTATGATGGAATGATGATTCATTCCATCTTTTCTATTATTTCGGTGATGAACCTGAAAACGGGATGTTCAATATTGTATATGTGCAACTTGCACAAGAATAGAAAAATGGAAGAAAAGGGCAGTTTCACGATCCGAGAGGTCAGGGCC
>SFHU01000083.1 GCA_004555535.1 Clostridiales bacterium
TTCTGAGCTTGGGGCTCTGCTCCAACGCCCCGCCAAAGGGCTTTCCGATCTCCCTTTGGAAACCCTCGGGCACAAACTCTTGGGTTTTGCTTTACAATGTCTGAATTCTTGGCCTGACAGGCCCCGGCATACAAGCCTAAGCTCAGAACGCCGAACGCGCGGTGAGCGCATCAAACTGCTCCTGCGTCAGCTCGCAATGGTAGAAGAGGTCATAATACTGCGCCGTCTCGGTATACAGGTCGTAGTCCGCCGCCTCCGGATAGAGCAGCTTGCCCATCCACATCAGGCCCAGCAGGCGCTGCGCGGAGGGCGGGAAGCCCATCCAGTTGTCCGGCCCCTCGGGCACCTCGCTGTAGGCGCCGGAGGCGATCGCCTGCAGATTCTGCCAGGTCGCATCCTCCGCCACGGTGTCATAGATGCTGCCCGGCGCAAAGAGGATATACGCCGGATCCCAGCTAAGCAGCTGCTCCATGTCGACCTCATTGCCCGTGCCCTTGGAGGACGGCGACTCGACGACGGCCAGATTGTTGCTCATCAGGTCGATGACCTCGCTGTGATAGCTGTCGCGCGCGATCACGTTGAGCCCCTCGCTGCCGGTGATGTAGAGCAGGTCGACCTTCTCTACGCTCTGCGCGATGTCCACCGCGCGGTCATACACGCCGCGGCAGTACGCCGCCAGCACCGCACCCTCCTCCGGGCGTCCGAGCAGCTCGCCGAGCATCGTGTAGGTTTCGTCAAGCGTGGAGAGCCGCGCGGTGACGTGCACAAACGGGATGCCCGTCTGCTCGCTCAGCGCGTCGAGATCCTCAGCGATGCCGTCCTTGGGCTCGCCGACATCGATGACCACCTGCGGATCCGCGGCCAGCAGCTCCTCCAGATTCAGCGCGCCCTTCGTGCCGTACAGCTGGCCCAGCACGGGCAGGCTGTAGTATTCGGTCGGCAGATACTGCTCAGCCTCCGCGCTCCAATCGGTCGCGATACCCACGAGCATGTCGGGCGCCAGCGCGAAGACGACAATCTGCGCCAGCGGGCCGGAGACCGCGATGCGCTCGAAGGTCTCCGGCAGCTCCACCGTGCGGCCCGTCAAATCGACAAAGGCGCGCGTTCCCTCCGCGCCGGCCGCGCAGAGGCAGGAGACGAGCAGACACGCCGTCAGGGCGAGGATCAGCAGCTTTTTCATGAGAAACACTCCTTTTTCTTCCTGTAAACTTCTTGTTCAACCGCTGAACTGCGGTATCATCCGAAGGATGGAAAGCCGTCTTTGCGCGGGAATGATGTAGGGGAACTCAGAATCCCCCGTCGCCTGCATTCTTAAAAGCGCCTCCCCGCGCGTCACCTGTGCCTCCCCATAACGGCAGCCATAGAGCGTGAAGAAGCGGATTCCGTCCTCCACGGAGCGGATCGGCTGATCCAGCCGCAGCGTCACCGACCGGACATCGCATTGAACTCCGGAGCAGTCGCTCTGTCCCCCTGCCTTTCCGGCCGCAGCGCCGTCCTCCCGCCCGAGCGAAAAGCAGCGGTCCCGGGCACTCTTCTGAATCAGGATGATCTGCTCCGCCCTGCCGCGGGCCATGGCAATCGCTTCCTCCGCCGAGCCGAACAGGCAGAAGACCACCACGTCAAAATGCATTTCTTCGGGGAGACGGCGCATGTCCGCCCGGCACACCGTGAGGTTGGAAATGCAGCGACGCGCCGCATTTTCGCGCAAAACGGAAAGCGGCTCCTCCGCGATATCCACCGCCGTCACCTGTGCAAAGCGCGCGGCGAGCGCCAGGGAGAGATAGCCCAGCCCGCATCCGGCGTCGCAGACGTGCATCGACGCTGCGCGCTGCGGGCCACCTGCAGCATCGACGATGCAGTCCGCCAGCCTCCCGTGATACTCCGTGTGCTCGGATGCATCGCGCATGAAGCGCACCATGTCGCTTTCCCATTCGAACATTCTCATGCCGTTCTCCCCGCGACGACGATCCGCCCCACGGGGCTGTCCACAAACGCCGTCTCGATTCCGTAAAGTGTGCGCATCAGCGCCTCGTCCATCACTTCGTCGGGCGTGCCGCTTTTGAGCAGCCTGCCGCCGGAGAGCGCGATGACCCGGTCCGCATAGCTGAGCACGTGCTGCGGGTGATGCGTGGACATGATCACCGTGTACCCGCTGTGCGCGAGCTCCCGCGCCTGCGCCATCACACGGCTTTGATTGCCGAAATCCAGGCTCGCGCAGGGCTCGTCCATCAGAAGCACCCTCGCCTGCTGCGCCAGCGCGCGAGCGATGAGCACAAGCTGGCGTTCGCCGCCGCTCAGGTGCAGAAAGCTGCGTCCGGCCAGATGCGCAATGCCCAGCCGCTCCATCGCCTCCATGGCGGTCTCGCGCTGCCGCCTGCCCGGGGAGGCAAACAGGCCCGTCTGGCCCGTCGTACCCATGAGCACCATGTCAAAGGCCGGATAGCTGAACGCCGGGGTTTGGCTCTGCGGGATCCAGGCGATCCGCTGCGCCAGCTCGCGCGCCCTGTAGCGGCGGATTTCCCGCCCGCAGAGCGTCAGGCTGCCCCCGTAGCCGGGCAGCATGCCGAGCATGCAGCGAAAGAGCGTCGTCTTGCCCGCGCCGTTGCAGCCCAGCAGCGCGGTCAGCCCACCCTCCTCAACCGTGAAGGTGAGGCCGCAGAGCACCGGCGAGACGCCATAGGAAAACGAGAGGTTGCGCACGTCGATCATTCCGCCGCCTCCTTGCGCGTGACCAGATAGAGGAAAAACGGCGCGCCGATGAACGCGGTCAGGATGCCGATGGGGATCTCCGTGGGCAACAGATTGCGGCTCACGTCGTCCACCAGCAGCAGAAAAAGCGCGCCCAGCAGCATCGAGCAGGGCAGCAGCGCGCGCATGTCGCTGCCCACCAGCTTGCGCGACAGATGCGGCACGACCAGGCCAATCCAGCCGATCAGGCCGGAGACTGAGACGCTCGCCGCCGTGACGAGCGTCGAGCAGAGCACAACAGCCAGGCGCAGCCTGCCCGCATGGACGCCCAGCGCCCGGGCCTCATCGTCCCCCAGCGTCAGCAGATTGAGCCGCCAGCGCAGCAGCAGCAGCAGCAAAAGCCCCAGTGCCATCGGCACGCAGGCAAAGCGGACGCTCTGCGCGCTCGTGCCCGAAAGGCTGCCCATGAGCCAGTAGGTGATCTCCGGCAGCTGATTGCTCGGATCGGCCACCAGCTTGATATACGAGGTGCCCGCCGAAAAGAGCGAGCTGACCATCACGCCGCCCAGAATCAGCGAGACCGTCCGCCTCCCCGGCGCGCGGACGCTGACCAGCGTCACCAGCGCCACCGTCAGCAGGCTGAAGGCAAATGCACTCGCCGTCACCATGCCCGCCTTTGCGCCCAGCAGGAGCGCCAGCGCAGCACCAAAGGCCGCGCCGGAGGAGGCGCCCAGCAGATCGGACGAGGCCATCGGGTTCTGAAAGGCGCTCTGATAGGCCGCGCCCGCCGTGGAGAGACTGCACCCCACCAGGCAGGAGAGCGCGATGCGCGGCAGGCGGATGCGCAGCACCGCCGCCTCCATCGCATTGCTCCACGTCTTTTCAACGGACCCTCCCAGACCGCTGAGCAGGATGCGGACGATCTGATCAAGCGGCACCGGATAGCGCCCCAGGCAGCAGGAAACCAGAAAGAGCAGCAGCAGGCCTGCCGCCAGAGCGCTCAAAATGATGCCATAGGGCCTGTGTCTCTGCTGCAAAGCGATTTCTCCTCCGTCTTCGGCGCACGAATCGACGCCCTGTTTTTTATTCATTATAACATATACACACCGATCTGAACAAGAGCGGCAGGCGCAGGGAGCGGCGCGCCTTTTAAAAGGTTGGCCGGCCCCTTTGCCTGTCGCTGCACAAAAAACATTGTCATCTCATCCCAAATTCCGCATCAAAAAGCGGACGGATGATGTCGATATCCGGATTTGGCAAAGGGAAACATTGTCAAAGAATCCGGTCGTTCTTCTCGCCCCGCGGGGGCCGCATTCCCCGCCTCAGACAAAGGGATTGAAAAACCGGTTCCCGTCCCAGAAGGTGATCAAGATGCTCAGCACGAGCAGCAGCACGCCCAGCGCAAGCGCGAGATAGTCGTTTCGCGCAAACGGCCGCTGCGCGTACCACGTGCGCTTTTTGTGCTTCCCGAATCCCCGCAGCTCCATCGCGCTGGAGATCACGTCGATGCGCGCCAGGCTCGACAGGATCAGCGGCAGCAGGATGCCCGCCGCGTTCTTGAGTCGGGTAAAGAGCGGCTCCTTTTTGCCCAGCTCCACGCCGCGCGCCTGCTGGGCCTGGCTGATGCTGTGGTAATCGCGCTGGATGTCGGGGATGTAGCGCAGCGCGATGGACACCGAATAGCCGACGCGGTAGGACACGCCGATGCTGTTTAAACTCGCGGCAAACTCACTCGGATCGGTCGCGGAGATGAAGAGGATCGCCACCGGCAGCGCGACGAAGTACTTGAGCGTGATGTTGAGCAGGTAGAACAGCTCCTCCGCCGTGATCGCAAAGCGCCCCGGCAGCGGCAGCAGCACGTGGCGCGTGCCGTAGATCTCCGTGCCCTGGTTAGGGTTAAAGAGGAAGACGAAGAAGTTGTTCAGCAGCAGGAACACCGCCATGAACACGAGCATGAAGCGGATCTCGCTCAGGCGGATCCTGCTGGCACGGAAGGCCAGCAGGCTGACCGCCAGCAGCCCCACGAGCACGCGCGTGTCATACGTCAGCATGCCGGCAAACGTGAAGAGCAGGAAAAACGCCAGCTTGGTCGTGCCCGTCAACTCGTGCACGACGCTCCTGCGGGGCAGATAGTTGAGCACCGTCTTAGCAGCCATGCGCGCGCACCTCCCTGTCGGCATCGATAAAGCGTTCGGCAAGCGCCTCCGGCGGCGCGATGCCGCAGCGGTTGGCCAGGCCGAAGAGGCTCGTCTCCTTGAGCGCCGCGCGCATCACGAGCTCCGGATCGCAGAGCACCTGCGCCGCGCTCCGGTCGGCGATCAGCCTGCCCTCGCTGAAGACGAGCGCGCGGGGCGTGTATTCGAGCATCAGATGCATGTCGTGCGTGATCATCGCGACGGTCACGCCGCGGTCGTTGAGCGAGCGCAGGAACTCCATGATCTCGGTATAGTGCTTGAAATCCTGCCCCGCGGTCGGCTCGTCGAGGATGATTAGCTCCGTCCCCATCACCAGCACGCTGGCGATGGTCACGCGCTTCTTCTGCCCGAAGGAGAGCGCGGAGATCGGCCAGTTGCGGAACGGATAGAGGCCGCAGATTTTAAGCGTCTCCTCCACCCTGCTGCGGATTTCCTCCTTGGAATAGCCGCGCCGGGAGATGCCCAGGGCGACCTCGTCAGCAATCATCGTCTTGGAGATCATCTGGTTGGGATTCTGCATCACATAGCCGATCTTCGCCGCGCGCTCCCGGATGCTTTGGTTGCCGATGTCCTCGCCGTCAAAGCGGATGATGCCGCTCTGCGGCGTCTCGAACCCGCAGATCAGCTTGGAGAGGGTCGACTTGCCCGCGCCGTTGCGCCCGACGATGCTGACCATCTCGCCCCTGTCGATGGAAAAGCTGACGTCCTGCAGCGTCCGCCGCTCGTCCGTATAGCCAAAGGACAGCCCTTCGACCTCCAGCAGCGGCTTCTTCTCCGCCTTTTCCTCCCTGGCGGGCGCGCGCAGGAACCAGTCGCGCACCTGATGCATCTGCGCGTCGGAGAGCGTGAGCGTCGAGGCCTGCGCCGGGCGCATCTGCGAGCTGATGGCGACGCCCGCGTAGCGCAGCGCTGTCAGATAAAGCGGCTCGCGGATACCGTGCCGAGCGAGCAGGTCGGTCGAGAGCAGCTCGTCGGGATGCATATCGGCCACGATGCGTCCCTCGTCCATGAGCACGATGCGATCGACGCTGCGCCAGAGGACGTCCTCCAGCCGGTGCTCGATGATGATGACGGTCGTATCGGTCTTCTGCTGAATCTCGTCGATGAGCTCGATGGCCTGCTTGCCCGTCTGCGGATCGAGATTGGCCAGCGGCTCGTCAAAGAGCAGCACCTTCACCTGATCGACCATCACGCCCGCGAGCGAGACGCGCTGCTTCTGCCCGCCGGAAAGCTCGTGCGGCGCAAACTCCAGATGGGACTCGACGCCCACGAGCGACGCCACGCGCCGTGTGGTCGCCTTCATCTCCTCCTGCGCCACGCAGTCGTTTTCCAGCGCAAAGGCGATGTCCTCCCCCACCGTCAGCCCGATGAACTGCCCGTCCGGATCCTGCAGCACCGTGCCGACATGGCTCGAGAGCGCAAAGATGCCCGCCTTCGGCGCGTCGACGCCGTCGACCGTCAGCGTGCCCTGCACCTCGCCGGGAAAGCTCGAGGGGATCAGACCGTTGATGCAGCTGCCCAGCGTGCTCTTGCCGCTGCCCGACGGGCCCGCGATCAGGATGCGCTCGCCGGGCATGATGTCAAGGCAGATATCGTTGAGCGTCGGCCGCTTCTGCGCGCGGTACTGGAAGCTGAAATGGGAAAACGAGATGATGGGCTGCGGCATAGGCGCTCTCCTCCACAGTGAATCACAGCGGCGCGGGGCCGCTCAGCTCGTTGACACAAGCAGAACTCTCTGATCAGGCATTTCCTTTTCAAGAGATGCCTGAATGCTTTCTCCCCCTTCGGGGAGAAAACCCTTATGCCGACGTTCCGGGCGGCGCAGGGCCGCTTTCTTTACAGGCTTGCGGGGCAGACCCAAACCCCATGAAAAGCGAAAAGGGCAGGGAAGCCCCCTGCCCTGTGCGTTGCCTTACTCCTTGTCCAGGGAGCCCTTGCCCGCGATGGTCTTGCTGTAGGCCGCGCACAGCAGCGCGCCGAGGATCACGGCGGTCACGGAGTTGGCCACAGCGGCCATCGCGCCCTGCGCGAAGACCTTCGCAGCCGGCTCGGCGTAGATCACGATGTCCAGCACAGGCGCGATCACGAGCCAGGCGACGACATTCGCGATGACATTGATGACGGCAAAGGTGACGATCTCCTTCTTGCCGAAGGTGCCCTCGGCGAGCGGGATCCTCTTGCCCATGAAGCCGACAAACGCGCCCACGGCGGTGGAGGCCAGCACCCAGCTCCACCACGGCGCGCCGCCCCAGGACAGATCGATCAGCGTGTGGCCGATGAAGCCGATGAGCGCGCCCGCGACCGGGCCGTACATCGTGGCGAGCATGCCGAGGATGGCATACTGCACGCTAATGTTGGTGTTCGGGATGCCGCTGGGGATCTGCACAAAGCGGCCCAGGACAAAGAACAGCGCGGCGCCGATGCCCACGGCGACGACATTCTTGATGGAATTGTTCTTCATAATTCTCTTCTCCTTTTGTTTGCTCTATTCTGAGCGGCTTGCGCCGCACAAAACGCTTTTGCTGATCATCGCTTCTGTGGCAGGACTCAGGCCCGCTCCGCCGCAGTGGGGATCAGCTCGATCACCCAGCTGATTCCCGTGCCCACGCCGTAGGCCCGCGAAAAGCTGCCCTGGTTGATCGCCACGGCCATGCAGTCGAGGCTGTTGGCATACAGCAGCGGCTCGCCGATGTTGACGTCCGCGAAGCTGCGGGCGTAGACCATCACGGTCTGGTAGAGCACGCGGTCATAGTGGCTGATGCGCACCGTCACGCGGTCCCCGTGGCGCACGCCCAGGCCGATGAACAGCTCGCGCGGGATGTTCGTCCACAGCGAGCCAAAGCGCACGTCGAGCACGTCGATGGTGCCGCTGACGCGGCCATCCTGCACCCTGGGCTTGACGACCGGCAGGGACGCGAGGCTCTCCACGGGAATCTCCGGGCCGATCTCCTCAAAGGTGATGCGCCCGCTGGCCAGCCGCGCACCGGTGTAGGCGTAGATGTCGCGCCCGTGGAAGGTGTAGCTCTCGCCCGAGTCGGGCAGGCGGTTGACGCTCTCATCGATCTCGCGCGCCTGCGCCACGGCGCCGTGCTGCATCAGATGCGTCAGCGTGCCGTTGTCCGGCGAGATCAGCACCTGACCGCCCGTCATGCGCACGGCGACGCTGCGCCGCGTCGAGCCCACGCCGGGATCGACGACGCTGACAAACACACTGCCCGCCGGCCAGTAGCCGATCGTCTGGATCAGGCGGTTGCTGGCCTCCCAGATGTCGTAGGGCGGGATATCGTGCGTCAGGTCATAGATGCGCAGCTCGCTGCATACGCTGACCGCTACGCCGACCATCGCGCTGACCGCGCCATCGGCATAGCCGAAATCGGATTGAAGAATCAGTGCGTTCATTCCGTCCGCCTTCCCGCGGCCCAGGCGACCGCTCATGCTCAGGATACCCAACAAAGTATAAGAGATTTCCTCCTTTCTGTCAAGAGGATGGCTCCGGTTCTGCCGTTTCAGGTGGGGTGCGGGCAAGAATCTGCCCTACTTTTCAAACCGGGCTGATTGCACTTCCTGCGCCGCCTTGCTGCGTTCCTCCCTGTGATCTGCAAAACGCCTAAAAGGGGGCGGCGAAGCCTCAGCTCCGTCGCCCCTTCTTTTATGGAAATCCCCCCGCCAAGCTTCGGCCTCGGGCACAAAGCAACGGGATTTACAGACCTTTGTCAGTGATGCCGCCAGCAGCATGCCGGTTTGTTTTCCTATCGCGGAATGCTTCCTTTTTAAATGCTGCCTCAGCGGGCCTCCCGCCCGGTCAGTGACGCAACAAAGCGCTCAATGCGGTCGATGCCCCTGTCAATGCTCTCCATCGAGGTTGCGTAGCTCATGCGGCAATAGCCCTCCGTGCAGAAGGCCTTGCCCGGCACAACCGCCACATCCGCGTGCTCCAGCAGCTGCGCGGCCAAGGTCATCGAATCGGTGATCTCCACGTCGCCGTCGCGAAGCCCGAACAGACCGCTGACATCCATCATCGCATAGAACGCGCCCTTGGGCATCATGCAGCGGATGCCGGGAATGGCGTTGAGCCGCTCCACAATGTGCCTGCGGCGCGCGTCATAGGCCGTGCGCATCTTCTCGATCTCCTCCGCCCCCTCCGGCGCAGTCAGCGCGCGGACGGAGGCGTACTGGGCAATCGAGTTGCTGCCGCTGGCAATCTGGCTCTGCAGACTGCCCATGACCTTGGCGACCGCCAGCGGCGCCGCCGCATAGCCGATGCGCCAGCCGGTCATCGCATAGGCCTTGGACATGCCGTTGATCGTGATGGTCTGGCTGTAGATCGCCTCGCCCAGCGACGCGATGGAGACGTGCTCCTCGCCGTCGTAGATCAGCTTCTCATAGATCTCGTCGGAGATGACGTAGAAGCCCTTCTCCACCGCCAGCGCGGCGATCTCCGTCAGCTGCGCGCGGTTCCAGATGCAGCCGTTGGGATTGTTGGGCGTGTTGAGCACGAGCGCTTTCGTGCGCTCCGTCACATAGGGCGCCAGATCGCAGGCCTCGGTCACAAAGCCCTTCTCCGGCTTGCCCTCGACGAAGACGGGCACGCCGCCGGCGATGCGGACCATCTCGGGATAGGACACCCAACAGGGCGTGGGAATCAGCACCTCGTCGCCCGGGTTGAGGATCGCGCTGAACACCTCAAAGAGCGAGGATTTCGCGCCGTTGGAGACGACCACCTGCGCGGGCGTATAGCTCAGGCCGTTGTCGCGCAGCAGCTTGTCGCAGATCGCGCGGCGCAGATCCATCGTGCCGCTGGCAGGGGTATACTTGGTCAACCCCTTGTCAAGCGCTTCGTGTGCGGCGTCACGGATATAGGCGGGCGTCACAAAATCCGGCTCGCCCGCGCAGAACGAGATGACGTCGCGCCCCTGTGCGCGCATCTCCTTGGCCTTGGCGTCAATGGCAAGCGTGGGCGACGGGGAAATCGCGCTGCACACGCGGGAAATCTCTAACGACACGCTGAACTCCTCCTTTGAGTTTACAGGAAAAATGAATTCACGAGATATTATACGACCGTTTTTATCTTCTTGCAATCGACAAAATGCCCTTTTTTTCGGCTTTTGTCTATCAGTTTTGCACGGCTTTCTTTTGATTCCTGCAAATCTTGTTTTTTTGCTCTGTTCCGGGCAGCTTTTTTCCCTGCTGCGCTGCATCGCTTCTGTGCCTCCCGGCCCCATGGTCTTTCGCGACCGGGCGGGCTTCTGCCCCAGATCCGGGAGGATAGAGGTATCCTCCCGGTGCGCCCGCCTTCCTCTCTTTATATGGAAGCGGCGCATGAAAAGGCGTTCCTGAAAACTCTTTCCGATAAAACACTTGCCAGATCGGGCTTTTTGCGTTATGATAACGTTGTATGGTGAAATCTGTTTGGGATTGTGCTTTCAATGCCAACTGAAATCAATTTGGAGGTGTTTCTATTGCATCATATTGCCAGATGGCTCCTGGCCGCGGCGATGATCCTCACGCTGACGTGCAGCGCTGCCATTGCAGAAGACTCCTATTATCTCGAGCTGCCCTCCAAGGGCATCAGCGCCTCGATGAACATCACTGTGAATGTTCCCGCTGAGAACGAAGCAACCGAGGGCGTCAACCCGCTGACCGGCGAGACCTGGTACGGCCGCTACACGCCGATCCTCGTCACCATCGACGCCCATCCCGATGCTCTGCCGCACTGGGGCGTCTCTTCCGCCGACATCATGTATGAAATGCCCGTTCAGGCAGACGGCTCCACGCGCAGCGTCGCGCTGTTCATGGGCGATATTCCGTCCTATGCGGGCCCTGTCCGTTCCGGGCGCGTTCCCTTCGCCTCCCTGCGCGAGATCTGGGGCGGCGCCTGGGTCTTCTACGGCGAGCAGAACTGGTCCGGCAAGGGCACGAATCTCGTCGTCGACGTCAGCGACTGGGCGCTCAATCTGCACAGCGATGCGCGCGTCAAGGGCCGCTGGGTCTTCCCGTTCATCGCCGGCCACGAGGCGAACTACCAGTCCCTCTTCCACCGCGAGCACGATGGCAACCACGTCGCTCCGCATGACGTGCAGATCGACCTGAAGGCGGTTCAGGCGCTCTTCACCGAGGAGCCCGCGATGCATCCGTTCCTCTTCACGGAGACGGGCCTGGATCGCGGCATCGACGTCTCCAGCATCACCATCGAGTACAAGACCACCAACCCTGCCTATGTTTCCTCCTATGTCTATGACGAGGTCACGGGGCTTTATAACCGCTATCGCAACGGCGAGGCGTATTACGATGCGCTCACCGGCATGAACACCTCTTACGCTAACGTGATCGTCCTGCGCACGGACGTCAGCTGGTACAACGGCGCGGTTCAGCGTCCTGTCATTCAGCTTGTCGGCCAGGGCACCTGCGAGATCTTCCAGAACGGCAAGTACATCCGCGGCACCTGGGTGCGCACGGATGATCCCAAGAAGGCTGACGAGTTTGACTCCTTGGCCAGCCGCATGGTCTTCCTGGATGAGAACGGCGAAGAGCTGCCCATGAAGGTCGGCAAGACCTTCATCCAGATCGTCAACAACGATCAGCCGGTCATCGTCTCCGCTGGTCAGGCCGTCGAGGGCGCGACCGCGCAGGCCACGCCGGTTCCGACTCCGACCCCGAAGCCGACCCGCACCCCGAAGCCGACTCGTACCCCGAAGGCCGGCAGCGCCACCCCGGCGCCCGTCGTCGAGGATGCCACGGAGGATGAGGACATCTCCTTCGGCGGCTGATCTCTCCGGTTACACAAAGCAGCGCAGATCCGCGGATCTGCGCTGCTTTTCTGTTCCCGGGGACCGGGCAGCATAAAAGGAGGCTGCCGGGCCATGAAAGCGCCTGGCAGCCTCCCTGTTGTTCTTTTCTCCGCTTACGGATGCTCCGCGCGATAGCGCGTCAGCAGGCGCTCGATGCGCTTCCACGGGTCAAGCAGATAGCTCAGCGACTGGTCGTGGTTGAGCGTCGCGATGACGAACGCCATGTACTTGCTCATGTCCGCCTGGGAGAACCACGGCGAATTGAGCACCTCGTCGGGCGTATAGGTCAGGTTCGTGGCGAAGACGTGGTCGATCACGCCCTCCGCATACGCCTTGTTGAACGCCTCCAGACCGCTGGTGAAGAACGCGAACGTCGCGCCGGCAAAGACGCGCTTCGCCTTGCGCTTCTTGAGGTTGTACGCCAGATCGAGGATAGAATCGCCGGAGGCGATGATGTCGTCCGCAACGAAGACATCCTTCCCCTCCACGCTGTCGCCCATGTATTCGTGCGCGACAATCGGATTGCGGCCATTGACGACGCGCGTGTAGTCGCGGCGCTTGTAGAACATGCCCAGATCGACGCCCATCGCAGAGCTGTAATAGATATTGCGGCCGATTGCGCCCTCGTCCGGGGAGATCACCATCATGTGATCCTTGTCGATCTTGAGGTCATCGTAGGTGTGGCACATCGCCTTGAGCATCTGGTAGGTCGGCATGATGCTCTCAAAGCCGCTGAGCGGGATGGCGTTCTGCACGCGCGGGTCGTGCGCATCAAACGTGATGATGTTGGCGACGCCCATGTTCACCAGCTCCTGGAGCATGACGGCGCAGTCCATCGATTCGCGCGCCGTACGGCGGTGCTGCCGCCCCTCATAGAGCATCGGCATGATGACGTTGATGCGATACGCCTTGCCGCTGACCGCCGCAATGATGCGCTTGAGGTCGGCATAGTGCTCGTCCGGCGTCATCGGGATTTCCTTGCCATAGAGCTTGTAGGTGCACTGGTATGCGCCGACATCGCAGATGATGTACAGGTCATAGCCGCGGACAGAATTGATCAGCATCCCCTTTCCCTCGCCGGTGCCAAAGCGGGGGCAATGCGCCTCAAGCAGGAAGCCGTTGGCCTCCGCGCCATAGAAGCTGTGAAGCCTCTCGTCGTTCGTGTCCGAGTCACTCTGCCATCTGATCAGGTAGTCGTTGACGCGCCTGCCCATCTCCTCACAGCCGTGCATGGCGATCACGCCAAGCGGGGCTACGGGGCGCATCGGGAACTTCTGAGACGATTCGGAATGATTGTTCTCTGCCATGATGATTCCCCTTCTTCAGTGTTCGATCGAAAACCCAGCACAATGGAAACTCACTCGATTATTATATCACATCTTTG
>SFHU01000084.1 GCA_004555535.1 Clostridiales bacterium
GTATGGGTCTTCCCGTCCCCATTATCCCGATATTCCCAGTTGCGCGAGCATTCAATCGTTTCCGTATGATCGTGGGTACAGGCGTTCTTCGCGTTGCAGGCCCAGCAGACGCCCTGCTCATTCCAGCTGTGCTTCTCCGTCCGCTGCAGGCCCTTCTCCGTGTAGACCGTGTCAAACCAGATACCGCAGTCCAGGCAGTACGTCTGGGTGCCCTTGTCGTAGGTGACGGTGTGCGTGCCGTCTCCATTGTCCGTGTAGACGGCGTTGCCCTGCTGGATAAAGGCCTCCGTGCGCTCATGCGCGCAGCGGTTTTCCGCGCCGCAGCCCGCGCAGCGGTTGTCGCCGGTAAAGCCGGTGTCGCTGTGGTTTTCCACGCAGGTCTGACCGGCGGCAATCACCTCGCTCGCATAATACTGACCGCAATCGAAGCAATGCTTTTCGCGCTCGACGTTGTAGGTCGTCGTGTGCGTGCCGTCGCCGTTGTCGCTGGAGCTGATGTGGCGTCTGTACTCGTTGATCTCGACATTGCGGTGCTCGCAGTCGTTCTCCGCCTGGCACTGGTAGCAGAGGCCCTCGGCGCTCCAGCTGTGGCTTTCCTTGCGGGTCAGCCCGCTGGCGACGGTCTCGCTGGCAAACCACATGTCGCAGTCCGGGCAATGATTCTGCCGCATGAGGGTATAGGTCACCGTGTGCGTGCCGTCGCCATTGTCCGTCCAGCTCTCAATCGAGTCATGGTCGTCGCTCATCATGCGCGCATGCTCGCAGGAATTCCGGGCATTGCAATCGTAGCACACACCGTCGGAGCTCCAGCTGTGCCGCTCGGTGCGGGTCTTGCCGGTGATCACCTTTTCCTCGCCGAGCGAGAGGCCGCAGTCCCGGCAGGTGCTGGTGCGCATGACGTCGTAGGTCACGGTATGCGTGCTGTTGTCGTCGGCGCTGTACTGATGGTTGACCTGATATTCGTACACCGAGACGTTCGCATGCGCACAGTCGGTGCTGGCCGCCCCGCAGTACTGGCAGAGCCCGTCCGAGCCATAGCTGTGCCCCTCCGTCGCGGTTTGACCCGCCGCGTCGAGCACCGCTTCCCACTCCATGCCGCAGTCCGGGCACTTCTGCTGCGCCATGCGGTCAAACGTCCTCGTGTGGGTTCCGCCCTCATTGGGCGTATACTGCACGTTCTTCTCAAAGTAGACAATATACGCGCTCGTGTGCTCGCAGGGGTTCATCTCAAAGCACTTGCGGCATTGTCCGCTTGTGTTCCAGATATGCGCCTCCGGCTCATCCTGGTAGGGCGTCTCCGTGCGCTCAAACATCTCGCTGCAAAGATCACAGATCTTCTTCTCCACGCGCGTGCAGACATAGCGGTCGGTGCTCGCGTCCACCCATTCAAAGCGTACGTCGATGTCCTCCCCTTCGGTATGCCAGGAGGAATGTGGGCAGGTCGTCGGCAAGGGCTCGGGCACGGTCGTCACGTCAGGCGAAGGCGTCTCCTCGGGCGAGGGCGTGTTCAACGCATAGCCGCACAGGCTGCACGGATCCCCGACATGCTCCTGCGGCTCATAACCGCTGCCCACCTTGACCTCGCTCGTATAGCCGCAGTCCGGGCAGGTGGTCACCTCGTAGACGTCGTAATACCGGATGTGAATCTCATCCTGCTTCTCCGGGTTGTTCGGATCCAGCTTGCACTGCGTCGTCCGCTCCTCCGTCGTCACGACGGCGTTTTCGTGCTGGCAGCCGGTGGAATAGCCGCACAGGCTGCACGGATCCCCCTCGTGCTCCCCGTATCCGTTCAGGCCGGTTCCCGTGGTCTGGCTGACCACGCTTGAGCACGACAGGCAGGTCACGATCGTCTCTTCATCATACAAAAAGGTATGATGGATGCCGTCGCCGCTGTCCTGATAGTCCCGGGCGTTGAACCGGGTATACTCCGTCTTCGTGTTCTCATGCGGACACGCGTCCGCCTCGTCCGGCGTCGTCACTTCCTCTGCCAGCGCCAGCGGCATGCTGCCAAGCATCATGACCGCGCTGAGCAGCCAGGCTGTCGCGCTGCGAATCGTCTTTTGCAACCTCATCCTCTTATCCTCCCGTTTTTTGATGCCCTGCCACGCATATCATTTGGAGTTTATCAAAATGATTGTATATCTGCCGTCTATATATGTCAATCCCCTTGCGAGCCGTTTCTTTGTATTTTCCCTTTTTTTGCAGTAATTTGTCTTTTTTGTCACCGTCCGCCGGTCAAAACAGATCAGGCCCGGTGCATCAGCACCGGGCCTGAACCGGGAACGCGCAGCTTCCCCCCCATGCGTCAGTCGCAGGGGTAGTAGTCCTCGCGCTTGTTGTCCGCGTGAACCGCCGCGCAGAGGCAGGCGACCGTCACCGTCAGCAGCAGGCCGGCCCAGAAGATGCCGTTCCACTCGTCGCGGGTCAACCCCAGCGCCATCTCCCGGCTGACGCGCAGGGCGACGGCCTCGCCCAGCTGCGTCTGCCCGCCATCCGCGCTCCAGGCCAGCGACGCGCCCAGAATCTGTTCATTGAAGTTTTGCGGCTCGTCGGCGACGACGCGCAGGCGGATCGTCCGCGTCGCGGCGCAGAGGCCGCCCTCCTCCTCGCGGGCCGCGTCGATATGCAGCGTGTACAGGAGCGAGCCATCTGCCTGCGCCCTGGGCGCATCCGTCTGCGTCAGGCTGAGCGCCTGCGCGGCGGGCGCGCCGCCGTCATCCTCCGGCGCCGTCGCGGCCAGCTCGCCCGGCGTCGCCTCGGTCTCCTCCCCAGCGAGCGTCAGCCCCTTGGGCAGCATGCAGGTCAGGCGCACGTCGGCGTCGGCCAGGCCCGCGTTGACGACCAGGATGCGCAGCTCCGCCGCCTCGCCCGCCTCCAGGCTGTCCGTATCGGCGATCAGCTTCGCCGTCACCTGCGGCGCGCAGGCCTGCACGCGCGGCAGCGCGATGCGCTCCCCGCCCACGCGCAGCGAGCCGGTCAGCAGACGTGTCGCATCCTCATCGCCCTCGAGCGCGTCCGCGTCGACCGTCACCGGGAATTCGAGCGCGGCGAGGCTCGCCGCCGCGCCGGCTTCATCCATCTGCGCCGCCTGCGCGCAGACCTGACCGCTCACGCGGCTGCCCACGCGGGAAAAGCCCTCCGGCAGCGCACCCGTGAGCGTGACGCCCTCGGGCAGGATCAGCTCGACCGCCACGTCCTTGTCCGCCAGGCCCGCGTTGGTCACCTCGACGCGGTAGGCAAGCGCCTCGCCCGGGCGGGCGCGTCCGTCGTCGCCGCCCACGAGCATCGCCTGCGCGGAGACGTCGGAGACGCAGAGCTGAAGCGCCGTGCGCGCGCGGTAGAAGCGCGAACCGAGGCTCATTTCCGCCTCCAGCGTGACCTGCTCGCTTGTACCGCCGGGCGCAAGCGTCACTTCACGGGTGAACGTCGTGACCGAGGGCGTCAGCGTGCCGGACGCGGCGTCAATCGCCGCCGCCGGGATCACGGCCTGCCACGAGGCCGGCTCCGTCATGCCCAGCCGCCCCGGCACGTTCAGCTCGATCGTCACGGGCGTATCGACGGGGCGCGGGTTTTCGACCGTGAGGGTCAGCGTCGCGCCCTGTCCCTCCATCAGGCGGGTCTGTCCGGCGCTCAGCGTCAGCGTCAGGTCGCTGTCAAGCGCCAGGCCCGCCTGGCGCGCGCCCTCGGCCAGCCCTGCGCCAACGCCCTCCTGAGCAGCCTCAAGCAGCTCGGGCAGGCCCTGCGCGCCGACCGCCGACGGCAGGATCACCAGCAGCGCCGCGAGGATCATCAAGCAACATTTTTTCACTGGGATCAACCTCCTTGTGCGCCTTACTTTGGCCGCTTTGGGAGGCATTTATGCGGTTTTGCACGGCCCCAAGCAAAACAGAAGCCCCGCCCTTCGGCGAAGCTCCTGCTCTTTCTTTGCGTGTGTCCGGAGCGCGGGTCAGGCCTGCGGCTCCCCGTCCTCGGTCTCCTCGACGAAGACCTCCTCGTTCTCCTCGACGATCTCCTCCTCGACCTCGAAGACGTCCTCCTCGCCGTCGAGCACGAGGATGTCGTCCTCGCGGGCGGTCTTCGCCTGCAGGATCAGCTCCTTCGTGTCCACATCCACCGCGAAGATGGTCTCCGGGGAGGCGGAATGCTCCTTGAGATAGCGGGCGACGGCCGCCGCCTGCTTGCGGTTCATCTTGAAGACGAGCGCGCGATGCTCGCTGCGAACGATCTCTTCCATGGGAATTCTCTCCTTTTTATTGGTTTCAGGCTTTGCGAAGCCAACCCGTCTCAATCGTAGGCTGCTTCGCAGCCTGCTTCTCAGACTGCATTTTTTGAACGATTGGGATACGATAGGGCTGCCGCCCTATGACCTGCCTGAGGGATTCCATCCCTCAGACTCCCTTCCTCGCTTCGCGCATGCCAAAGCAATTCGGTATTGAATCACGCCTTCGCCATGACGGCGGCGATTTCGGCGAGCCTGTCGCGGATGGGCAGCGCCTGCGGGCAGGCCTGCTCGCATTTGCCGCAGCGGCGGCAGTTGTCCGCGCGCTCGGCCTCCTCCATGTCCTTCCAGGTGCCCATGCGCTGGCGGTCGTTGGTGTACATCGCGTGCTCGTTCATCATGCGGAAGTTGCGCGGGATGTCGACGCCAAACGGGCAGGGCATGCAGTAGCGGCAGCCCGTGCAGCCGACGAACGTGCGGCTTCTTATCGCCTCGCGCACCTCGCGCACGATCTCCTGCTCCCGCTCGGAGAGCGGCTCGAACGCGTCAAACGTCGCGAGGTTATCCTCCACCTGCGCCTCGTCGGACATGCCTGAGAGGATGACGCGGCAGTTTTCGAGACTCCCGACCCAGCGCATCGCCCAGGAGGCGACGGACTTGTCCGGCCTCGCCGCGCGGAAGGGAGCGGTGACCTCGTCGCTGAGCGTGGCGAGGCTGCCGCCCTTGACAGGCTCCATGACGATCAGCGGCACGCCCATGCGCGTGGCCAGCTCGTAGCCCTTCATGCCGGCCTGCACGTCGACATCCATGTAGTTGAACTGGATCTGGCAGAAGTCCCAGTTCCGCGAGGTCAGGATGCGCTCAAACGCCTCGTAATTGTCGTGGAAGGAAAAGCCAAGGTGGCGGATGCGCCCGGCTTTTTGCTGCTCGAGCAGGTAATCGAGGATGCCCAGCTCAACCGTCTGGTCGTAGCGCGCGCCATTCATCGCGTGCAGCAGGTAGAAGTCGAAATACTCCGTCTGCAGCGAGACGAACTGGCCCTCGAAGATCTCCTTCGCCTTCTCCAGCGAATCGATCACCGCCATGGGCAGCTTGGTCGCCAGGTAGAAGCTCTCGCGCGGATAGCGCTTGAGCGCGCGGCCCAAAAACGCCTCGCTCTGGTGGTTGTGGTAAAAATAGGCGGTGTCGAAGTAATTGACCCCGGCCTGATAGGCCCTGTCGAGCATCGCCGCCGCGCGCGGCTCGTCGATGGCGCCCTCCGGCGTCGTCGGGAAGCGCATGCAGCCGAAGCCCAGCCTCGACGGCCTCGCGCCCAGCTTTTCAAGCGTCGTGTATTGCATCGTCGTTCCTCCCCGCCGCAGGCCTGTCCGCGGCGCGTTTTCTCTTCTTCATGGATTCCGGTCTTCCTTCGGTTTGCCTTCATCATAGCACGTTCGCCGCTCGCGTGTCAACCGGCGCGCATAAAGCGCCGCCTCGCCGGGCAAACAAGAGGCTGGCAGTCTCTCTGCTCTGCAAATCTTTTGCAAAGCCCGGCCTCGCCCGCAAAACCAGCGGGGTTTACAGTGCTTCGTCGGAAATGAGGCCGGCATCATGCCGGCAGAAAGGGGACAACGCTCCATGAACCATGCAGAAAATCCCGGCAAGGCCGCGATCATCGGCTGCGGCCACGTCGGTGCCTCCATCGCCTTCAGCCTGATGCAGACGGCGCTGTTTTCCGAGCTCGTGCTCATCGATGCCGACGCGCGCCGCGCGCAGGGCGAGGCGATGGATCTCTCCCACGGCCTGCCCTACGGCGCGACGATGCGCATCCGCGCGGGCGATTACGGCGACGTGGGCGACTGCGCGCTGATCATCGTGACCGCGGGCGCCAATCAGAAGGAGGGCGAGACGCGCCTGGACCTGATCGGCAAAAACCTGCGCATCCTCGCCTCCATCGTCCGCTCGCTGCGCGCGACGCCCTTTGCGGGCATCCTGCTGATCGTCTCCAACCCGGTCGACATCCTGACCTACGAGGCGCAGCGCCTCTCCGGCTATCCCGCCGCGCGGGTCATCGGCTCGGGCACGGTGCTCGACAGCGCGCGCCTCAAGCAGCTGCTGGGCGAGCGGCTGCGCGTGGACAGCCGAAGCGTGCACGCGGTCGTCATCGGCGAGCATGGCGACAGCGAGCTGGCCGTCTTCAGCGGCGCGAACGTCTCGGGCATCGACCTGGCGCACTGCTTCGCGCTGCGCGGCCAGCCCGACTGCGCGCCGCTGCTGGCGCAGATCGAGGAGGACGTGCGCACGAGCGCCTACGCGATCATCGAGCGCAAGGGCGCGACCTATTACGGCATCGCGATGGCTGTCGCGCGCATCGCCGCCGCCATCGTGCGCGACGAGCACGCCGTGCTGCCCGTCTCCACGGCGCTCAGCGGCGAATACGGCCTGCGCGGCCTCGTGCTGAGCATCCCCTCCGTCGTCGGGCGGCAGGGCGTGGAGGACGTGCTCGAAATTCCGCTGGATACATCCGAGCGCAGCCGCCTGCTCGATTCCGCCGCGCAGCTGCGCGAGGTGCTTGACAGCCTAGAGGCCCCGCCCCTGTCCTGACGCGCAGAACGGCGTGTACAACAGCGTTTTCTTTCCCGCCAAGGGAGGAAAACGCCTTTTTTTCTTGAATCTCTTCTGGGCAGGCATTGCCCGCGCACCGAGCGGGGCCCATTTTCCGCCTGTCAGGAGGACAACATGACGCATCAGGAAGCGACGATTCTCCTCGTCGGCTACGGCTGGTTCCGCGGCATCCCGGAGGGGGAGATCAACAACGCCGAGGCGATTGCCCGCGCGCTCGATGGGGAATTGCTCACAGCGCAGGACGGCACAGTAGGCCGCATTCACAGTCTGATCGCCCCCGTGACCTGGGACGGCGCGTTCGCCCCGGTCGAGGCGGCTGCGCTCGCGCTGCGCCCGCAGATCATCCTCGCGCTGGGCACGGACGCGGCCTCGCCCGCGCTGCGCCCGGAGCCCTACGGGGTCAACTGGTGCGAGGGGCGCGACGCCCGGCCGGACGATCCCGGCGCGGAGAGCGAGCGCAGCGGCGAGCTGATCCCGGGCGGCGAGCCGGCGCTGCGCGGCACGCTGCCCTTTGAGGCGATGACGCGCGCGATGCTGTGCGCAGGCATTCCCGCCTACATGGGCTCCCTGCAGGAGGGCGAACCGGGCGCGCGTCCCTGCGCCACGACAGGGTTCTACCTGTGCAACCTGATGGCCTATCGCCTCGCGCATTTTGCGAAGACCGCGCCCTTCCCGGTGCGCACGGGCTTCATGCACGTGCCCAACCAGCCCGCCTATGCCGCTGCGCGGCGTCTGCGGCGTCTTGAAGCCGAGCCGGAGGCGCTCTCCCAGCCCATCTACGCCTCCATGACGCTTGCGCAGATGGTGGAGGGCGTGCGCGTCGCGCTTGCCGCCTGCCTGGCGGCGGGCTGAGCCCGCACCCACTTCCGAACCGCTTGTCTATCATTCATTTTTCTGCGCACGTGGCCGCAGATTGCGCTTGCCGCCTACCGGGCGGCGGCGGGCTGAGCCCGCATCCCGGCAAACCGCCTGTCCATCATTCATTTTTCTGCGGACGTGGCCGCAGATTGTCTTTTTAGGATTCAAGGAAAGGATGAATGCTCATGAACGCCAGAATCGACGAGGTGCTTCCCCGTTTTGACACGCTGCCGCGCGCTTCGCTCGGCTTCTTCCCCACGCCGCTGCAGCGGCTCGACCGGCTCAGCGACAGGCTGGGCGTGAACCTGTACATCAAGCGCGACGACTTCACCGGCATGAGCCTCTTCGGCGGCAACAAGGTGCGCAAGCTCGAGTTCCTGCTGGGCGAGGCAAAGAAGAACGGCTGCGAATACGCGGTCACCTACGGCGCGACGCAGTCCAACCACGCGATGGAGACCGCGACGGCCTGCCGCCGCCTGGGCATGAAGCCGATTCTCTACCTGACCGCCGTCGTCCCGCCGGACGAGGCGGACGTGCGCGCGAACCTGCTGCTTGACCGGATGCTCGATGCGGAGATTCACATCGTGCCCATCGAGCCGGGCGAGACGGAGGCCGAGGCCGAGGCGCGCTCCTTCGTCATGGGCGCGGCCCGCGCGGCGGAGCTGACGCTCGGCGGCCGGCCCTGCATCGACATCCCGATGGGCGGCGCGGCGCCGGTCGGCTCCGTGGGCTTTGCGCTGGGCTATGTCGAGCTGGCGCAGCAGCTGGGCGCGCTGGGCTTGACCGCCGACTATCTCTTCCACTCCACCGGCACGGGCGGCACGCTCGCCGGCCTGGCCGCTGGCCGCAAGCTGCTCTACGACGGCACGCGGATCATCTCCGTCTCCGCCAGCCCGAAGGATCCCGTCGCCTATCCGCGCAAGGTCGCCGAGCTGGGCAACACCGTGCTGCGCATGCTGGGCAGCACGCTGTCGATCGACCCGGAGCTCGACCTTTGCGTCGACACGAGCTACTACCTGCCCGGCTACGAGCAGCCCAACGCCGCGGCGAGCGAGGCCATCCGCCTGCTCGCGCGCGAGGAGGGCCTGTTCCTCGATCCGGTCTACACCGGCAAGGCGTTCGCGGGCATGCTCGACTACATCCGCACGGGCCGCGTCGCGCAGGGCGACACCGTCGTCTTCTGGCATACCGGCGGCGCGACGGCGCTGTTCGCCGAGCGGGAGATTCTGGGGGATGTGTTTTGATACTGTTTGATCTCAAAAACGGGGCTGCTCTCCCGCACGGGAAAGCAGCCCCATTCCTATGTCCTTTTGACCATCAGCCCACGCGCCCGAAGGCGGTAAGGTCGACGCGCTCGAAAATCCACTGTCCGTCCGTGTCGAGGTAGAACTGGTAGCGCTCCACGCGCGCGAAACCGTCTACGACGATTTGCACGTCGATGGTGAAGGAGCGAACCCGTGTCCCGCCGGAGATGCGCTCCGTCACCGGGAAGTACTCCCCAAGCAGCGCCTCGAACTCGGCCTTCTCCTGTGCGGTCATCGAGCCGATGCGCGCGGCGATTTCATCCATGAGCCTCTTCGCCTCGTCGGAGAGCTCGAGGCGCATCGTCCCGACCGCGTCCGTCACGGCGTCGTCAAGGCCGATGGCACTGAGCGTCACAAGCATTTGCTCCTGCAGGGTCAGCGTCCTGAGGGCGCTGTATTCCTCCGCGGTCAGAATTTCCTGCGTGCCGAGCACCACGGTATCCGCGTCACGGCTCTCAAGCAGTGCGCCGTCGACAACCTCAAGCAGCGCGCTGACGACACCCTGCTTCACCGGCACAGGCGTGGGCGTCACGGTCGGGGTACCGGAGCTGCCGGAGCTACCGGAGCTGCCGGAGGAGGACGAGGTCTTTTGCGTGCCGCAGAACGTGCACACGCCGCTGCCATTGAAGCTGTGCGCCTGCTCAAAGCGCTTGTTCTCCGCGATCAGCTTCCACTCGCTGTGCGCACCGCAGTCCGGGCAAATCCACTGCTCCCACTGGTCGGCGGCAAAGCTGTGCTTGCTGCCGCTCTCCACCCTTGCGTCGTGGATGAGGTCGTATTCCGTCACGGTCCTGGCGTTCTTGTGCGTGCAGGTGTTCTTGTAGCCGCACTCCACGCAGACGTTGTCCTTGCCGTAGGTGTGCTCCTGCGCCACCTTGGCATCCAGCACCACCTTCCGGCTGAATTCCTTGCCGCAGAGCTCGCACTCCTCCCGCTCCTCCACGTCATAGATGGCGGCATGGGTCTTGGCGGTGATGTCGGTATAGCCCTTGGGCTCAAGGCCCTCACGGATCATAGTCGTCGTGCTGACCTTCTCGTGCTTGCAGGTGCTCTGGCTGTAGGCCATGTAGCCGCAGCGCAGGCACTCCGCTCCTTCGTCGTCATAGGCCAGATACGGCTCGTGGCTCTCGTTGAAGGTCGCGCCCTTCTGCACGACGGCGTAGTTCAGCACAGCCCAGCAGTCGGGGCAGAAATCATAGCTGACGACATCCGCCTTCAGGACGTGCCTGGATTTATCGGAGGAGATGACCTGAATCGTGCTGTAATCGATGTCGCGCACGTGCTCAAGGCTCGGGTGCTTGCAGACGATTTCGCTCTCCTTCGCGCCGCACTGCGTGCATACGCCCTTCAAATTGAAGGTGCACGAATCCACGGACGTCAAATCCGTGTACAGCGGCTCGTCAAGTCTCCACTTGGCGCCGCAGTCCGGGCAGCTGTAATGGACGTACATATCGAAGGTGACGGTATGCGTGCCGTTGCCGTTGGGCGTCACGCGCTGGTTGGCAACCGCCATCGTGCTCTCGGCCGCCTCGTGCGCGCAGTCCCCCATGCTGTAGCCGCAGACGGTGCACTTGCCGTCATCGCCGTACTTGTGGGATTCAATCACATACTGGTTGGCCTTCACCACCCTTTCGCCCAGCCACCAGCCGCAGTCCTGGCAGACCGTGCGCTCCCACTCATCCGCATAGAAGCTATGGAAACGCTCGTCCATTTCGAGATTGCGGATCAGTCCGTAGAAGGTTTCCTTCTTCGTGTTCCCGTGCTTGCAGGTGTTCACGTAGCCGCAGGCGGTGCACTTGCCGTCCCTGTCGTACTCGTGTGCCGCGGTCAGCTCGACGTTCCGCAGGGCCTTCGTCGAAAGCTCCCGGTCACAGTCATCGCAATATGTGGTCTCCTGCGCGTCGCAGATGACGGTGTGCTCCTCCGCCGTCACCTTGATAACCTTCGTGACGGGCAAGTTCCACTCCCTGTACAGCTCCGTCGTGGCCTTTTCATGCCCGCAGCCGGGCACCGCATGGCCGCACAGGCCGCAGGCCAGTCCATCCTCCGTCTCCTCGGAATACCATGCGTCGTGCCTCTCCTTGAAGGTCGCCTTTTCCTGAATGGTTTTGCTGCTGATTTCCGCATAGCAGTCCGAGCAGCGGGTGTCCTCGATGACATCCGCCTGATAGACGTGGTAGGTGTCGTCCTTAGAAATCACCTTGCAATTGTCAATGTCGACGCGAATCTCCGTGAAGGTATTCGTGTGCAGGCACGTTTGGGAGGAAATGGGCATACCGCACTGGATGCACAGGCCTCCCTCCTCGTTCCAGCAATCCTCGACGATGGTCAGATCCTTCCAGGCAGGCTCCGCGTCCTGCCATCTCATGCCGCAGCGGTCACACCGATGGAAGATGTACTGGTCGTACATGATTTCGTGGGTGCCGTCGCCGTTTTTCTTCGTCACGCGGACGTTTTCCATTTTGAACCAGCTCCGCGCGTCCTCGTGCGTGCAGGTCGTCTTCCGGCGGCAGGTATAGCACACGCCGTTGTCGTCATAGATGTGGCGCTCCTGGACGTAGGCGTTCTGGGCTTCCAGCTCATATCCGAAGGATTCGTGGCAGTCCAGGCAGTACCAGTACGTCACCTTGTCGGCATAAAAGCTGTGCGTCGCCTCGTCGACGTACTTGACATCGCGCTCGTTGGAATAGTAGCTCTCCTTTTTCTTATTCGAATGGGCACAGGCGTTTTTGTTGCCGCAGTACCGGCACACGCCGTCTCTGTCGTAGTCATGGTCCTCCGTCAGCTCGACGCTTTGCTCAATCCACCTGTTCTGCAATTGACCACAGTCCTCGCAGTGGGTCACAAGCTCCCTGTCGCACAGGATGGTATGCTGCTTCGCATCGCTGCTGATGACCTTCTGAACGATAACCTCTCCGTAGCCCGTATCCGTGTTCTGGTGCGTGCAGGCCAGCGTATAGCCGCAGGTGCTGCAGATTGTGTCCTCCCCGGTATGGGCGTCGTAGCTGTGTCTCTCGGTGATGGTAGCGTTCTGCTGCAGGAGCGTCCTCTCGCCCACGATGCTGTGACAGTCGGTACAATACTCATAGGTATAAAAGTCCGCCAGGCGGGTGTGGCCGTTCTCGTCGCTGGAGACGACCTCCTTGCACTCCCTGTCCGTCATCGCGGTCTTGTTCGCGTGCGCGCAGGCCTGATAGTCCGCGCCGCACACGCACTTGCCGTTGCCCGCATCATAGCAGGGATCGGTGGACTCGACGCCGGTCTTGACAGGCTCGTCGGAATACCAGCTTCTGGAGCAGACATTGCAGCGATACTGGATGTACACGTCGCGATAGGTCTTGTGCCTGCCTCCGCCCAACGGCTCGCCAACCCGATAATTCCGGCCGGCGAAGGAGGTGTCAATCTTGCTCTCGTCCTCGTGCTGGCATTCGATCGCACCGCAGACGCACTTGCCGTCCGTATAGCTGTGCTCCTCGGAGCGCGAGTCGAAGCTCAGGGACTTCTTCTCGACATACCCGCAGTCCGGGCACGTCGAGTCGCAGTACACCCTCCAGCTGTGCAAGTGCGTATCGCCCTCGTTGAGATACGGGTCATCCTCCGTGTACTCGTCGCCGCCGACGCTGCCGCTGTGGTCACACACCGTGCCGCAGACGCAGACGTACTCCTCGCCGTTCAGGTCGTAGCTGTGCCGCGCGGTGAACAGCCGGTAATCCTCCGAGCGCGCCACGACGACTGTGCTCGTCCCGCAAATCTCGCAGGACTCCGTCATCGAATACAGGGCCAGATAGCTGTGCAGATTCCCCTCGATGGGCTTGTACTCCTTCTCCGTGTCCGGAATCGCCGCATAGCTCTGCGTCTTGGTGTGCTCACACACGGCACTGCTCAGGATCATCAGCGCCATATTCTGCCCGGGCAGCGCTTCGCGGTCCTCCCCCTCTTCCTTGCCGGGGTTCTCCGGGTCAGCCGGCTCTGTCGGCTCGGTCGGCGTTGTCGGCTCGGTCGGCGTCGTCGGCTCGGTCGGCGTCGTCGGCTCGGTCGGCGTCGTCGGCG
>SFHU01000085.1 GCA_004555535.1 Clostridiales bacterium
CCCTCGCCGATGAGCAGCACGCTGCGCGGCTGCGCGCCCGCGCGGCGGCTGCGCGTGAGGAAGAAGGCGTGCATGGCGCAGATGGCCGCGACGTTGAGCGCAAAGCCGATGAGCACGGCGACGCGGGAGACGTACTGCAGCCCGGCGGCGTAGAGCAGCGACAGCGTGATCAGAAAGCAGAGGCATTCGCACAGGATGGCGCGCGAAATCTGCGCGCCGATGCCCGGCAGGCCCGCGGAACCTGTCGAAAAGCAGACGCGGTAGGCGGTATAGTGCAGCGCGGCGGAAAACAGCGCGATGGCCTCGTAGACCAGCAGGCCGTAGGCCGGACTGCCGCGCAGCAGGCGATAGCGGATCGCATAGGAGGCCAGCATCGTGAAAAAGCTGATGACCGCCGTGATCATCGCCTGCGTTTTGGCGGAAGGCTGCATGGACGTCCCCCCTTTTCCCGGGCCGCTTCCTCCGGCAGGATATGGACATGATTATAGCAGGTTTCGCGGCGGTTGTAAACGCGCGCGCAGGTGGGCGAATGCATCGTAAAGTTCTGGCAAAAAGGCGCGAGACTTGACAGAAGAGCGCGAATCGTCTACAATAATCCAGAGTGGATCATTGTGCATCCTGGCATTGTTTCGCGGTGATTCCGCCGGAGAAGGGAGGAAGGGGCCGTCAGCGGCCCTGAACGCAAAGAATGGACAATCGGGGATACATCACCCGCCTTGCGGCGGTGCTTGTGATGGCCGTCTTTCTGCTCGCCTGCGCCTGCGCTGCGTCCGCGGAGACCGACCCCATCCGCGTATCGTCGCTCAGCGAGCCGCAGTCTGTGATATCCGAGCAGGATGTCAACATCACCATCAAGATTTACAACAGCAGCCAGACCGACATGGAGGGCGAAATCCGCCTCTATAAGCCGGATCTCTACCTGGAGCAGGTCTACAACGGCCTCAAGGCGGAGAACAGCGTGACCTATACCGGCGTCTGGCACATCACCGCCGAGGAGATTGAAAAGGGCCGGATCAACTACTACATCAAGTACAGCATCGATTCCGAGGACGGAGCGACCGAGGTGACGCACACCATCCCCGTGACCATCCAGACGGAGGAGGCCGCGCCGCAGCTGACGGCGACCTACAGCGTCTCGCCCGCCTCGGCGCGCGAGGGGCAGAGCGTGACCTTCGCCTACACGCTGGCCAACACCGGCAACATCGAGCTGCGCAACATTGAGATCACCAATGACGGCGTCACCAGCGAAAAGGTGACGGTCGCCTCGCTCTCCGTGGGCGAGAAGATCACCCGGGAATCGACCATCACCATGGGCAGCAAGGAGCTGGTCAGCAAGCCGACCGTCACTTACCAGGCGGCAGGCTCCAGCAAGTCGCTGACGATCTCGGACATGGCCCGCAAGACGATCACCGTCGCTGAGGACGGGCTGGAGGTCGCGCTCAGCGCGAAGACGACGGAGAACATCTACCCCGGCGAGAGCGTGGAGATGACGCTCTCCCTCAAAAACAGCGGCAACACCGCCTATTCCGGCCTGAGCGCCTCGCTCAGCGACGGCACGGCGCTCGTTTCCGGCGTGGATCTCGCGCCGGGCGCCTCCTATGAGCACACGTTTGAGCAGGCGGTCGCCGCCTCCGGCGCGCTCAGCGCGGTCGTGACGGGCAGCGATTCGACCGGCGAGGCCGTGACGGTCGAGTCCGAGGCGGTCACGCTGACGACGCAGGACGCCTCCAGGGCCCTTGTGCTGAACATTCAGGCGCAGGCCCAGACGACGACCATCTATTCCGAGCCGGCGGTCATCCGCTTCGGCGTCGTCGTGGAGAACGTCGGCCAGACCGACGCCACGACGCTGACCATCCGTCAGGCGGGCACGACCGTGGCGACGATTCCCTCGCTGCCCTCCGGCGAGAGCCGGACGGTCGTCTTCGACGTGGAGACGAGCATTGCCGGCCAGTTCCAGTTCACCGTGACCGGCAAGGACGCGGCGGGCAACGACAGAACCTACGAATCCAACATCATTCAGGTGACCTACATCGCGCCGACGCCTGCGCCGACCGCGACGCCCAGGCCCACCGCCGTGCCGCCGACGCCGAGCCCGGTGCCGACGGCCACGCCCAAGCCCACGCTGGGGCAGATCATCTCCGGCAGCGTGAGCCCCGTCGTGCTCTATGCGATCGCGGGCGTGCTGGCCATCGTGCTGATCGCCCTGCTGGCGGGCAGCGCTGTGAGCAAGGCGAAGCGCGCCAAGCGGGAGCAGAACGCCATTGACACCATTGAGCTGACGCCGGACGTGCGCAACTACCGCGGCCTGCAGCGCCGCAGGAAGGCGGACAGGAAGGCCGACGCCGGGAAGAAGACCGAGGCTGCGCAGAGCGAGACGATCGTGCCCACCCCGGAGCTGACGGAGGAGGACACCCGGCCTGCCGCAGAGGAGCGGAAACCGGAGCCGGAGGAGGGACGCCGCCGCCGCGCGGTCGTCGATGCGCCCCTGACGGCGGACCGCACGCTGCGCGTTGCGCCTGTCGACCAGAGGCCGGAGTTCCCGCAGAGCAAGGCGGACGATTCCCGCACGCGCATCTTCGGCAAGCTGACGCAGGATGCGACGCAGGAGGAGCCCGCGCCGGAAGCGAAGACCCCCGCGGAGGAGGAAAAGCGCCCGCTGAAGGACTTTGCCGCCCAGGCGGAGGAGCAGACGGACGAGGCCAAGAACGCCGGCAGCGAGACGATCCGGCTGAGCCGCGGTGAGCTTGACGAGCTGCGCCAGAAGCAGGCGGAAGCCGCGCCGGAGAGTAGGGGCCGCAAGCGCAGCGAGATCAAGCCGATGAAGAAAAAGAAGAGGGGCCTCTTCGGGCGGCGCAAGGATGACGACATGCTCGAGGACGAGGACGACTTCATCGACGAAGATGACGAGTACGACGATTCGGACGACGACTTCATCGAGTGAGCAAAGGGGGGCGGCTCGTGTGAGCCGCCCTCAGCCTGTCTTTACGGGCTGCAGGACGCGACGCGGGCGAGGGAAAAGCGCACTGCTTGCGCAGACTCCGGCTTGAAGCCCATCCGTCTCCATGCTATAATAGCCGAAGCGAGGAGGAACGCGCTTGTTTGAGGGTTTTTCGCAGGAGGCAGTTGATTTTCTGACCGACATCCGCTTCAACAACAATCAGACGTTTTATGAGCAGAACCGCGGACGCTATGAGCAGTTCGTCAAGGAGCCGCTGCGCGCGCTCTGCGACGAGATGACGCCGGTCGTTCAGCTCATCGACCCGCGGCTGGATGTGCGGCCGGGGCGGACGATGAGCCGCATCCGCCGGGATACGCGCTTCACGAAGGACAAATCCCCATTCCGGGATCACGTCTGGCTCGGCTGGCGCTACCCGGGCGAGCGCAGGAGCGAGGGCTTCGGCATGTACTGGGGCTTCGGGCCGGACTGGCTGGGCTGGGGCTGCGGCTGCTACGCGACGGATAAACCGCTGATGGACGCGCTGCGCCTGCAGATCCGCAAAGCGCCGGACGAGGTGCGCGCGGCGCTTCATCATCCCGACCTGCGGGGGCGGTTTGAGCTGTACGGCGAGGCATATAAAAAGATCAGCGTGCCCGGCGACGTGCCGCAGGACCTGCGTGCACTCTACGTGAAGAAGGGCTTCGGCCTGGAGCACAGCGGTACCCCGGAGGACTGGAAGGCCCTCAGGACGCATGACATGGCGGATCTGCTCGCGCGCGACCTGGCCGCGATGGCGCCGCTTCAGCAGCTGATGCAGCGGATGCGCCACCAGGCGGAGAGCGCGCAGGAGGAGATGGCGCGCGAGCTGGAGGCGCAGCACCGCGAGGGCGCAGAGAGCCGCGCGCTGGCCCGGCTGACCGTGCGAAGCGCGGAGGAATTCGATTTTTGACACACCGCCGCAGGGACGGCGGGGGAACCGTCGGCCAAAGAGTTTTCTCTCCCCGAAGGGGAGAGAAAACATTCAAGGATTCCTTGAAGAAAAGCATCATTGAATAAAAAATATCCGCTTATGTCGACAGACTGACGCCGCCGCAGGGACGGCGGGGGGAACCGTCGGCAAAAGAGTTTTCTCTCCCCGAAGGAGAGAGAAAACATTCAAGGATTCCTTGAAGAAAAGCATCATTGAATAAAATAATATCCGCTTATGTTGACAGACTGACGCCGCCGCAGGGACGGCGGGGAGAGAGAGGAAAGACATGAATCTGATGCTGGAGACGCTCAAGGCGATTCTCTTCGGCGTGGTGGAGGGCATCACGGAATGGCTGCCGATCAGCTCGACCGGCCACCTGATTCTGCTCGACGAGTTCGTGCAGCTGCAGATGAGCGACGCCTTCAAGCGCATGTTCGAGGTGGTCATCCAGCTGGGCGCGATCCTGGCGGTCGTCGTGCTCTACTTCGGCAAGCTCTGGCCGTTCAAGCGCGCCCAAAAGGGCGAGGGGATCAAGGGCTTCCTGAAGATGGACACGGTGAGCCTGTGGATCAAAATCGTCGTGGCGATTCTGCCCAGCGCCATCGTGGGCATTCCGCTGGACGACTGGATGGAGGCGCACCTGCACACGGCGCCCGTCGTCGCGGCGATGCTCGTGCTCTACGGCGTCGCCTTCATCGTCATCGAGCGCCGGCAGAACGACCGCCGCCGCCCGCGCGTGCAGAGCGCGGAGCTGATTGACATGCGCATGGCGCTGCTGATCGGTCTGTTCCAGGTACTCTCGCTCGTGCCGGGCACGAGCCGCTCCGGCGCGACGATCCTGGGCGGTATGCTGATGGGCTGCTCCCGCGCCGCGGCGTCGGAGTTCAGCTTCTATCTCGCGATTCCGACAATGGCGGGCGCGAGCCTGATCAAGGTGCTCAAGTTCGGCCTGAGCTTCACGCCTGAGGAGCTGCTGATTCTCGCTGTCGGCTGCGTGACGGCGTTCGTCGTCTCCGTAGTCGCCATCAAGACGTTCATCAGCTACATCAAGCGCCACAGCTTCACGGCCTTTGGCTGGTATCGCATCGCGCTGGGCGCGCTCGTCGCCGTGTACTTCCTGCTGAAATAACACAACCGCCGCCGGCCTCCCCATGCGGGAACGCCGGCGGCGGTCTGTTTGCTTCTGCATCAGAAGAAATACGGCGGCACAAGCCGCATCGCGCGCAGGGCGCACAGCGCGAGCAGATGCAGCGGATAGGCGGCGTAGAACAGCGCCGTCAGCAGCGGGGCGCGCGGCCCCTGTTTGCCGTTGTAGAGCAGCAGCAGCGGCGGCGCGAGCAGCGCGAAGAGCGAGGTGAGCGCCCAGCCGCGCTCGACGCCGGAGAGCAGCAGACTCAGCGTGTAGACGAGCAGCAGCGCACAGGCGCAGATACACTGGCGCAGACGGCTGCCCTGCAACAGATAAAAGCCCAGGCACAGCGCCGGCCCCAGCCAGCCGTAGCTCACGCGCGCGGCCATCGCAGAAAGCAGCACGGCGGCCTGCGCGAGCAGGCAGGGCCCCGGACGGCCGCGCAGCGCGTCGGCCAGGGCGAGGGCGAGCAGGCCGAGCAGCAGCGAGAAGAGCGCGTTCTGCTCGGCGAAGCAGGAGACGCGCCCGAAGATCAGCAGGTCAAACGGCACCTCGGAGAGCAGCGCGAGCAGCAGAAGCCGGCGCGCATAGGCACGCAGATCGCGCGTATGCCCATAGCCCTGCACCAGCAGGAAGCAATAGAGCGGAAAGGCAAGCCGGCCGACGCAACGGAACGCCCCGGCGGAGGGAAACAGCGCCAGGCCGACGTGGTCGGCGGCCATGCACACAAGCGCCATCAGGCGCAGCACAAACGAGGACAAGGCGCGGCCTCCTTTTGCCTTGATCGGATGCGGAGCGCAGGCACGGCCAGGCTCCGCGCCCCCCGCCGCTTTGCGCAGGGGATTCGCACATTCACTATACCGCAAGAGGTTCCTGCTTGTCAATGTTCGGAATAATGCGGATGAAAAATCGTAAAAAACGGAAAATATCGTCATATCGTGGGTGAATGAAAGCCCAACGGATTGCAATGACGAACGTTTGATGCTATAATGCGGATGTTGTTTAGCCCCCTGCGGGCGGCGGCCTTCCGCCCGGAGCAAGCATGAGGAGGAGCATTGTGAGTACAAGTCAGGTCAGAAGAATCTATGCGGAAAAGCGCCCGGGCTATGATGTCGCCGCACAGCAGCTTTGCCGCGAGCTTTGCGAGGCGCTGGGCACGCAGGCGATCCGCCATGTGCGCATCTTCCAGCGCTATGACGTGGAGGGCCTGTCCGACGCGGCCTTTGACAGCGCGCGCGGCATCATCTTCTCCGAGCCGAATGTCGATGTCCTCTATGACGAGGCGCTGCCGGAGATGGACGCCCGCCTGCTGGCGGTCGAGTATCTGCCCGGCCAGTATGATCAGCGCGCGGACAGCGCGAGCCAGTGCCTGCAGCTGCTCAGCCCGGAGGCTGAGCGCCCGAAGGTCGCCTGCGCGAAGGTCTATGCCATCGAGGGCGATGGCGTGACGAGCGAGCTGATGGACCGCGTCGCGCATCACCTGATCAACCCGGTCGAGGCGCGCCGCGCCTCCATGGACAAGCCCGAGACGCTGGCGATGCACGCCGACGTGCCGGCGGACGTCGCCACGGTCGAGGGCTTCATCTCGATGGACGACAAGGCGCTTGGCGAGATGGTCCGCGCGCTGGGCATGGCGATGAGCGCGGAGGATCTCTGCTTCTGCCGCGACTATTTCCGCGATACGGAGAAGCGCGACCCCAGCCTCACGGAGCTGCGCGCCATCGACACCTATTGGAGCGACCACTGCCGCCACACGACCTTCCTGACCGCGATCGACGAAATCGCCTTTGAGGACGGCCGCTTCAGCGCGCCCATCCGCGCGGCCTATGAGCTGTATGTCGACACGCGCAGGGACGTCTACGGCGAGCGCAAGAAGGATATTTCCCTGATGGACATGGCGACGCTGGGCGCGAAGGCGCTGCGCAAGCTCGGCAAGCTCGACGACCTCGACGCCTCCGACGAGATCAACGCCTGCTCCATCGTCGTCACCGCGCATGTGGACGGCAGGGATGAGCCCTGGCTCATCATGTTCAAGAACGAGACGCACAACCATCCGACCGAGATCGAGGGCTTCGGCGGCGCGGCGACCTGTCTGGGCGGCGCGATTCGCGACCCGCTCTCCGGACGCAGCTACGTCTATCAGGCGATGCGCATCACGGGCGCGGGCGACCCGCGCGTGCCCTACAGCCGCACGCGCGAGGGCAAGCTGCCCCAGCGCCGCATCACCACGACCGCCGCGCAGGGCTATTCGAGCTACGGCAACCAGATCGGCCTGGCGGCGGGCAAGGTGCAGGAATACTACCATCCGGGCTTCGTCGCCAAGCGCATGGAGCTGGGCGCCGTCATCGCGGCGACCCCGCGCGACCACGTCCGCCGCGCGGCGCCGGAGCCGGGCGACGTTGTGATGCTGCTGGGCGGCCGCACGGGCCGCGACGGCTGCGGCGGCGCGACGGGCTCCTCCAAGGCGCACAACGTCGAGTCCCTCTCGACCTGCGGCGCGGAGGTGCAGAAGGGCAACGCGCCGACCGAGCGCTGCATCCAGCGCCTGTTCCGCAACGCGGAATTCGCGCAGATGGTCAAGCGCTGCAACGACTTCGGCGCAGGCGGCGTCTGCGTCGCCGTCGGCGAGCTGGCGCCGGGCCTTGAGATCGAGCTGGATGCCGTGCCCAAGAAGTACGAGGGCCTGGATGGCACCGAGCTGGCGATCTCCGAGTCTCAGGAGCGCATGGCCTGCGTCATCGAGGCGGACAAGGTCGAGCACTTCAAGCAGATGGCCTATGAGGAGAACCTCGAGGCCACGCAGGTTGCCGTCGTCACGAAGGAGGCGCGCCTCGTGATGCACTGGCGCGGCAAGACGATTGTCGATCTCTCCCGCGCGTTTCTGGATACCAACGGCGTGACGCAGCACGCGCGCGCCGCCGTCGCCGCGCCGGACGAGCGCGAGCCGTACCTGACGGCGCAGCCCGACTTTGCCCGCGGCAAGACCGTGCGCGAGGCCTGGCTGGCGATGCTCTCCGATCTCAACATCTGCTCGCAGAAGGGCCTCGTCGAGCGCTTTGACGGCACCATCGGCGCGGGCACGATCCTGGCGCCCTACGGCGGCGTCTATCGCGAGAGCCCGAACGAGGCGATGGCTGCGCTGATCCCGACCGAGGGCGAGACGACCACTGCGACGCTGATGAGCCACGGCTATGATCCCTATCTGAGCGAGTGGAGCCCGTTCCACGGCGCGGTCTATGCCGTCACGGAATCGCTGGCGAAGATCTGCGCGGCGGGCGGCGATGTCTCCCGCGCGCGGCTGACCTTCCAGGAGTACTTCGAGCGCCTGGGCAAGGCGGAGAGAAGCTGGGGCAAGCCCGCGGCCGCGCTGCTGGGCGGCCTCTGCGCGCAGCTGGGCTTCGGCACGGCCTCCATCGGCGGTAAGGACTCGATGAGCGGCTCCTTTGAGGATATCCATGTCCCGCCGACGCTCGTCTCCTTCGCCGTGAACGCGGTCGACGCGAAGCACGTCATCGGAACGGACTTCAAGGCGGCGGGCCACCGCATCGCGCTGCTGACGCTGCCGGTCGACGAGGCGCTCGTGCCGCAGTACGGCAAAGCGCTGATGCTCTACGAGTCGCTGCATCAGGCGATCCTGCGCGGCGACGTGCTCAGCGCGCACACCGTCGGCCGCGGCGGCGTCGCAGCGGCGGTCTCCACCATGGCCTTCGGCAGCCGCATCGGCGTGAATCTCACGGACGTGAAGGAGGAGGAGCTCTTCCTGCCGCGCTACGGCTCCATCGTCTGCGAGCTGGCGGAGGGCGCGCCTGTGCCGGCGGGCCTCGCCGTCATCGGCGAAACGAGCGAGGGCGCTTCTCTGACGGCCTGCGGCGCGAGCGTCACGCTTGCCGAGGCGCGCGCGGCGTGGCGGGAGCCGCTGGAGAGCGTGTTCCCCTCCGTCGTCGAATCGAAACACACTACCGCGCCGTATATGCCCTATGAGACGCGCAGCACCGCGCGCCCGGCCGTGCATGTCGCCAGGCCGCGCGTGTTCATCCCCTCCTTCCCGGGCACGAACTGCGAGCTCGACAGCGCGAAGGCCTTCCGCCGTGCGGGCGCGGAGACGGACGTCTTCGTCTTCCGCAACCTGACGGCGAAGGGCATCGAGGAATCCGTCGAGGCGATTGCGCGCGGCATCGACCAGGCGCAAATCGTCATGCTGCCGGGCGGCTTTTCCGCCGGCGACGAGCCGGACGGCTCCGGCAAGTTTATCGCCACCGCGCTGCGCAACCCGCGCATCATGGAGGCGATCATGAACCTGCTGAACAAGCGCGACGGCCTGATGCTGGGCATCTGCAACGGCTTCCAGGCGCTCATCAAGCTGGGCCTGGTGCCCTACGGCGAGATTCGCACGCTGCGCGAGGACGACCCGACGCTGACCTTCAACACCATCGGCCGTCACGCCGCGACGCATGTGCGCACGGTCGTCTCCTCGGTCAAGTCGCCGTGGATGGCGGGCGTGAACGTCGGTGACGTGCATCAGGTCGCGATCTCCCACGGCGAGGGCCGCTTCGTCTGCCGCGAGGCACAGCTCAAGCAGCTGATGGCCAACGGCCAGATCGTCACGCAGTATGCGACGGTCGACGGCCTGCCCGCCGTCACGATGCCCTGCAACCCGAACGGCTCCTACTGGGCGGTCGAGGGCATCTGCTCGCCGGATGGCCGCGTGCTGGGCAAGATGGGCCACAGCGAGCGCATCGGGCAGTTTGTCGCCAGCAACATCCCGGGCGAAAAGGATCAGAAGATCTTCGAGTCCGGCGTCGCGTACTTCCTGTAAATCAAGAAACCTGCATCAAGATAACCCTCAGAGGCTGCCAGAAAACCTGGCGGCCTTTTCTTGATCCGCAGAAAAAACCCTCGCCATCGGTCGCAGAGGCCAGGCGGCGGAAAACGGAGCTGCATGAAACCTTTGCTCCATCTGCGGCGTCTACTGTGTGAAAGAAGCTTCTTGACGGATGCACAGGAGGGATGAATGTGATCGACGAGGCGACGTTTGTGCGGGAGGCGGAGGCGATGCTCCCCGGGCTGTACCGGCTGAGCATGAGCATCCTGCGCGCGCAGGCCGACGCCCAGGACGCCGTGCAGCAGGGGATGCTGCGCGCCTGGGAGCGTCGCGCACAGGCGCGGGAGGCGACGCTGCGCGGCTGGATGACGCGGATCGTCATCAACGAATGCCGCAACATCCAGCGCAGGCGGATGCGCGTCGTCCCGGCGGAGCGGATGCCGGAGCGCGCGGCGCCCGACCCCGGGGAGGCGCTTTTCCCGCTGCGGGAGGCCATTGAGGGCATGCCCGAAAAGCTGCGCACGCCGCTGCTGATGCGCTGCATGGAGGGCTATTCCGAAAAGGAGATCGCCGTCGCGCTGGGTGTGCCGGTGACGACGGTCAAGAGCCGGATCTTCCGCGGGAAGAAATGGTTCAGGGAGCAGTTCGGCCGTTCGGAGGTGACGTTTGAATGAAGCGGATCCGGATCGATCAGCAATCCCTTCGCGCGCTCTATCCGCCGATGGACGCGGCGTTTGAGCGGGAGCTTCGGCAGCGCATTCGCAGCCTGCCGCAGAGAGAGGAGAGCGAAGGCATGAGGAGAAAGACGGGACTGGCCGTCCTCCTGGCCGCTGCGCTGGTCATCGCGCTGGCGGCGACAGCACTGGCCGCGTTTGCGGTATCTCGGGGGTTCTTCGAGGATGTGGCGAGGGTTCAGCTGGAGAGCGGCTATTACGACGACTGGTCGCTTGAGGACAAGGAAGTCGTCGTGCGGCTGATGGAGGAAAACGAAATTCCGGAGGATCCGTCCCCCTGGGAGGCGGCGCTCGCCCTGCAGGACGACGCGGCGCGGGAGGCGGCGCTTGACGCGCTCTTCGCGGCGCGCTACGGCGTCGACGGGCGCACGGACGTCGTCGGCATCTTCAGCATTCTGGAGACTGAAAAGGGGACGTTTGACACCTGGAGCATGGAGGAAAAGGCCTGGTACAGCGAGCTGATGCTCGATCTCGGGCTGGCGGGCTTTGATTCGGAGGTCTACCTCCTGCCAGGGGAGGACGCGATTGCGGCCGCGGAGGCGGAGCGCATCGCGCGGGAGGCGGTCATCGCCGCCTACGGCCTTGCGCCCGACGCACTTAACGGCTACACGGCGGATGTCAACTGCCGTGAGCACGTCTCCGAGGCGGGCATCAGGCCGCCCTACTTCTTCGTCCTGCTCAGCGGCGGGGAGGCGGAGCCGTCCTACAGCGCCGCCGTCTCTCAGGAGGGGCGCGTGCTGAACAGCGGGGACGGCTATCTGGGCGTCACCTCGCCGCAGGAGGACGCGGAGGCGGCGCGCCGGGCGGAGCAGGCGCCGCCGGCGGACGAGGCGCTCGCCGCGCACACCGACGCGCTGCCGCGGCTGAAGGCGCAGGTCGTGACGATCGACCGCGCAATGGCGCAGACGGCCATCTCCCTCGCGGACGGCACGGCGCTCGTCGCGGGCGTGACACTGAATGAAAGCGGCGCGGCAAACGGCACCTTCGCGCTTTGCATGGACGAGGCTGGGCAGGTGCGCTGGCGCAGGGACTGGGCGAAGACGCACGACGGGAACACGGGCATCAAGGTCGCGATGCAGCTTGAAGGCGGGGAGATTCTGCTGCTGCGGGAGCGGTGGATCAACGGGAAGCAATCGGGCGATCTGGAGATCTGCCGGTACGACCAAATCCGCCTGGGCGCGGACGGGCAGGAGCTTGAAATCGCGGAGCTGCCCGCGATCAGCGCGCTCACGGGGATGAAGAGCACGAGCTACGAGCTCATGTTTGGCCAGCCGGGCCACGGAGGACTGCTGGTCTTCGGCCCGATGACGTCGAGGAACGTCATGACCTACGCCGCGCTGGACGCGCAGGGGGAGGCGCAGTTCGTGCTCCCGTTTGACGATCTGCGCGGCTATGCGCCCTACCTCAAGACGACGAGGGAGGGCTACCTGCTCACGGCCTGGAACGAGACGGCGCAGCGGCCGATCCTGCGGTTTTACGATGCGCAGGGGAACGTCGTGCGCGAGGGCGCGGACGATCCCGCGCTCGCGGGGCTGCGGATCAACCGCGTGCTCAGCGCCGGCGACGGGACGCTCATGGCCACGTCGGGATTCATGCGCGGGGGCGAATGGGTGCTCGCCCGTCTTGATGCGGACGGCGCACTGCTTGATAAGGCCGTCTGCGTCGACGAAACCGTCGGGTTCATCGGCATGCCGACGGAGATCGTCTGCGTGAGCGGGCGCTATGCCTACGCGGCGATGCACCACAGCGCGGCGTCGGGTGGGGAGATGGTTTCCCACCTTGGCCTGATCCTCTCTGCGGCGGACGGCTCAATCCGGGAATACGCGCTGGAGGGCGTGGAGACCACCAGCCCGTGGGGCGAATGCCAGCTGGCGGCCCTGGGCGGAAGCAGCGTGCTGCTGACGCAAAACGGCGATGCGCTTGCACCCGTGCCCTTTTCGGCAGAGCTGATCCTCGCGGGGATTCCAAAGGAATGAGTGACACGGGAGGCTGCTGCTGCGGCCTCCTCCTCAAACCGGTTATTTGACCATCCGGGCACGCCTTGTGCAGCGGTGGACGCTGCGCAGGGCGTGCTTTTTGCGCGCCTGCGCGCTGCAGCATGCGGGGGTGAATGGGAAACGAGCGCTCTGTCTGGACTTGAAAAACGAAAAACATCATGATAAGATACATCTGATCAAAAAGGATATATCCAGGACGGATATGAGGTCATGACTGGCTGGAAGGGACGCTTTTATGCGGGGAGGAGAGAAAATGCCTGAATTTGTCAAAGCCCCGAGGCTCAAGGCCCGGCTGCATGTGTTGGGAATTGCTGCGGTGATGCTGCTCATCGGAATCCTGTTTTATGCCCTGAAT
>SFHU01000177.1 GCA_004555535.1 Clostridiales bacterium
TGTTTTATCAGTTTGTAAAGCATAAAACCGCACCCTACGCATTGCGGCAGCAGCTTTGGAAGAAACGATTCTCTCTTTTCATTCGCAGATTCCTCAGGGATGAAAGTTGTTAATCTCCAGTTTTTCATGTGTTCCATCCGGATTCAGCACAAACCCCTCGCCGTTCCCCACCTGATAGTCAAAATACCCGCGCCTTGGCATAGCAAACCGCTCCATGATCGCCATGATCGTCCCGCCGTGGCCGATCAGCGCGCAGTCCTCCTGAAACGCCTGCGCGCGCAGGTGCTCAAAGGCGCGTGAGCAGCGCGATGCAAACGCATCCCGGCTCTCCCCGCCCGGGAAGGGCAGCGCGCCGCCGGAGTCGATCCACGCCTGATAATCGGAGCTGCCGCTGAGCTCCGCATAATTCTTTCCTTCAAACACCCCGAAATCGCACTCCCGAAAGTCCGGCACAATCTCTGTCCGGATGCCGGGATACAGGATCGCCGCCGTCTCGATGCACCGGCGCATGGGGCTTGCAAACACGCGCGATACGGCCGGATATCGGCGCAGCCGCAGCGCCTCCCGGCCCGTCGCGCAGAGCGGCTCATCCGTGCGGCAGCCGATGTAGCGATGCTCCAGGTTCCCCTGCGTCTGCCCGTGGCGGATGAGCACCCATCTCATTTGATGCGCACCCCGATTCCGCAGACCACGCGCGTCACCTGCTGCGCCGCCTGCGCGACGACGCACAGCGCACGGCCAACCGCCTCGCGAAAGGCGCGCTCCTGCGCCTCAACGGGCACCACACCCGCGCCGACCTCGTTGGCGACGATCACCGCCTCCGGGTACGCCGCGACAACGCCTTGCGCAAAGGCGCGCGCCTCCTCCCCGCGCCGCATGGCATCACGCACGGCCTCGTGGAAGTCTTCAAGAATCAGCGCGTCCGGGTTCTCCGCGCGCGCCAACTCGAGCTGCCCCTGATACGCGCCGCCGATGTAGAGCTTCATTGCAGCATTCCTCCCATGATGATGACCGCCACCAGGCACAGCTCCGCGGCCTGCACAAGCCAGCCGGCCAGATCGCCCGTGATCCCGCCAAACTGACGCTGCGCCATGCGAGCAAAGCCCAGCGCACACAGCGCCGCCGCCAGCACGCAGGCTGCCGCGAGAACGGGACCTCCGAGGGCGAACCAGAGCGTAATACACAGCATGGCATACGCTCCGCTGCTCATGCAAACCGCGCGCCGGTGTGCCGCCCTGGCAAAGCCGTCAAGCATCCCGCCGGGACGCGCGCTCTTCATCACGGTCAGCGCCGCCGCGCTCATCGCGCGGGAGAGCACGAAGCACGGCGCGAGCAGCCACCCTGTCCTTGCGTCCGCCTCGCTGAGCAGCCCCGCCGTCAGCAGCAGATACCCCGCGCAGGCCATCACGGCGAACGCACCAACGTGGGTGTCCTTGAGGATTTCCAGCCGCCGCTCCGGCGTCTGCCAGGAGGCCAGTGCGTCGCAGGTGTCCATCAGGCCGTCCATGTGGATGCCGCCCGTCACCAGCAGCGGGATCAGTGCGCCCGCTGCCCCGCGCAGAACGGGACCGGCGCCCAGCGCGTCGCAGAGCGCCAGCCAGCCCCACAGCAGCAGGCCGACCGCTGCGCCGACCAGCGGAAAGAAGCACATCGCGTAGCGGCGATTCTCCTGCGACCACTCCGCATGCGGCATCGGAATGCGCGAATAGGTCGAAAATGCGATTACAAACGAATCCATTACACGCATGGCAGCGCTCCTTTCAACGCGACGGGTATGGAATAGACGACCTCGACCACGCAGTCGGCCAGCGCCGCCGCGCTGCGGTTGATTTCCGCCAGCGCGCGCAGATAGGCCCGTGTCGATTCGTCGTAGCATACGCCGTCGGAAAACACGTCGTTTGTCACCATCACCAGATGGCTGCACCGGCGCGCAAGGTGATTCAGCGCGGGCACGATGCGCGACACGTCCCCGCCGGAAAACATTTCATTGGCCGCGAGGTTCACCAGATCCTCCAGCAGCACGACGCTGCCCTGCGGAATCTCCGCCGCGGCCAGATTCTGCTCGCATTCAATGGTTGCAAAGCCCAGATGCGCACGCTGCGCGCGGTGGCGCGCCACGCGCTGCACCGATTCCCCGTCGCACACCCGCATCGTAGCGACGTACACGCGTCTCTCCTCCGGCAGGGCGGCGATGAGCCGCTCCGCCCAGGTGGACTTGCCGCAGCCGCTGCCGCCCGTCACCAGCACGATCATGCCTGTCCCTCCTGCGGCGTATAGGCGTCCATGCCCAGCTGATCAAACGTATGCGGGCCGTGGTACACCGCCAGCGCCATATCAAGCAGCGGCAGCAGCGCGACTGCGCCCGTGCCCTCTCCAAGCGCCATATCCGCGTCGATCACGGGGTGCAGGTCAAGCTCTTCAAAGATTCGCCGCGCGGCAGGCTCGC
>SFHU01000178.1 GCA_004555535.1 Clostridiales bacterium
CCGGCCGCGCCGACAGCCTCCGACAGGCGCGTGACGCGCCGCGTGAGCCGCCGCGTGAAGCCGATGGCGATACACGAATAGACCACAAAGCCCACCACGAGTGCGCCGAACTGCGTGTAGCCGAACAGTCGTGACTCGGAGTAATCGCACATGGCGACGCGGCACTCTCCGTCAGCAAACTGCAGGGTATAAAAACTGTAGCCGAGCGCTGCGAGATCGTTTTGCGTCGTATCGTCGAGCAGCTGGTTTGTGCCCCAGGTGCCGGCCTCATACGGGTCACCCTCCGCCTGATAGACAATGACGCTGGCGTTTTTCTCACTGCGCAGCCACTGCCCGATGGCCACCGTGTCGCGCGAGGAGACGCCGTTGCTCGCCACGTACAGCTGCAGGCTGTACGCATGCTGCTGGTTGCGAACCTCGATCGCATCGGCCGACATGTACCAGTGGTTGATCGTCCACACGCCGAGCCGGTAGCAGCCGAAATAGCACCCGGCGCCCACGGCCAGCGCCGCGAGCAGCACGACGATCATGCGCGCATTGATCGATGAGCGCCACTTCTTAATCAATCTGATACCCCTTTCCCCAGACCGTGCGGATGAGCGTCGGGTTGGCGGGATCGTCCTCGAGTTTCTTGCGCAGCTTGAGGATGTGCACCATGACGGTGTTGGCAGAGCTGGGCAGGAACTTCTCGTGCCAGACGTCCTCATAGAGCTTGCGCGCGGACACGGCCGTGCCGCGGTTGGCGATGAGGTACTGCAGCAGCTCAAACTCCGTCTTGGTCATCTCGACCGAGCGGCCGTTTTTGCACACGGTGCCCTTGTCGCGGTTGATCTCGAGCGCGTCGATGACGGTCGGCGCGTCGCCCTTGCCGTGGTAGACGCGGTAGCGCCGGATGAGCGAATCGACCCGCAGGAACAGCTCGTGGTTGGAAAAGGGCTTGATGAGATAATCGTCGCCGCCGCTGCCGTAGGCGTCGCTCATGTCGGCGGGCTGGGCCTTCGCCGTCAGAAACAGGATCGGCGCGACGCTGTGCTGCCGGATCTCCGTGCAGGCGGCCACGCCGTCCATGCCGGGCATCATGATGTCCAGAATGATGAGGTCATAGTCCGGCTGCGCGCGCACGCACTCCACGGCGCGCAGGCCGTTTTCGGCCTCGTCAACTTAATAGCCGCGCGACGAGAGCAGGATGTGCAAAATATTGCGGATGTCCGGCTCATCGTCCACAACGAGGATGCGGACGGGGGTCTCCAGGTTTTCCATGGTATCACCTCTGGGGTCTATCCTAACATATCCGGGCCGCCCCCGCACAGGGACTTTGGCCCGCTTTAAGAAAAATTAAGCGGATGGGTGCAAAAACCGGGGCTGCGTACGGACGCAGCCCCGGAGCGGGTACGTTACTGGTGGTGGAGATCGTGGCCATTCACACTGAACGCCCACTGGCAAAACTCCGCCACGATCGTGGCGACCTGCTCGCGCGTGGCGTCGCCCTGCGGGTCGATGTACACAACGCCGTTGATCTCCGCGCCGGAGATGATCATCGACATCGCGTGCTGCATGGATGCGCGCGCCCAGGGGGATCTGCGTGCCGGCCAGGCCGTCGGGGTAGCCGGTGCCGTCCCAGCGCTCGTGGTGGCTGCGCGCCACGACGCCCGCATCGGGGATGCCGCTCACGTTGCGCACGATCTCTGCACCCCACACGCAGTGCTGCTTGATGATCGCGTACTCGCCATCATCGAGGGCGCCGGGCTTCTTGAGGATGGAGTCCGGCACGCCGATCTTGCCGATGTCGTGCAGCAGCGCAGCATTGGAGAGCTGCTCCACGCGCTGCGGATCCCAACCTAGCCTGCGAGCCAGCTGGCGCGAGTACTGCGCCACGCGCGTTGAGTGGCCGCGGGTGTACTCGTCCTTGGCGTCGATGGAGAGCGCCAGCGCATGCACTGTGTCGAGCGACATCTGCTCGACCTGCAGCTCTCGCTCGCGGGCGAGCGCGGTTTGGCGCTCCACCTCGCGCTCGAGGTTCTTGCGCAGGTACTCCAGCTCCTCGAGGGCCTTCAGCAGCTTGGGGTAGTCCTTGGTCTCGAGCCCAAAGAGCAGTGCCAGGATGCCCAGGGAGGTGAGGATGCCCGGCGTGATCTCGGCCAGGCGCGTGCCGCCCACGGCATAGATCACCGTCTCCTCGCAGATGTACTGCGACACGTCGCAGGATTCCCCGTGTGCGTCGCGCAGCTCCGCGTTCTGGAGGAAGTCTGCCCACGGCCCTTCCAGCTTATCGCCCAGGAAGTGGAGATCATTCCAGGATTTTTTCTCCTTGTTCTGCTTGTTTTCGGTGATGATCACGCGGGACGCGCGGCGCAGCCTGCCCGCCATGCGCGCAAGCGGCAGCACGCAGCGCATGAGCGCCGTCAG
>SFHU01000179.1 GCA_004555535.1 Clostridiales bacterium
GGGAGACGGCGTACTGCACGACGGCCGGGTCGACACGCTCGCCCCGCGCGCACATCGCGCCCAGGCGGCGCAGGATCTCCCGCGCGCGCAGAACGCCTTCCTCGCGCTCTCCCTCCACGACGATCTCCCCGCCGCGCAGCGACACGCGAACCTCAAGCAGCTTTTCCAGCGCCTGCATGTTCTCGTCGCCCGTGCCGAAGAGATTCTGAATGACGCCCGATTCCGGCGTCTCCTTCAAGTCCTCTGCCAAAGGAGCAGACCTCCCGTAATGTACGTTTCTTCGTTCGCCGCAGCTATGGCGTTCTGGACGCGATGTCGCGTTCATACTCAATCACAACTGTCGCATATACGAACTCATTATCTATCATACTATACTTTGTCCATTTGTCAAGCGTTTCAGCCCCGGCAGGACAGCTGTTTTTTGCGATTTCCTCCGCTGCGCCCAGCGCACGGCGGGTCGCCTCCCCGCAGTCCCGGGGCGAACGGAAGACCACCGTTTCCGCGTAGGTTTCAGTTTTCCGGTAAACCGGCAGGTACAGGCCTACCAGCGGCTCGATGCTTACGCTCGCATCCTGGGAGACAAACGGCTCCGCCTCCTTCACCACGCGCGTCTGCCAGGGCGTGCACAGCGTCACCCTGCTGCGCGTCTGCCCCGTCTCGACCGTCGTCTCCTCCCACAGGCGAACGCGCGCGTCCCCGCGCGCCCACACCCGGGCCATGACCTGTCCCTGTGCCCGCACGGCATACACACCGCCCGCCTGGGTCCGCTCCTCGCCGCGCACGAGCACCTGGCCCGCGCAGACCGCCTGCCCGGCCTCGACGAGCGGTGTGCCGCTCTGCACCCACAGCCGCGTGACGATGCCCGGCTCCGAGGCGACGAGGTCAAGCCCCGTCCCCGGCACCTCCAAGCTCTCCCCCTCCCGGGCACGGCGGCAGTCGACCACCAGCGTGCTCCCCTCAAAGCGCACGCCCGCGAACACCAGCCCCGGCAGCGCGTATTCAAGCCGCGCGCGAAGGGCATCCGTGGAGAGCGTCCCTTTGATCCGGAACGGCACGGCGCCCGCGCTGCGCAGCTCCTCCCGGACAGCCGCGGCATTTTCTCCCGCGCCTTCCACGCAGACGCACAGCAGCATCTGCGAGGAGGCATAGACCAGCATCGGACAGAGCAGCGCGGCAACCGCCAGCATTCGCCTTTGCGCCAGAAAGCGTCCCGCGCGCAGCAGGGCCCCGGCGTGCAGCTCCCGCAGCTCCCAGCCATAGCGGCCGCACAGCACGCGCAGTGCCTTCATCTGCCGCAGGCTCACCCGCACGCGCACGGCCCGCTCCTCCTCCCTGCGGACATCGCGCAGGACGAGCCCCTCCTGCGCGGCAGCGCGCATCAGCTTTTCCAGGTTCAGTCCCGTGATCTCCATCACGACGCTCACCGGCCCGCCCCCAGTCCGTCGGCTCTGCCATAGGTCACGCCGAGCAGCGGATCCCCGGCGATGAGCGCCGCGTCAAAGGAGAGCTCCCGCAGGCGCAGTCCCTCGCCGGCCACGGTCAGCACGCCGTCGCTTGTCCGGAGCCGGATTCTCTGCGTTCCCAGCTCGATGACGCCATGCTGCCCCTCCACCAGCGCGGCGCCGCGCCCGGTCAGCGTCACGCGTGCACCGCCCGTCAGCGCGTCCTCCGGCAAGCCGATGGACAGCGCCAGCCGTCTTCCCCGCCTTCCCGCCATGCCTCCGCCCTCCTTGCTGCGCCTCATGCGCCGCGCGGGCAGCGCTGCCGCCCGCCTTTGAGGATATGAGCCGCCCCGGGCCGGCAGAACAGGCAGGCGCTTCGCTTCCGAATGCCCGGCGCATCATGTTTCTGCGCAACGAAAAAACCCGGCCTCCGCCGGGTTCAAAGCCTGCCTGCACAGGCCGGAATTGCTTTTACAGGGAGCGATTGGGGGCTTGCCGCCGCTTCGGAAGCCGTCAATGCGCCGTGCGCAACGCGTTTTCGCGTCCAAGGGCATAGAGGCTGTCATAGCGCACAACGCGCTTGATGTTGAGCGTCAGCTCGAAGTACTCCGAAAGGGCCTCCTGGCAGTGCTCCAGGTGCATCATCATCTGCGCGTAGACCTCGTCCGCCGTCATCTCCACACAGGGCAGGCCGATCAGCCGCATGTGATGCGGGTTGATGATCAGCAAAACGAAGCTCATCTGCTTGCCGCCGCTCTCGAAGATGTTGCGAAGCGCGTTTTCCAGTCGCTCGCGGCCATAACGCCAGACCTCGGCGAGGAAGTAATCCCCCTGCGGGAGCCTGAAGGAGGAGGTGCACACCGGCCTCGCCGGATCGATCGTCCGGATCTTCAGCTCGCGGAGACGCTCATCCATCTTGTCCTTGTCCATCGGCATGCCCCGGAGTAAATCGCAGAAGAACTC
>SFHU01000180.1 GCA_004555535.1 Clostridiales bacterium
GCAGCTCCGCGCCCAGCCCCATGGCAAAGGAAAAGAGCAGACCCCAGACAAAGCCGCAGGCGAGCGTCCGCCGGTTGGCGCGGGAAAAGGCTTCGCAGGTGGGATAAGCGGCTGTCGCGACCAGCAGCAGGCCCAGCGTGCCGTTGCGGAAGACGGCGCTGTCCGGATTGGCGGGAATCAGATAGGGCGCGGCCAGCGCGGCGAGCAGCATGGCGAGGAGCGCAGCGAGCGCGGCGTGTCTGCGGATGAAGGACATAAGAACTCCTTTGAAGCTGATGCAGTTTGAGGATGCGTTCATCAACGCGAAGCAATCAGGCAACCCCGCCCGCGGAAAGCGGACGGGGTTGTCATGCGGGAAAAAATCAGATCTTACTCGGCCTTTGCAGGCTCGGCGGTCTTCTTCTTGCGCGGGGCGCGCTTGGGCTTTTCGGTCCCTTCGGCCTCAGCCTTGGGCTCCGCCTTCTTGCGCGGGGCGCGCTTGGGCTTTTCGGTCACCTCTGCCTCGGCCTTCGGCTCCGCCTTCTTGCGGGGGGCGCGCTTGGCCGGGGCCTTCTTAGGGTTTTCGGGCGCCTCCTGCGGCGCGGGCGCTTCCGCGGCCGGGGCCTCGGCGGGGGTCTCCTGCGGGGCCGGAGCAGCCGGGGCCTCAGCCGGCGCCTCCTGCGGGGCCGGGGATTCCGGCGCCGGGGCGGGCGTGGCCTCCTGCACGAGGCTGAAATCCGTCACGGGCTTGATCAGGCGCTCATAGAGCTCCAGATACTTGCCGGCGGAGGAATACCAGCTGTAATCGCCGGTCATGCCGCGGACGATGAGCTTGTACCAGACCTCGCGGTTGTGCTTGTAGTAATGCACGGCGCGGCGGACGGTGTGGAGCATGTCGTGCGCGTTGTAGTTGAAGAAGGTGAAGCCGTTGCCCTCGTCGGTGAACTTGTTGTAGGAGAGCACGGTGTCGCGCAGGCCGCCGGTCTCGCGCACGATCGGCACGGAGCCGTAGCGCATGGCGATCATCTGCGAGAGGCCGCAGGGCTCAAACTGGCTGGGCATGAGGAACATGTCGCTGCCGGCGTAAATGCGGTGCGCCAGCTGATGGTTCATCGCAAAGCGCGCGGCCAGGCGGCCCGGATACTCGCTCTCGGCCCAGGAGAAGAGGTTGGTGTACTTCGCCTCGCCCATGCCCAGGACGACCAGCTGGATGCCCGTGCCCATCAGCTCGCGGATGACGCACTCGATGAGGTCAAAGCCCTTCTGGTTGGAGAGGCGGGAGATGATGCCCACCAGCGGCGCGCTGGCGTCGACATTCAGGCCCAGCTCCTTCTGCAGCTCGGCCTTGCACTTCTCCTTGCCGCCCAGATGATAGGGATCATAGTTGAAGTAGATCTGCGGATCCTTCGCCGGATCGTAGTCGTAGATGTCGATGCCGTTGAGGATGCCCATGAGCTGATCCTTGCGGGCGCGAAGCAGGCCGTCAAGGCGCTCGCCGTAGAAGGCGGTCTGGATCTCGTCGGCGTAGCTCGGGGAGACGGTGGTCAGCTCGTCGGCGTAGACGAGGCCGGCCTTCATGTAGTTCGCGCAGCCGTAGCACTCCAGCTTGTCCGGCGTGAAGAGGCTGTCACCCAGGCCCAGCGTATCCTGCACGGCCTTGATCGGGAACACGCCCTGATACTGCAGGTTGTGGATGGTGTAGACGGTCTTGATGTTGTGGTAGAACGGGAAGTGCGCATACTGAATCTTGAGCAGCGCGGGCACCATGCCGGTCTGCCAGTCGTGGCAGTGGATGACGTCGGGCTGGAAGTTCAGGTGCGGCAGCGCGTCGATGACGGCGCGGGAGAAGAAGCCGTAGCGCTCGTACTCGTCGCCGCCCAGGCCGTAGATATAAGAGCGGCCGAAGTAGAAGTAGTTGTCGATGAAGTAGAAGGTCACGCCCTGATACTCGAGGGACTTGATGCCGCAGTACTGCTTGCGCCAGCACAGCTCGACCTCAAACTCGCACTCGAGCTTCATGTCGTTCTTGTACTTGTCGGGAATCGCGGAATAGAGCGGAAGGATGACGCGAACGTCGTGTCCGCGCTCCTTGAGCACCGGGGAAAGCGCGCCGACGACGTCGGCCAGGCCGCCTGTCTTGATAAACGGCACGCATTCGGAAGCTGCAAAGAGAATCTTCATGTCGGTGTTACCTCCTTTTTCCGTTTGAAAAAAGGCGGAATCGCGCGGCGGGAAACCTCCCCGCGCGATCCCGCTCACGATTAGATCACGACGTTCTTGGCAATCACGATGGGATACGCGGCGGGCGCGATCAGGCGGCCGTTGCGGCGGATGACGCTCTGCTTGTCCAGAATGCAGTGGTCGATCTCCGCGCCCTCCTGAATCTG
>SFHU01000086.1 GCA_004555535.1 Clostridiales bacterium
GCTATTTCTGCTTCTGCTGGGACAGCGTCCTCTACTACAGGTTCGACGTCCACTTCTGCCGCCACAGGCTCGGTTTCGGGCGCGGAGGTCGCGTCCGTGGATGTGCCGCTGGAGGAGTACGCGGAGGTGACCGTCCTCAAGACGGGCCTCACGTTCAGCGACAGCCTGCAGGCCTATGTCGTCCCGCTGACGGGCCAGTACGGCGTCTACACGATGGAGGACGGGCAGATGAAGCCCTATCCCTCCGAGGGCGCGCAGGCGACCGTCTGGTCCAATGTGACGCCGGAGCAGATCGCGCAGGGAAAGGCCGCAAGGCTGAAGCTCCCCGCCTCGCTCGAGGGTACCACCTACTATCTCAGGGAGATCGGCACGGCGCAGGGCTTTGCCGCAGACGAGGAATACCATGAGCTCCGCCTGATCGCGGGTCAGGAGGCGACGATTGAGTGCGCTGTCTCCAGCGACAGGGGCTTCTTTGAGCTGGAGCAGCGCGATGCGACCGGCGGCGCTCTGGTTGCGGGCGGTGAATACGCGCTCATCGATGCGAAGAGTGGGGAAACCGTGCTGACCTTCTCGCCGGAGGAGGCGGCCTATCGCAACGCGATGGCCATCCCCGTGGGCACCTATACGCTTCGCCAGGTCAGGGCGGCGGAGGGCTATGCCCTCAGCGCGCAGAGCGAGCAGACGGTCGTCATCGAGCCCTACCTCACGCAGGGCGGATATGTGACGCCGGTCTCCTTTGCGTGTACGCGCATTCCGCAGACGCAGGGGCTGGCGGTGATTGAGGATGTGTATGCCGCCAGGGAGCAGGAGCTGACGCTCGTGAGCGTCGATCTGGCGCAGCTTGAGCCCGGCGAGACGCTTGCGACGCCGCAGGTCTGCATGCGCGTTGCGTCGCAGAACGGCGCGCGCGTCAACGTGGCGAGCGTCGTGCTGGGCGCGGCGGGCGACGCGCAGGGCGGCGAATACACCGCCCGAATCGAATACTGTCTGGCGGGCGGCGGCTGGCAGCCGTCGGACGCGCGGACGACAGGCGTGCTCAGCGCGCCGGCAGCTGTCAATCTCGCGGACGTGGAGGATGACATCTGCGCCGTCCGCGTGACCTATCTGAACGCGCAGACGGGCGAGGAGGTCGCCGGGGAAGGCTTTGCGCCGGGCCAGGTGACGCTCAATGTCCGCACCGGCACGTCGGAGACGGTGACGCTGTGTGCCGAGGCCACCTTTGAAGGAAGATTCATCTACCGCACGGCGTTTGGCGGCAGGGAGGAGACGATCCTGCGCAGCGACGCGCGGGAGCTCACGTTTGAAGCGCAGGGCGATGGCGCCTTCGGCACGGCTTCGGCCGGGCGCGACGGGCGCATCACCGGCACGGTCTTCTTTGACGAGAACGCGGACGGCGTGCTCGGCGCGTCGGAAAAGTCCCGCTACGCGGGTCTGACGGTGCTGCTGCTCTCCCAGAGCGGCGACGTCGTGGAGAGCTGCCGCACGGACGCGCAGGGCGCGTACCGGTTTACGTCGCTGGCCAGCGGTGTCTATTCGGTGCAGTTTGACGCGGGCGAGAGCGTCGTCTTCTCCTCGAGCAGCCGCTTCAGCGCGCACCAGGTCAGCGCCATCGAGGATTCGCGCTTTGGCCTGAGCGCGCCCATGACGATCGACGGCGATCATAGCGACTATGTCGTCAACGCGGGCTGCATCTATGCGGCCTCGATCGAGGGATGCCTCATCGAGCGGACGCAGAGCGGCACGGAGGGCATGGGCAGCGTCGGCGTCGAAATCCGTGCGGCCCATGCGGACGAGGATGAGGAGCCCGTCGTGGTCATGACCGACGACACGGGCTTGTTCAGGGCGTCGTCCCTGCTGCCGGGCACCTATGAGGTCAGCATCGAGGTACCGGAGGGCTTCCTCTTCGAGGAGGCGGAGGACGGCAGGATCGTCAGCACGGTGACCATCGGGCAGGGCGAAAGCTGCCTGCTCGGCGGCGAAACCGGCCTGGTCGGCCAGCGGGCCAGCAGCGTTGCCGGCGCTGTGCGCGTGGATGACGACGGCGACGGAGAGATTGCGCCCGGCGCGCAGACGCTCTCCGGCGTGAAGGTCGTGCTGCTGCGGGCGGAGGGCGGCCATACCGAGCCGGTCGCCCAGACCGTCACCGGCGCGCAGGGCGAATATGAATTTGACGAGCTCTATGCGGGCGATTACAGCGTGCTCTTCGAGCTGGACGGCGAATGGACCTTCACGCGCTACGGCGGGGACTCCTGCGTCTATGGCGCGGTTTCCCAGAGCGGCGGTAGCAAGGTCTTCACGCTTGCGCCCGGCGAGCGGAAGCAGAATCTGGACGCGGGTGTGACGCTTCCGGCTCAGCTCACCGTGACGGTCTTCAGGGACACGCAGGTGGACGGCCAGAAGAGCACCTATGAGGAAGGGCTGGAGGGCGTGAGCATCTCGCTGATCCGTTTGGAGGACGGCGAGGAGGCCGAGTCCGTCACCTACCGGACGGGCGAGGACGGAAGCGTTGTCTTTGCGGGCGTCAGCCCGGGCGAATACAGGCTTTCCTACCAGATGCCGGGCCTGTGGCGCGCGACGAAGAACGTCGACGCGGCCACGACCGCCTATCCTGTGAGCTGCGTGCCCCAGAGCGCGCTCTCGACCGGCAGCAGCGAGCCGTTTGCCCTGACGATGGGGCAGACGGGCGTGCACCTGTACATCGGCGCGATGCTCTCTGGCTCCATCGGCGGCACGGTCTATTATGACGACGACGACGATGCTGCGCGCGGGGAAGCGGAGGCATCCTGCGGGGATGTGCTGGTGGAGCTGCTCGACGCGCAGAGCGCCGTCATCGGGCAGACGAAGACGGAGGCGAACGGCAGCTATGCCTTTGAGGGCCTCGCGCCCGGCCGTTACTTCGTGCGCTTTACAGCGCAGGACGGGTGCGGCTTCTCCGGAACGGAGCGCACGACGACGCGCGGCGGCGTGCAGCCGAGCGATACGCCTGTCGGCATGACGAAGAGCATCACCGTCTCGGCGGGCTCCTCCGTGTCGACTGCGGACGCGGGCATCGTCCGCCTGGGCGCGGTTTCGGGCACAATCTGGGAGGACGCCGACAATGACGGCGTCATCTCCGGGGCTGAGCGGGGACTCGCGGGCGTGAGCGTGCAGCTGATGAACGGCACGGGCCGGACGATCCTCTCGACCGCGCAGACGGATGCCCAGGGAGGCTTTGCGTTTACGGGTCTGCGTCCGGGCAGCTACATGCTGCGCGTGGATGCGCCGGAGGACTATGTCTTCTCCGGGGCACTGCAGGGCGGCGTGCTGCCGCTGGACAGCGCGCGCGACGGCCACGGGTATTCGGCCTCCTTTGAGCTGCTGGGCGGCGTCCATGTGGATCAGATCGGCTATGGCCTGCTGACCCAGGGCGCCATCAGCGGCATCATCTGGACGGATGCGGACTATGACGGATGGATGGGCGAGGAAGAGAGCGGCCTGCGCGGGGCGACGGTGGAGCTGACCTTCATCGACGGAACCCCTGTCGCACAGATGCAGACGGCCAGAACCGGCGCCTTCTCGTTCAGCGGCGTGATGCCGGGCGAATATGAGCTGACCGTGACGCTGCCGGAGGGCTATGTCTTCACGGCTGAGGGCGGCGACTCCGCCGCGGCGCACACCGATTCCCTGAGCCAGCGCATTGAGCTCGGATCGATGACGATGGGCGCCGCGATGACGGACATTCGCGTCGGCGCGCTGCTCAGCTCAAGCGTGGGCGGCGTGGTCTGGATGGACGAGGACGACGACGGACGCAGACAGACGACCAGCGAAGGGCTTTCCGGCGTGCGCGTGACGCTGAGCATGCTCAGCGGAAGCGACGCGGGCCTGACGATGGAGACCTTTACCGGCGCGGACGGTGCGTACCGCTTTGACGGCCTGATGCCGGGCGACGCGGCGCTGACCTTTGCGCTTGACGATGGACTCGCCTTTGCCCGCAATGCGTCGGGCACGAAGCGCGTGAGCATCGTGCCGCAGACGGACGCCCTGATCGCGACGAGCGACGTGTTTGCTGTGATCTCCGGCGAAAACCAGCTGGAGCTTGACTGCGGCGCGGTGGGCGTCGGCATCGTGAGCGGCACCGTCTGGGAGGACAGCGAATATGACGGACGCAGGAGCGCCGCGGAGCGCGGCGTCGAGGGCGCCGAGGCGGCGCTGATCGACGCGCAGAGCGGCGAGGTGCTGCGCACGGCCGTGACGGACGAAACGGGCGCATACGCGATCGACTTTGTGCGCATGGGCGAATATCAGGTGCGCATCTCTCTGCCCGACGGGCGGATCTTTACGAAGGACGGCGAGAGCGCTGTGGCGCAGGGCGACAGCAGTGAGGGCCTGACGCAGCGGTTTGCGCTGGCGATGGGTGAGCGTATCTCCGGGCTTGACGCGGGCGCCATCGTCCCGGCGGCCATCGAGGGACGACTTGGCGTGGACAGCAGCCTTGACGGCGTCTGCGATGCGGACGAGGCGGGCCTCTCTGACGCCGTGATCACCCTGATGCAGGGCGGCACGGTCGTGGCGACAGCCTCCACGGACAAGGCGGGAGCCTTCCGTCTGGATACGCTCCGCCCGGGCAGCTACCGCGTGCGCGTGTCGCTGCCCTCGAAGGCGCTCTTTGCGCAGGGCACGTCGCTCAGGCTGGCCGATCCCGACGCTCAGGAGGGCGAGACGGGCGAGCTGACCCTCGCCATGGGCGAGCAGGTGACGCTGGACGCGATCCCCACCGTGATCGGCTCGACCATCTCCGGACGCGCCTGGAGCGATGACAACGCGGACGGCCGCATGAATGCGGAGGAGCCCGCGCTCACGGGCGTCGTGGCGGAGCTTCTGCAGGACGGCAGGACGATCGACACCGCCGAGGTGAACGAGGATGGCGGCTACGCCTTCCGCCTGCTGCGAAACGGACGCTACGCTGTGCGCTTCACGCTCCCGGACGACATGCTGCTCTGCGACCGCGTTGAGGGCGATTCGGGCGTCTCCAGCGTCGCCGTCGTCCCCGGCAGCGTCGGCACGACGGAGGAGTTTGAGCTCGCGATGGGCGAGACGAGAGGGAACGTCAACGTCGGCGGCATCCGCCCCGGCGAGATCGGCGACAGCGTCTGGCTGGATGAGAACGCCAACGGGCTGCAGGATTACCGCGAGCCGCTGCTTTCGGGCGTGAGCGTCACGCTGCTTCGCTCGGCGGAGGGCGGCATGCTGGAAGAGGCCGCCTCGACGGTCAGCGACGAATACGGCTACTACCGCTTCGCGGAGCTGCGGCCGGGCGACTACGTCCTGCGCGTCGATACGCAGGGCGGAACGCTGACACAGCGCTTCGGCGCGCCGCTTGGCGAGATCGACAGCGACGCGGACCCCGCGACGGGCGAGACGGAGGTCATCAACCTTCAGTCCGGGCAGACCTGCCTGAATGTCGATTTCGGCTTCACGGCATACAGCACAGGCCACTAAACATAAACCCCCGCAGCGGACAAAGCCGGCCGTTCAAGGCTGACAGTCCGATGCGGGGGTTTCTTTACTTGTCGGGAATGGTCAATCAGGCGTTTTGGATATCGCGCAGAAAACGCACGGATCCACCTCATTCAGCAGGCTTGTCCGTTACAGGCCGACCTGGCCGGCGACAGCGGCCGCCGCGTCCGCCATGAGCGGGTTGTCCACAGTCTCGATGGCGCCCTCGTCGCACAGCTGCGCGGCCTTCGCGTCAAACGGAAGCTGGGCGAGCACGGGCAGGCTGAGGCTGGCGGCCTCCTGCGCAATGCGGGACTTGCCGAACAGCTCGATGCGCTTGCCGCAGTCGGGGCAGAGCGCATAGGACATGTTCTCGATCAGGCCGAGGACGGGGATGTGCATCATGGAGGCCATGTTGACCGCCTTGCGCACGATCATGCCGACCAGATCCTGCGGGGTGGAAACGACCACGACGCCGGAGAGCGGGATGCTCTGGAAGACGGTCAGCGGCACGTCGCCCGTTCCCGGAGGCATGTCGATGACCATCACGTCGAGCTCGCCCCAGGAGACGTCCTCCCAGAACTGCTTGACTGCGCCGGCGATGACCGGGCCGCGCCAGATGACGGGCGCGTCGTCCTGCTCGAGCATCAGGTTGATGCTCATGACCTTGATGCCGCTCTCGGTCTCGGCGGGGAAGATATGCTCGCCATCGCCGAAGGCCTTCTCATGGATGCCGAACATGCGCGGGATGGACGGGCCGGTGATGTCGGCGTCCAGAACGCCGACGCGGTAGCCCATGCGGCGCAGCATGACGGCCAGCTCGCCGGAGACGAGGGATTTGCCGACGCCACCCTTGCCGCTGACCACGCCGATGATTTTGCGCACCTTCGGCGGCTCCTTGGGCGGCTCCTCGCTGGGCGCTGCGCTGTGATTATGGCTGCAGCCGGCGCACGCGGGCTTGGTGCCGCATTCGCTGGGCGCGCAGCCCTGCTGAAGATCCTCAGACACGGAAATTACTCCTTTCAGACCGGCTTGAATTCTGCTATAATCATTCTGCATGATTTTGCCGGCGGTATGCATCTCCTATCATACCATGATTTTCTGAAAAAGCAAGGGCGCTATGAAATTGTAAGGCGCATGCCGGAGGGCGCTCCGCACCGCATGCGGGGAGGAAAAGCCCGGTTTTTTCGCGTTTTCGGGCGCAGGCCCGTCAGGACGTCGGTGGCGCTTGGCGCCGGAGAGGAAGACGATGATCAAAAAGGTTTTGACATGGGCGGCGGCTCTCGCGCTGCTGCTCACGCTGCTGCCGGGCGCTGCCCTGGCGGAGGAATTTGACGCGCAGCTGGCACAAAGCTGGCTTGCCGGCTTTGCCACGGCGCTTCCGGGGCAAACCCTGCTCAACGATCCTCAGGAGACGGCCGACCCCGTGAAGGGCGGCCAGTTGCTCCTGGAATACGCGTTCGGCACGGTGTTGGCCCGGACGGCGGACAGCCCCGCCGCAGAGGATATCCTGGAGGTCGACCTGCGCACGCAGGAGGTGGAGGATTGCCTAGGCCTGCGCGTGGGCATGACGCTTGACGCGGTGCTCGGCGCGCTGACGCTCCACGCGGGCGCTGCGCCGCTTGATGTGCTGCGCACGCAGGAGGCGGGAATAGGCTGGAGCTGGGCCTATGTGGGCGACGGCGGCGTCTATGGCGTGGAGCACGTCAGCTTCGGCGGCGAGGGGCTTTCGATGAAGGAATGCACGCTGACCTACGTGATCGACGGCGGGCTGGTCAGCGCCATCCGCATGCGCGTGTCGGAGGCTACGCAGGCGCAGGCGGATGAGGCGTTCGCAACGGTGCAGGAGATCGCGCAGCGCCAGACGGCGTCGCCGCTCGTGCAGGCGAACGACAGCGCGGTCTTCACGGAGGAGGATCTGCAGGTGATGGGTGCGCAGGCGCTGGGCGCGGCCGTCGACCGGTTTGTGCTCGCTGTGGGCGAGCCTGAGCAGGTGCAGACGCTTCCGGAGGGAAGGCTGCTGCTCTACGGCGGCGCGGCGGCGCAGCTCGGGCTTGATGTGCAGACGGGGCAGGAGATCGTTCTGGGTGTCAGCGTGACGGACGAGGAGATTGTGGGGCCGCGCGGTCTGCGGGTCGGCATGAGCCTGCAGGAGGCGGCGGCGCTGTTTGCCTGCCGGCAGACGGTGACATCCTCCGGCGGGATGCTCTATCTCCTCGGGGAGGCTGCAGACGAGCCGCCCTGCGGGGAATACCTGCCCGCGGACGGCGGCGGCACGCTGCGCTACGTCTGCCTGCGCGCAGACGGCAGCACGGGCGTGCTGGAAATCGGGATTCAAGAGGGCGTCGTCGCCTACTGGCACCTCTTTGACGGCGCACAGGAGGGGGCGGATGCACATGGAGGCTGAGGAGCGCTACACGCTGCGCAACGCGCGCTGCCTGGCGGCGGACTATCTGCGCCGCTGCGTGCGCGAGGGCGACACGGTCGTCGATGCGACGATGGGCAACGGCGGCGACACGCTCTTTTTGTGCGCTTTGGTTGGGGAGACGGGCCGTGTCATCGCCTTTGACGTGCAGGAGGAGGCGGTCAGCCGGACGCGGGAGCGCCTTGCGCAGGCCGGCGTGCTGGATCGCGCGCAGCTGCTCCTGGCAGGGCACGAGACGATGCGCGAGCATGTGCAGGGGACCGTGCAGGCGGTGATGTTCAACCTGGGCTGGCTGCCCGGCGCGGCGCACGCGGTGACCACCCGCGTGGAGACGACGCTTGCGGCGGTCTCCGCTGCTGTGGAGCTGCTCGCCCCGGGCGGCGTGGCGACGGTGTGTATCTATCCCGGCCACGAGGAGGGAACGCGCGAGCTGGCGGCACTGATTGAATACGCGGCGTCGCTTGACGTGCGGCGCTACAACGTGCTGCACCACCGTTTTCTCTGCGCGCCGGCGCACACGCCCCAGCTGATCCTCATTCAGCGGATGGCGCAGGGTTGCTAAGAAATTGTTAATTCTGTCGCAAAAACCCTTTTTTTGAAAAAAGAGGGAGGAAATAAGGCGAATCCCGTTGAATCATGTAAACGGGATAAATTGTATCTGGAGCGGAGAATCGCAAGAAAATCTGCTCCGGAACCCTATGATTACGGAGGCGATAGTGGAATGAGCACCCTTCAGGATCTCAATCAGGTGCTCTCGCGCAAGCAGGACATTCTCTCCGGGAATGCGGCTGGCGTTGAGAAACAGAAGAAGAGCGGCAAGCTGACTGCGCGCGAGCGCATTGAGCTGCTGCTGGACGCGGGCAGCTTCGTCGAGCAGGGCATGCTCGTCGCCGACGCCGGCGTCGTGACGGGATCCGGCACGGTCGACGGCCGTCCGGTGTACGTCTTCGCGCAGGACTTTGCCGTGCTGGACGGCGCTGTCGGCGCGAAGCAGGCGAAGAAGATTGTCAAGGTTCTCGAACTGGCCCGCAAGACGGGCACGCCGGTGGTCGCCATGTGCGACAGCAACGGCGCGCGTGTGGCCGAGGGCGCGCTGGCGCTGGAGGCGTATGCGGACATCTTCGCGCACATGGCGCGGCTGAGCGGCGTGGTGCCGATGATTTCGCTGGTGCTCGGTCCCTGCGTCGGTGCGGCCGCGATGATGGCGGAGCTCTCCGACCTCGTGTTTGTGGCCAAGCCCGCCGGCGTGCTGCTGATGGCAGGCCCGCAGGTGCTCGCCTCCACGATGGGCAAGAGCCTGACCGCCGAGGAGCTGGGTGGCGGCAAGACCGCCGTTGAGAGCGGCGCGGCGCACTTTGCCTGCGAAACCGAGGAAGAGGCCATCGCGCAGGTCAAGACCGTGCTGGGCATGCTCCCGGCGAACAACCTCGAGGACGCGCCCTTCGCCGTCGAAGAGGATATGAACCGCCTGGTGGACGGCCTGGAGGCCGGCGCCGAGGGCCGCGACGTGATCGTGAAGCTGGCGGACACCGGCTCCGTGGTCGAGGTCGGCAAGGGCTATACCGGCGCTGTCACCGCGCTGGCGAAGCTCGCGGGCCGCACGGTCGCGTTTGTCTACACCGGCAAGGGCGACACCTGCGACAAGCGCATGAAGAAGATCACCCGCTTTGTCCGCTTCGCGGATTGCTACAGTATCCCCGTGGTCTCCCTGATCGACTCCACGGGCCTGACGGTCTTTGAAACCGTCGACCGCCAGATGAGCGTACTCAAGGCCGCGTCCTCGATGATCTACGCGTACAGCGAGGCGACGACCGTGAAGGTCGCGCTTGTGATCGGCAACGCCGTCGGCGCCGCGTATGTCGCGATGGGCGGCAGCGCGAATGCCGACGCGACCTACGCCTGGCCGGGCGCTGTGATCAGCCCGCTGACTGGCGAGGCCGCCATCCAGGTGATGTGGAAGGACGAGATCAAGAAAAGCACGGGCGACGCGGTCGCCGCGCGCGCTGAGCTCGCCGCCAAGTATGAGGCCGAGGTGGCCGACGGCGTCAACGCCGCCGCGCAGGGCCTCATCGACGACGTGATCGATCCGGCGGACAGCCGCAAGACGATCATCGCCGCGCTGGAGCTCCTCTCGAGCAAGCGCGATTCCAACCCGCCCAAGAAGCACGGCAACATGCCGCTGTAATCAGGGGAGGAAAGATCGATGTCAGGAATCTTTGCGAAGCTGCAGTACGGTCTCTCCGTTGCCGTCGTCGGTATCGCCACGGTGTTCGTCGGCCTGGTCATCCTGATTGGCTTGATCAAGCTGATGGATCTCGTGCTGAGCGCCGCGTCGGGCAAGAAGAAGGCTGCCGCGCCCGCGCCCGCCCCTGCGGCGGCGCCCGCGCCGGTTGTCGAGGAGACCGTCGCTGAGGAAGACGACGGCGAGCTGATCGCCGTGATCGCCGCGGCTGTGGCTGCTGCGATGGAGGCTGCCGGGGAGGAGAGCGCGTCCGGTTTCGTCGTGCGCTCCATCCGCCGCATCAACAATGCGCCCGCGTGGAACCGCGCCGGACGCGAGGAGCAGGTCTACAGCCGCATGTAAACGGCAGCCTGCATGAGACGAGAGAAAACAGACGAGGAGGATCTCCATTATGCGTAATTTTGTCATCACCGTGAACGGCACCCAGTATGAGGTCGCCGTCGAGGAAGTCGAAGCCGGCGCCGCTCCTGTCGCCGCTGCTCCCGCTGCTGCTCCGAAGGCCGCTCCCGCGCCGAAGGCTGCCCCGAAGGCCGCCGCGCCGAAGGCTGTCGCCGGTGAGAAGGTCACCGCGCCGATGCCGGGCAACATCATCGACGTGAAGGTTCAGACGGGCGCCACCGTCAAGAAGGGCGATGTGCTGGTCGTGCTGGAGGCCATGAAGATGGAGAACGAGATCATGGCGCCGCGCGACGCGAAGGTTGTGCAGGTGCTGGCCAGCAAGGGCGCGGCCGTCAACACCGGCGACGCGCTGGTCGTGCTCGAGTAATTCGCAAAGGGGTTAAGCGCTGTGAAAAAGATTCTGAGTGTGTTCCTCGGACTGGCGCTGTGCTGCATGCTTGCGGCGCTGCCCGTTTGCGCCGAGGAAGCCGCTGCCCCGCAGGCGGAAGCGATCGCTGCCGAGCCCGCCGGCAACGGTTATGCGACACTGGTGTCTGAGCCGGACGCGCTCATCCCGGTCTATGTGGATGAGGAGGCGGAGGGCGCCGAGGGCACCGTGGAGCAGGCGATGGCGAATTTCAGCTTCACCGGAACGGTCATGGGCCTGGTCAAGGACTCGGGCATCTATCAGATCGTGAAGGGCAACTGGAAGAGCGTCGTCATGATCCTGATTTCGTTCGTGCTGCTGTATCTGGCCATCGTCAAGCAGTTTGAGCCGCTGCTGCTGATGCCCATCGCGTTCGGCATGCTGCTGACCAACCTGCCGCTGGCCGGCATCATGGACGAGCCGGTTTACGAGATCATTTCCAACCCGACGTACCACGGCAAGGCCGGCGTGCCGATCTACAACGGCGAGGTGCTGGTTGGCTATCAGTACGTCAAGCAGAACGGCGGCCTGCTGTACTACCTGTACCAGGGCGTCAAGCTGGGCATCTTCCCGCCGCTCATCTTCATGGGCGTCGGCGCGATGACCGACTTTGGTCCGCTGATTGCCAACCCGATGTCCCTGCTGCTGGGCGCTGCCGCGCAGCTGGGCATCTTCCTGGCGTTCCTGCTGGCGCTGCTGCTGGGCTTCTCGCCCGCTGAGGCCGGCGCCATCGGCATCATCGGCGGCGCGGACGGCCCGACGGCCATCTACGTCACCACCAAACTGGCTCCCGGCCTGCTGGGCCCGATCGCCATCGCCGCTTATTCCTACATGGCGCTGGTGCCGGTCATCCAGCCGCCGATCATGAAGGCCTTCACGAGCAAGAAGGACCGTCAGATCGTCATGGGCCAGCTCCGTCCGGTCTCCAAGACCGAGAAGATCATCTTCCCGATCATCGTGACCGTGCTGGTCTCCCTGATGCTCCCCAGCGCCGCGCCGCTGATCGGCTCGCTGATGCTGGGCAACCTGTTCAAGGAGTCCGGCGTGACCGACCGCCTCTCCAAGACCGCGCAGAACGAGCTGATGAACATCGTCACGATCTTCCTGGGCGTGACCGTCGGCGCGACCGCGAAGGCGGATACCTTCCTGCAGACCCGCACGCTGATGATCATCGCGATGGGCATCTTCGCCTTTGGTGGCGGCACGCTGGGCGGCGTTCTGCTGGGCAACGTGATGTGCAAGCTCTCCGGCGGCAAGATCAACCCGTTGATCGGCTCTGCCGGCGTCTCCGCCGTTCCGATGGCGGCGCGCGTGTCGCAGAAGGTCGGCCAGCAGGAGAACCCGAGCAACTTCCTGCTGATGCACGCCATGGGCCCGAACGTGGCCGGCGTCATCGGCTCCGCGGTTGCGGCAGGCGTGTTCATCTCGATGTTCGGCTAATCGCCTGAAAGAAACCGCCTCTCCGCGGCGAACCGTGTCGTGGGAGAGGCCTTCCCGCCGGGCGGCGGGACCATCAAAGAAGGAGGAATAGGATATGGGCAAGGTGCTTATCACCGATACCATTCTGCGCGACGCGCATCAGTCTCTGCTTGCGACCCGTA
>SFHU01000087.1 GCA_004555535.1 Clostridiales bacterium
CCTGCGCCGCGAGGGGCGCGATGCCGTGCTGGAGATCGCGGACACGGGCGTCGGCATCCCGCAGGAGGACCTGCCGCACGTCTTTGACCGCTTCTACCGCGTGGACAAGGCGCGCTCCAGGGATACGGGCGGCACGGGTCTGGGCCTGTCCATCGTGCAGCAGATTGTGCGGCTGCACGCGGGCTCCGTGACAGTGCAGTCCGAGCCGGGCAAGGGCACGACCTTCATCGTGCAGCTGCCGGTGAAGTGATGGGGAAAGGGGTTTCATGAAAAAGATCGTTGTCTGCGTGCTGCTCACGCTGATGCTCTGCTTCCTCGCGCAGCCGCTGGGGCAGGTGAGCGAAAGCCTGATGATCACCGTGTCCTCCGCCCTTGACCGGGCGCTTGGCGGCAGCACGGCGCCCGAGGCGACGCAGAAGCCGGATTTCTCGCAGCTGCTGGGCACGCAGTCTGCCAGCGATATGATGGATGTGACGCTTTACTACCGCTACCGGCAGACGGAGCTGCTGGGCGCGCAGCGCATGGTGCTGGACATCACGCGCGACCAGACCGTGGCCCGCAGCATCGTCGAAGAGCTCGTCGCGGGGCCGGACACGCTGCATGGGCAGCTGACAGCGCTCTTCCCGCAGGGGACGCAGGTGCTCTCCGTCACGGGCGAGGGCGCGACGGCGTTTGTCACGCTCAGCCGCGTGTTTTTGGGCGCCCCGGACGGCGCGCCGCAGGACTGGGAGGATCTGGAGAGCTGGCAGGAGGAGGCCGCGCTGCGCAGGAGCCTGGCGGTGCAGTCCATCGTGCTGTCACTGACGGAGGGCGGCCGCTACCAGCGCGTGCAGGTGATGGTGGCGCAGACCGACGACGACGCGCCGGAGCGCATCCCGCTGTACTGCTTTGACCGCACGCAGACGAATCCCTCCGTGGTGCTGGGCGCCTGCTCGCGGGACGAGGCCGTGCGGCTGACGCCGCAGCGCGTGATGACGATGATCCTGGAGGGCTGGCAGGCGCGCGACTGGGCGCAGGTGTATCAGCTGCTGACGCCGGAAACGGGCAGCCAGCTTCCCACGCTGAGCGACTTTGAGGCGCAGATGCGCCGGGCGGACGTCTCGCTGCTGGCGTATTCGGTCTCGCAGGGCACCGTCTCGCTTGACGGGGGGACGGCGACGCTCGTGCTCGACGCGTCGCTGCGCTCGACGGCGGGCGGGGACGCTCAGATCGTGCGCGAATCCGTTCCGCTGGTGCGTGCGGCGGATAACTGGGCGATGACGCCCGCAACGCTTGAATCGCTGATGATCCGCGACTGATGCGCGGAGCGGAGGCCGGACGGGAGAAGCCATGACAGAGAACATGAAAGAGCGGGGCAGGCGCGCGGCGCTGGCCGGCATGCTGCTGCTGACGGCGGCGCTGCTTGGCGGCTGCATGATGGGCATCGAGGAGCGGCCGATGGCCGATCTGACAGATATCCCGATCGCGGAGGGACCGCAGGCGCCGCAGGAGGATGACTGGGCGGCGTATGAAGAGACCGTCACGCTCTATTTCCTCGGTGGGGACGGCACGACGCTGGTGCCGGTGACGCGGCGCGTGACGGTCGAAGGCGGCATGAGCCGCGCTGAGGCGGCGCTTTGCGCGCTGCTGGACGGCCCCTATACCGGGGAGGCGGAGGGATACGGCGTGCAGTGGCCGGACATGGGCCAGCCCAACGCCGTGCGCCGGCTGGAGGTCTCCGGCGGGGTGGCGACGGTCGATCTGCCCGCGCGCGTGCGCGAGCTCGGGCCGCAGGAGCTGTTTGCCGTGCGCCAGGCCGTGACGAACACGCTGACGGAATTCGCGGAGATTTCCTATGTCAACGTGCTGGTCGGCGGCCGGGAGGAAGGGTTTGATCTGGGCGCGACAGCCTCCGTGGGCACGATGACGCGCGCGGACGATCCCGACACCGCGGCCAAATACGCGAGGCTGGAGGAGCAGCGCCAGAGCGGCGCGCGCGTGACGCGCCTGGCGACGCTGTACTTCCCCTCGGCGGACGGGCGGTTCATCCTGCCGGAGGTGCGCAGCATCGACCTGGCGGCGGGCACGGCGATTGATTCGCTCTACACGCTGCTCGGCGAGCTGAGCCGGGGGACGGACATGGCGCTGGCCGCGCAGGCGTTTCCCGCGCCGATGAGCTACATTGAAGAGATGCCGGAGATCGTCTGGACACAGGACGGCGCCTATCGCGCCATCGAGATCCGCTTCAGCGCGACGCTGGATGAGGCGCTTGGCGAGGCGGGCCTGACGCGCGCGATCTACGCCGCGATGCTGACCGACACGCTGATGGGCTTCATCCCGGGCGTGGAGGGCCTGCAGATCATCATCGGCGAGGAGCACGTCACGCTCTTTTCGGCAGAGGAGACGCCGGACGGCCAGGAGATTGCGCTTGAAAGCGCCCTGGCGACGCGCGGCGACTTTGCCAGCTATCTGGGCGCGCCCTGCGTGTTCTACGCGCAGGGGGAGGACGGGCAGAGGCTGCGCCGTCTGACCCGCGCCATCGCGCAGAGCGGACAGGACGGCCCGCGCGAGCGGCTCACGGGCCTGATGCGCCTGTCGCAGGAGGAGGACATCTTCGCGCTGCCGCGGGAGCTGACGGCAGAGGATGTACTCGCGGTCTGCACCGGGGAGGAGGAGATCCTCGTCAACCTGTCGGAGCGCTTCATGCAGGCGCTGGCCGCGCTGGATGCGCAGCAGGAGCGCGTCGCGGTCTACGCGATGGTCAACACGCTCACGGAGGGCTGCCGGGCGCAGGTTGTCAGGCTGTATTTTGAGGGTGCGCAGCATGGGACGCTCGCCGGCGGCCTTGAGCTGCGCGGCGCGCTGATGCGCAATCCGGGCATGGTGGAGGAATGAGCGGTGGATCAATGGGCATTCTTTGACGCGCTCAAGGCCGGAACGGTGGAGAACGTCTATCTGTTCTACGGGCCGGAGGCGTTCATCCGGCGCAGCGCGCTCTCCGCGCTGGAGAAGAAGACGATGGCCCCCGGGCTGGAGAGCATGAACAGGACGGTGCTCTGCGCGCCGACCGCGCAGCAGATCATCGAGAGCTGCGAAACGCTGCCGATGATGAGCGACTACAGGCTGATCATCGTGCGCGACTGTGCGCTGCTTATGGCAGGCAAGGCCAAAGATGAGGCGCAGGAGAGCGATATGCTGTGCGCCTATCTGCCGCGCGTGCCGCAGACGACCTGCCTGGTCTTTGACGCGGGCGAGGCGATTGACAAGCGCAAGAAGCTCGCTAAGGCGCTTGCCGGGATGCCCGGCGCGGTCAGCTTTGACACGCTTGACGATGCGAGCCTGTTCAAATGGATGAACCAGCAGCTTCGCCCGCTGGGCAAGCGGATGGACAGGGCGGCCTGCGAGGCGCTTGCCTTCACCAGCGGACGCGACCTGACGCTGCTTAGCGGCGAGCTGGCCAAGCTGGCCGCCTACGCGGCGGAGCGGGAGAGCATCACGGGCGGGGACATCGAGGCCGTGGCGACGCGCACGGCGGAGAGCACGGTTTTTGCCATGGCGGATGCGCTCGCGGCGGGCAAGGCGCAGGAGGCCTTCTCGCTGCTGAACGTGCTGCTCGCCGCCGGGGAGCAGCGCATTGGTATCCTGGCGATGATTACGCGCCACTACCGCCAGCTCATGTACCTGTGCGCCATGCGCGACGAGCGCGTGCCGCAGGCGCAGATGGCCAGGGCGCTGGGCGCGCCGCCGTTTGCCGTGACGCGGATGCTGCGCCAGAGCGGGAAGCGGACGGCCGAACAGATGGAGGCCTGCGTCCGCCTGTGCGTGGAGACGGATTACGACATCAAGCGCGGCGCGCTGCGCGAGGAGGCGGGGCTTGACCGCCTGCTGCTGCGCCTGCTCGGCTGAGCCGGCGCGCAGGATTGACCGCGCAAAAAATCCCTTCCGGCATAGGATGAACCGGGAGGGATTTTTCATGAAATATCGAAATCAGTTTGCTGCGCGTCCGAAGGGCCTGGACGTCGTCTTCCTGCCGGCGCTCACGCCGCTGGAGGCGTCCGTGCTGCCCGCGCGGGAGCGGCGCGGAATGGGCGCCCTCTCTCATGTGCGCATCCGCTGCGAGGACTGCTTCAGCGGCAGAAGATCTGCGTCAGATAGATGCCGTTTCTGTCCTGGGCAATGCCGATGCCGACCCTCGTGTAGGCACTGCTGAGCAGGTTGCGCCGGTGCGAGGGAGAGGAGAGCAGCGCGGCCTGCGCCTTGTCGACGTCGCGGTGATGGGCGATGTTCTCGCCTGCCGCCTCGAAGGCGAAGCCGAAGTGCCGGAGCATCGCGCGCACATCGCCGTATGACGGCGAGGTATGCGAGAAATACTGGTTGTCGCGCATGTCCTGGGATTTGATGCGCGCGATGCGGCAGAGCTCGGGATCGAGCGCCAGCGCGGGCAAGCCATAGCGCGCGCGGTCGGAATTCAGAAGATTTCCTGCGCTCTGCTCTTGCGCAGACAGGAAAGCTGATGTATAATGTGCGTCGAGCGCGGCGGCTGCCGGGGCCTCCGGCAGGAGGGGCAAAAGGCAGATCAGCGCAAGCGCGAGAACCGGCGCTGACAGATGCTTCATCATCCGGGGTGTGTGCTTCATGGGAGTACCTCCTTGGTTGTCCTGGCCTCTGGCCATCAGCAGTGTAGCGCAGATTGACAATCATGGCAATGGAATTGGCAGCGAGCTGTCAAGGAAATATACGGAATAGAAGCATGATCAGGAGGATTGGCCTATGGGCTTTATCAAGTGTCCGCGGTGCGAACTCAACTACATCCGGGAGGAGGAGCTCTACTGCCCGGTGTGCAAGCGCGAGATGAAGGGCGAATCGCATGACGATCCGTTCGAGCTCTGCTCCATCTGCAACGAAAACCCTGTGATGCCCGGCAAGGACGTCTGCTACATGTGCTACAAGGAAATGAACCAGCAGCAGGGCCTGCGCGACGACGCCATCGAGGAGCAGGAGAGCCCCGACGTGTCCCTGGACATGGAGGATGTCTCCGAGATGGAGGAGATCGAGCTCGAGGCGCTTCCCGAGGATATGCCCGAGGAGATCGGCGAGCAGATCTCCCTGGAAGAGGAGAAGAGCAAGGAAGCCGACGATGAAGAAGAGGACGAGGAAATCTGAACCGTCCGGAATGTAGCGGGGTGAAGGCGTGAAGGTATTCGCAATCGGTGATTTGCATCTGCCGGGAGGCGACAAAAAGCCGATGGACGTCTTTGGCTCGCACTGGGAAAACCACTTCGAGCGCATCAGCGACGACTGGCGCGCGCGCGTGACGCAGGAGGACGTCGTCCTCATCCCCGGGGACATCTCCTGGGCGATGCAGCTTGGCGCGGCGGTCGAGGATCTGCGGCGCATCGGCAGTCTTCCGGGGCGGATTCTCATCCTGCGAGGCAACCACGACTACTGGTGGTCCTCGCTGACGCAGCTGCGCGCCTGCCTGCCCGAAGGTATGCTGGCCGTGCAGAACGACGCCTGCGTGATCGGGCCGTATGTCTTCTGCGGAACCCGGGGCTGGACGATTCCGCCCGCCGCCGGCGCGCAGGAGAAGGACGAGAAGCTCTACCGCCGCGAGACCATGCGCCTGGAGATGTCGCTCAGGGAAGCGCAGCGCCTTTCGCAGGGCCGCAGCATTGTGGCGATGATGCACTATCCGCCGCTGCTGCCGGAAAACCTGCGCACCGGCACCGCGTTTACGCAGCTGCTCAGCGATTACGGCGTGGCGCGCTGCGTCTATGGCCATCTGCATGGGCAGAGCGTGCAGCGCGGCTTTTCCGGCTGGTATCAGGGCGTGCGCTACGATCTGGTGTCCTGCGACGCGCTCGGGTTCAGGCTCCTGGACGTTACGCCCACAGGTGTGGAATGAGACAAACGGAGGCGCTCCTGACGGGGCGCTTCTTTTTTTGTCTTTTTTTGTCCGCAGAATGCGGGACGGGAACCTGCCCTCCGGGACAAAGGGACGGAAAACATAGCTGCAGCAATGCTTGCAAAGAGACGCTGCGGCGGGAGAAGATCCTGCCGCGGCGTTTTGTTACGTAAATGTTACAGACAGCCGGGGGATTTAGCAAAATCTTCATCGGGAAGGTTCTTGCAAAGTGGTGCCAAATGGTGTAAAGTAGTTGAGTAAGGGTGCGAAGTGGTTTGCTCGGGGAAGGAGGGATGTCAAACATGGCTCATCTGGCATTTTCGGGCTCGTTTGACCACTCCCTCGACGGAAAGGGCCGCGTCATTATCCCCGCCTCCTACCGTGATGCGCTGGGAGAGGATTTCACCATCACGATCAACCCCAACAAGACAGCCGTGGCTATCTATCCCAAGGCGATTTGGGACAGGCAGCTTGAACGGCTCTCGCAAATCAATCCGATGGACAAGATCGGTTTACAATATGAGCGCTATCTGATGAGCGTTTCCTTCTCCGGCAACAGCATGGATGCCCAGGGCAGGGTGCTCATCCCGGCAAAGCTTCGAGCCAAGATCGGCCTGACGCGCGACATCGTGTTCGTCGGGCTGAATCATTACATCGAGATCTGGGATGCCGAGGTCTATGCCAGGATGGAGGCGGAGACGGAGGCGCAGTTTGACACGCTGGCCGACTATGTGTATGAAAAATATCCGCAGTAATGCCGCGCAGGGCGCCTGAGCGCCCGTGGCAGGGCGAAGCATGGAAAATCGGCGCGCATCGCAGCCGGCGGATGCGCCGGTTCTTGAAGGAAAGGCAGGTGAATACACTGATGACGAACGCGAAAAACACGCGCGGAAAATACACGGCCTCCGGTTACCGGCACAGCACGCAGGGGGAGGAAAAGCCGCTGTACATCGCAAGGGTTCCGGCAGGCTCCCCACAGGAGGAGCTGATCGATCACAACCTGCCCGGCTACCGGGTGGAACGGCCCTGGCGGGAGACGCCAACGCCGCTGTTTGAGACGGGCGACGCGCAGGCCGCCGCACCGAAGCAGGCGCCGCGGGCGCGCCGCGCACCGCAGCGCGAGGGCATCATCGACCGCCTGGCGCGGGAGGCCGGCAAGGACAGGGGCGACGTGGCGGCGTGCATCGTCATCGGCGCTGTCATCCTGCTGCTTGTCGCGGCCTGGGGCCAGAAGATGGTGGCGTCTGTCAACATTCAGGAGAGCATTGAGTCTTATCAGAAGAAGACCATCGCCCTTGAGCGGGAAAACGAAAGACTCGAGCAGCAGCTGGAGCTTGCCCAAAGCGGCGAGCGCATCCGCAATCTGGCGCAGAACGAGCTGGGCATGCTGCGCCCGGAGCGCACCGAAACCCGGACGATCTACATCCAGACGGGCGAGGATGGGACGGCCAATCAGGTACAGAAACAGGAGAAGCCGAAGTTGGGTGTGCTCGATATCCTGCTGGGGCTTCTTGATGTGCTGCATATTGGGGAGTGAGAGGGCTTGCGGTCACCGGGAGCCACCGTACGAAAGCGGCTGGTCCTGTTGTCCGGCGGATTCTTTCTCCTTTTTCTTTGCGTTTTTGCGCGGCTGGTGGAGCTGCAGGTGTTCCGCGCGCAGGAGCTGACGGAGCGGGGCATGAAGCAATGGACGCGCAGCGGCGTCGTCGCCGCCAGGCGCGGCGACATCGTCGACACGAACGGCCGGCTGCTGGCACAGTCCATCACCAGCTTCATCCTCAGCGCGCGCACGCGCGACGTCAGCGACCCGGAGGGGATGGCGCAGGTGCTCGAGCGCGAGCTGGGGCTGCCGGCGCAGACGACGCTCAAAAAGCTGCAGAACACCTCCGCAGCGACGGTCACGCTGGCGAGGCAGGTGCAGCGCGAGGACGCGGACAGGCTGCGCGCCATACTTTTGAGCGAAAATGATCCGGATGCGCAGCGTTTGCGCGGATTGGCATTTGACGAAGACGTCAGCAGGTGGTATCCTATGGGTACGCTCCTTTCGCAGGTGCTGGGGCTGTGCAATGTGGACGGCGTCGGACAGAGCGGGCTGGAGCTTTACTATGAAGATGTCCTGGCTGGTGAGCCGGGCAGACTGGTGACCGAGGTCGACGCCCGGGCCAGAACGCTGCCCGACGGCGTGACGCTCTATGTGCCCGCGAAGGCGGGTAAGACCATCCGCCTGACGATCGACCGCGAGGTGCAGGCGGCTGTGGAGCGGGCCGTGCGGGAATGCGCGCAGGTCAACGAGGCGCAGAGCGTGCAGGCCATCGCGATGGACGTCAACACCGGCGCCGTGCTGGCGATGGCGATCTATCCGACCTATGACCCGGCGGATCCGCCGCGCGAGGACGTCGAGCGGCTCACGGAGCTCATGCGCATCACGACGCTGAGCGACGTGTACGAGCCGGGATCGACGTTCAAGATGCTCACAGCGGCATCGGCCATCGACTGCGGCGCGACCAACCCGCAGGAGGGCTTCTACTGCTCCGGGCGCATTACGGTGGACGGCAGCACGGTGCGCTGCTGGGGCGCGCCGCACGGCGCGGAGACGATGAAGCAGGCGCTGCAGAACTCCTGCAACCCCGTCTTCACGCAGATCGCGCTGCGCCTGGGCAGCGACCGGTTCTATCAGTATCTGCACGCGTTCGGGCTGGGCTCGGCGACGGGCATCGATCTGTACGGCGAGGCCTCCGGCATCCTGATCCCCGGCAGCCGGGTCAAGAACGTCGACCTGGCGCGCATCGGCTTTGGACAGAGCGTCGCCGTGACGCCGATTCAGATGATCACGGCGGCCTGCGCGGTGGTCAACGGGGGACGGCTGATGAAGCCCTATCTGGTGGAGGCCATTTTGAACGAGGACGGGGACGTCCTTGAGAGAACCATGCCGACCGTGCGCGCCAACCCGATTGCCGAGGAGACGAGCCGCACGATGCGCGAGCTGCTGGGCAGCGTCGTCTCGGAGGGCGGCGGCAAGAACGCGCGGGTCGACGGCTACAGCATCGGCGGCAAGACGGGCACGGCGCAGATCTACCGCGACGGGCAGATCGTGCGCAACCTGCACATCGGCTCGTTTGTGGGCTTTGCGCCCGTGGAAAACCCGAAGGTGGCGCTGCTGGTGATCGTGGACGAGGCGCAGGTGCAGCCGGATTACGGCGGAACGACCGCAGCGCCGTTTGCCGCGCAGATCTTTTCGGAGATCCTGCCGATGCTGGGCGTCGCCAAAACGGACGGCAGCGCGGAGCGGGCGAAGGTGACCATGCCCGACGTGACGGGCATGAATGTGACCGACGCGCGGGCGATTCTGCGGGAGCTGGGCATCGACAGCGTGACCGACGGGACGAATCCGCTGGTGACCGGCCAGCTTCCGCCGGCGGGAACGACGGTGTCGGAAGGCTTTTGCGCGATGCTCTATGTCAATGGCATCAGCGCACCGACAGCCGGGGAATATACGCAGGTGCCCGATGTGATCGGCCTGCCTGTCCGCGAGAGCGCACAGGCGCTGCGGCAAAGCGGCCTGGAGCTCGACGCGCAGGGCGACGGCATCGCCGTGCGGCAGCGTCCACCGGCGGGCGCCTATGCGGCGGAGGGTACGGCGGTGACGGTGACCTTTGAGGTGCCGTAGAGCAAACAATGGAGGAATGACGATGAATCTTGCGACTTTGACGAAGGGAATGCCGGAGCTGGTGAAAATCACCTCCGGAGAGGATACGCCCATCGGGACGCTGACGGCGGATTCCCGGGCAAAGTGCCGGGACGGCCTGTTCTTCTGCATCCGCGGCGGGCGCGTCGACGCGCATGATTTCGCGCCGCAGGCGCTTTCAAACGGGTGCACGGCGCTTGTCGTGGAGAGGGAGCTGCCGCTTGACTGCCCGCAGGTGATCGTGACGGACGTGCGCGCCGCGATGACGCGCATCGCCAGCGCGTTCAACGGCCATCCGGAGCAGCGGCTGCGACTCATCGGCGTGACCGGCACGAAGGGCAAGACGACCACCACCTACCTGCTCAAGAGCATCATCGAGGCGGCGGGCATCAGCTGCGGCATCATTGGCACGACAGGCTGCATCGCCGGCACGACGAAGCTGCCCAGCCACCTGACGACGCCCGATCCGATTGAGATGTTCGAGATCCTGCGCATCATGGCGGACGCGGGCGTGCAGGTGGTCTGCATGGAGGTCTCGGCCCATGCGCTCTATCTGCGCAAGCTGGCCGGCGTGACCTTCGAGGCGGCGGCCTATACCAACCTTTCGCAGGATCACCTCGACTTCTTCGGCTCGATGGAGAATTACTTTGAGGCCAAGCGACTGCTCTTCCAGGATGGCATGGCCCGCAACGCGGCGGTCAACGTCGACGAGGAGACGTCCGCGGAGGTCTGCAAGGGGCTGTGCTGCCCGCTGCTGACCTACGGCATCAGCCAGCAGGCGGATCTCTTTGCGCGCGACATCGAAATCACGGAGTCGGGCGTATCCTTTACGCTCAATCTGCGCAACCTGCATACCGAGCGCATTCACCTGCTGCTCACGGGCATGTTCAACGTCTACAATGCCCTGGCGGCCGCGGCCTGCGCGCTGATCCTCGGCGTCTCGCTGGAGGATATCCGCAAGGGCCTCGAGGCTGTCGTGAGCGTGCCGGGACGTGTGGAGATGCTCGGCACGGCGACGCCGTACCGGATGATCCTCGACTATTCGCACTCGCCGGACGCGCTTTCCAACATCCTGCGCACGGTGCGCGAGTTCTGCCGGGGCCGGCTGATTCTGGTCTTCGGCTGCGGCGGCGACCGCGACAAGGGCAAGCGGCCCATGATGGGCGAGATCGCCGGACGTCTGGCGGATTACTCCATCCTCACCAGCGACAACCCGCGCTTTGAGGATCCGATGGCGATCCTCGCGGCGATTGAAAAGGGCATCGCGCCGACGGGCGCGCAGTACGAGGTCATCGAGAACCGTCGCGAGGCGATCCGCCAGGCGATGGAGATGGCCGTGGGCGGGGACATCATCGTGCTCGCCGGCAAGGGGCATGAGACCTATCAGGACATCGCCGGCGTCAAGCATCCGTTTGACGAAAAGCTCGTCGTCGCCCAGCTGCTTGAGGAGATCAAGGCGGAGCACAAGGCCTGAGACACCCCCACGGCGAGGGAAACGGCCAGAGGCTGTGGAAAAAGAATGCGCGCCCGGGAAGGGCGCATGGAACGCGGAGGAATGAACGATGCAAAGGATGCTGCTGACCCTGCTGCTCGCGTTTGCGGTGGGCTGCCTGCTGGGCAAGCTGCTGCTGCCCGTGCTGCACAAGCTCAAATTCGGGCAGAATATCTACGAGCTGGCGCCGGAGGCGCACAAAAAGAAGCAGGGAACGCCCACGATGGGCGGCCTCGTGATCGCGGGCGCGGCCATCGCCGCAACGCTCGTGGCCAACGACTACGCGGAGCCGTTTTCCGGGAACATGCTGCTGGCCATGCTGCTCATGGCGCTGGGTAACCTGTGCATCGGCTTTGCGGACGACATGACCAAGATCCGCCGCGGCAAGAACGGCGGCCTGACGGCCAGGCAGAAGATGTTCTTCCAGACCATTCTGGCGCTGGCGTTTTCGGCGTACTGCTATTTCCATCCGCAGGTCGGCTCGGTGATCAAGGTGCCGTTCCTGCGCGTGGAGTGGGATCTGGGCATCCTCTACATCCCGATCATGATGTTCATCATCGTGGGCACGACCAACAGCGCCAACCTGCTCGACGGCCTGGACGGCCTGCTGACGAGCGTGTCGATGGTCGACTTTGCGACGCTGGCCGTCATCGCCGGCGCAGCAGGGCTGGGCGGCGTCGGTGTGGGCTGCGCGGCGATGTGCGGCGGCTGCATGGCCTTCCTCATGCGCAACGCCTATCCGGCGCAGATGTTCATGGGCGATACGGGCTCCATGTTCATCGGCGGCGCGGTGGTCGCTGCGGCGATGCTGCTGCGCCAGCCGCTGATTCTCGTGCTCATCGCGTTCTGGATGCTGATGTCCAGCGTGTCGGACATCATTCAAATCACCTATTTCAAGGCGACGCACGGCAAGCGCGTCTTCAAAATGGCGCCGATTCACCATCACTTCGAACTCTGCGGGATGCACGAGGTGAAGATCGTCGCCATGTACATGGTGACGACGGCGGCGCTGTGCGCGCTGACGCTGCTGGGCGTACTGTAAAGCGAAAGACGGAGGCGGAGCATCATGATGGACGTCAGGGGAAAACGGGTGCTGGTCTGCGGCATGGCCCGCAGCGGCATTGCCGCGGCGAAGCTCCTTTGCGAAAAGGGCGCGCAGGTCACCATCAGCGACCTGAAGGACGAGGCATCCTTCGGGGACGCGCTGGAGGAGCTGCGCGTGCTGGGCTGCGCGTTTGCGCTGGGCGAGGGGCCGGAGCCGCATCTTGCGGGCATGGATATGGTCGTGATCAGCCCCGGCATCGCCTGGGCCAAGCCGTTTATCGGCCAGGCGCAGCGCATGGGCATTGAGGTGATCGGCGAGCTGGAGCTGGGCGCGCGCCTGACGCGCGGCACGCTCGTCGCCATCACGGGCACCAACGGCAAGACGACGACGACCACGCTGG
>SFHU01000181.1 GCA_004555535.1 Clostridiales bacterium
AAATGATAAATCGAGAAAGGGGCCTGGAATCATGAAAAAGACCTACAAGATCGAAGTGGACTGCGCCAACTGCGCCAACAAGATGGAGCAGACCGCTCAGAAGACCGAGGGCGTCAAGAGCGCGGTGGTCAACTTCATGGCGCTCAAGATGATCGTCGAGTTTGAGGAGGGCGCTGACCCGAAAGCGGTGATGCAGCAGATCAGGGCCAACTGCAAGCGCATCGACGACGATTTCGAGATCGAGCTGTAAAGCACAGAGGAAGCGGGGTTCCCACCGGAAGGGGGAAACCGGCGGGGCTGATCTCGCAGAAGCGTTTTGGAAACGGAGCATTCCGCAGAATGAATGGGGAAAGAGGAGGCTTATCATGAATAAAAAGCAGAAGAAGATGCTTGCCCGCATCCTGACGGCGGCGGCGCTCGTCGTGCTGCTGCGGCTGATTCCGTCCACGGGCGTGCTGCGGTTTGCGCTGTACATGGTGCCGTACCTGATCGTGGGCTATGATATCCTGCTCGACGCTGTCAAGGGCGTGCGCAACCGGCAGGTCTTCGACGAGAACTTCCTGATGGCGGTCGCGACCGTCGGCGCGATTGCGCTGGGCGATTATGCCGAGGGCGTCGCCGTTATGCTGTTCTATCAGATCGGCGAGCTGTTCCAGAGCTACGCCGTGGGCAGGAGCCGCCGCAGCATCAGCGAGCTGATGGATATCCGCCCGGACTATGCGAACGTCGAGCGGAATGGCGCGCTGGAGCGCGTGGATCCTGACGAGGTTGAAATCGGCAGCGTGATTGTCGTCAAGCCGGGCGAGAAGGTGCCCATCGACGGCGTGATCATCGAGGGTGCGGCGACGCTCAACACCAGCGCGCTGACGGGCGAGAGTCTGCCCCGGGATGTCGCCTGCGGCGACGAGGTCGTCAGCGGCTGCATCGACATGTCCGGCGTGCTGTGCATCCGCACGACGAAGGAATTCGGGGAGTCGACCGTCTCCAAAATCCTCGATCTCGTCGAGAATTCGAGCTCCAAGAAGTCCCACTCGGAGGCGTTCATCTCGCGCTTTGCGCGCGTGTATACGCCGGCTGTCTGCTTCAGCGCGCTGGCGCTGGCCGTGCTGCCGCCGCTGGTACGGCTGCTGATGGGGCTTGCGCCCCTGTGGGGCGACTGGGTCTATCGCGCGCTGACCTTCCTGGTCATCAGCTGCCCCTGCGCACTGGTGATCAGCATCCCGCTGAGCTTCTTTGCGGGCCTGGGCGGGGCGAGCAATGCCGGCGTGCTCATCAAGGGCTCCAACTATCTGGAGGCGCTCGCCGGGACGAAGCTCGTCATCTTTGACAAGACAGGTACGCTGACCTGCGGCGTCTTCGAGGTCATCGACGTCCACCACAACACGATCCCGCGCGAGCAGGTCATCGAATACGCTGCGCTGGCGGAGAGCTATTCCTCCCATCCGATCAGCCGGAGCCTGCGCGAGGCGTATGGACGGGAGATCGACGCGGGCCGCGTCAGCGACGTGCAGGAGATCAGCGGTGGAGGCGTGACCGCGACGGTCGACGGCACGAAGGTCGCCGTGGGCAACGACAAGCTGATGCGCAGTCTGGGCATTGCGTTTGCGCCCTGCGGCCACGAGGGCACGATCGTCCACGTCGCCGTGGATGGCGCCTATGCGGGCCATATCCTGATCGCGGACAAGCCGAAGCCGAACGCAAAGCAGGCCGTCGCGCGCCTGGCTGACAGCGGCGTGCGCAGGATTGTCATGCTGACCGGCGACGCGGAGAAGGCCGCGCGACACGTCGCCCGGGAGCTGGGCATCGACGAGGCCTACAGCGAGCTGCTCCCCGGAGACAAGGTCAGCAAGGTGGAGGAGCTGCTTGCGCAGAAGGGCCCGAAGGAGAAGCTGGCCTTCGTCGGCGACGGCATCAATGATGCGCCGGTGCTCTCCCGAGCCGATATCGGCATCGCGATGGGCGCGCTGGGCTCGGATGCGGCCATCGAGGCGGCCGACGTCGTGCTGATGGACGACGATCCGATCAAGATCGTCAAGGCCATCCGGATTGCGCGCAAGTGCATGCGCATCGTCTATGAAAACATCGTCTTCGCGATCGGCATCAAGGTGCTCTGCCTGATCCTGGGCGCGCTGGGCATTGCGAACATGTGGGCTGCGATCTTCGCGGACGTGGGCGTGATGGTGCTGGCCGTGCTCAACGCCATCCGGGCGCTGTTCGTCAAAAAACTGTGATCAAACGGGAAGAGGGGAAAGCTATGGCCGGATTTGAAATGAACGTGGATTGCTGCGAGGCGCAGGAGATTCACGAGGAGCTGCTCAAGCGCG
>SFHU01000088.1 GCA_004555535.1 Clostridiales bacterium
CGCTATTGTCTGTTGAACATATTCCTGATCTGTTGTTCTGGCAGCGGGACTTTCATCACTTGGTCGGAAATGCAACCGGCATCATGCCGGTTTTGATACAAAATGAAAAAGCCGCCTCTGGGTCATAATGCCCAGAAGCGGCCTGATTTCAAGGGTTTTCACGGTTCCATCGGTCCATCCGGTAGGGCTGTGAATACCTTTTTTTCTTTATGAAAGCCTGTCCCCTGCACGGTCACTTCCTGTGCAGGCCGGAAATGTCCAGGATTCTCGCTCAGTTGTTGCGATAGTAGTTGATCAGGCAGCCGTCCGCGATGATCTGGCGCTCCGCCTCGGTCAGCTTGCCGGTGGACACCTTGAACTCCGTCACGGTGCCGTCCGGCTTCACGGCGTAGGCCGGGAACGAATCGCGGTTCTCCAGCACGGCCTTACGCACGCCCGGAACGAAGATGTAGTCGCCCAGCGCAAAGACCTCGGGATTCTCGACGAGGAACGGCGTCATGCCCCAGTTGATACAGTTGGAGCGATAGCGCTTGGTCGCATAGGCCTTCGCGAAGTTCGCGGAGGCGCCCATGACGCGCTGGCAGGAGGCCGCCTGCTCGCGGGCAGAGCCGTCGCCCGGCATGTTGGCAAAGATCGTGGAGCCCACGTCGGTGTTCTTCGGGTCGTTCGCGATGCCCGCGGCGTCAAGCGCGGCATACACGTCCATGATCTCCTTGGGCAGCGCCTTGCCCGCCTCGCGGTCGCGCTCGATCTGGCGCATCACCTTGCTGCGGCCCACATACTCCGGATCGCGCCTAAAGAGCGCGAACTCGGAGAGGCGCTCCGGGTTAGAGCGGTAGGAGGACGTCTCGCCGGAGGGAATCAGCTCGTCCGTGGTCGTGACCGGATCGGTGATGTAGGAGCAGACCCTGACCAACAGATCATCGGTGAGCGCCGGCATTTCGGGCCAGTCCTTGATGTTCGGTCCGAACTTCAGCTCTGCATCCGGATCCGCCTTGCCCCAGCCGTTGTAGACGCGCTTTTCGTAGATGCCCGCCTCGTAGTTGTAGTCCGGCCTGGTGTATTCGACGTCGAGATCGCTCGCCGCCGTCAGCCTGCCGCCGTTCGCCGCGGTCGCCGCGATGGAACGGGCGTCCATCAGCGCCACAGCGCTCATCTGGCCCTCGCCCGGCTTGGAGCCCTCGCGGTTCGGGAAGTTGCGCGTGGTGTGGCGGATCGAGAATTCGCCGTTGGCCGGGCAGTCGCCCGCGCCGAAGCACGGACCGCAGAAGCACTCGCGGATGATCGCGCCGGCGGAAACGAGGTCCGCAATGCGGCCGGTCTTGACCAGCTCGGCATAGGCCGGCATGGAGCCCGGATAGATGCTCAGGGAGAAGGTGCCGTTGCCGCAGCTGCGCCCGCGCAGGATGTCCGCCGCCGCGACGATGTTGTCAAACGTGCCGCCCGAGCAGCCCGCCAGCTCGCCCTGGTCCACCCAGATGCTGCCGTCACTGTGCAGCTTGCTCATCAGGTCCATCCTGGCGCCCCTGATCTGCTTGTTGGCCTCCTCCTGCACCTGATGCAGGATGTCCGCGGCGTTCGCCTGCAGCTCATGGATGGTGAAGGTGTTGGACGGGTGCATCGGCATGGCGATGGTGCATTCCACCGTGCTCAGGTCGATGTACACGCAGCCGTCGTACCAGGCCACGTTCTTCGGCTCCATCTTTTTGTAGGCCTCCGGCCTGCCGTGGCGCACGTAATACGTCTTCGTCTCCTCGTCGGTGACCCACAGCGAGGACCAGCAGGTCGTCTCGGTCGTCATGACGTCGATAGCGTTGCGGTATTCGATCGGCAGATTCGCGATGCCGGGGCCGACAAACTCCATCACCTTGTTCTTCACATAGCCGTTCTTGTAGACGGCGCCCACAATCGAGAGCGCGATGTCGTGCGGGCCGACACCCGGCTTCGGCGCGCCGGTGAGATAGATGGCCACGACGCCCGGACGGGCGAAGTCATACGTGCGGCCAACCAGCTGCTTGGCCAGCTCGCCGCCGCCCTCGCCGACGCCCATGCAGCCCAGCGCGCCATAGCGGGTGTGGCTGTCCGAGCCGAGGATCATGCGGCCACAGCCCGCCATCGCCTCGCGGTTGTAGCTGTGGATGTTGGCCATGTTCGTGGGCACATAGATGCCGCCGTACTTCTTCGCGGCGGAAAGGGCGAACTTGTGGTCGTCCTCGTTGATCGTGCCGCCGACCGCGCACAGGCTGTTGTGGCAGTTCGTCAGGACGTAGGGCATCGGGAATTCCTTCATGCCGGAGGCGCGCGCCGTCTGGATGATGCCGACATAGGTGATGTCGTGGCTGGTCATGGAGTCAAACTTCAGCTTGAGGTTGTCCATGTCCCCGGCGGTGTTGTGTGCGGCGATGACGCTGTAGGCCATCGTGCCCTGGGTCGCCTCTTCCCTGGAAACGCTGCCGTATTTCTGCGCAAAGGCAGCAGGATCAGTCACCAGCTCCGTGCCGTCCACCAGATAGACGCCAGTCTCATACAGCTTGATCATGTTGTATTCCTTCCCTTCTTGTCAGATTGAAGTGGATCAAAACCCGTGGGATTGCCTGACATATTTCATTTTTCTATGCAGGGTATTGATGAAAAACAATGCGCAATTCAGCGGCGGACGCAGATCGTGCCGTCCATAATGCGGCGGACGGCGGGCTGTGCGCCAGGCCGCGACGCCCCATGCACCGCACGAACAGATCATCCCACTCCTCGCGCGCCGGGAGCTCCTTCTCCGGGAGCATGGCGCCCCTGGACGTGCCGCCGCGCATGAATACCGCCGGGAACCTGCGCACAGCCGGTCACCTTCCCTTGACGGGCTCAGAGAGCAGCCCCTCTCTTCTTCTGATTGATTACAGTATAGATCGTTTTCCCTTTTTGTTCCAATAGTGATTTGCTATGCAGCCCATAGGCAAAGCGTACTGACTGCGCATCTGCGCAAACGACAAAATGCTGTCAATCCCGCGGCTCTATGCCGGAGATTGCTTCTTTCCATGCGCCTCTGACAACAAAAGAAGCCGCCGTTCAGGCAGCCGCTTTCACCTAAATGATTCCGACAGACTCTTGAGCTTCTCGTGAATGCGCTCCGTATAGCGGCCCATGGATTCCTGCGCGATCTGGATGAGCGCCTTTTCCACGCTGCCGACATAGGCGTCCTTGCGCATACAGGCGCAGACAGGCCAGGTCACCGGCCTCGGACCGATGGAATAAGCCCGCGTCGCATGGTCGTAACGGATCATGTCCATGGTCATCTGGGGAACGAGACACGCGCCCATGCCGGCCGCCGCCAGGCGCAGCGCCTCCGCGCTGGAATACGCTTCAAACACGATATTCATCTTCCCTGTGAAAACCTTTTCAAATGCATGGGTGATCACATGGCCCGGCTCCATCTTGATAAACGGGATCTGGCCGCACTTGTCCGGGTCGATCATGTTCCATCTGTCCTCATACAGATGCTCGCTGCGCACGATTCCCGCCCCCGCGCAGACCATGATCTCCTCCTCATACACCTCGATATAGTCGAAATTCGCCGTCTTTTCGATCGTCGGAAGGATCACGATATCGAGCATGCCCTCCGAAAGCATGGCGGAGAGCTTCTTGTGCGAGCCCGGCACCACCTCGACGGAGACATCCGGAAACCGCTCGCGGAAGACCGGCAGGATTCCGGGCAGCATGAAAACGCCCCGCTCATTGGAAATGCCAATGCGCACCCTTCTGCGGGAGACCTGCGAAATATCCTTCAGCTTCTTCTGGAGCTGCTCCTGGATATAGAGAATCCGCTTGGCCTCCTTGACGTATTCCTCGCCTGCAAGCGTCAGCTGAATGGGATTGACCGAGCGGTCAAACAGGAGCACGCCCAGCTCCTTTTCAGCCTTGCCGATGTAGTTGCTCAGTGAGGGCTGCGCCATGTACAATTCCGCGGCAGCCTTGGTGATGCTGCCGCATTCCGCCACCTTCAGAACATATTGCAGCTGTCTGAAATCCATGCAGCATTCCTCCCACTTCTTCCATAAACCTGCTTTCTATGATAGGGCAATATTGGTTTTTCGTCAATATTCTTTCCCGAGCCCTGAACCGGAAAACTTTTTTCCATCAGCACACGCAGTGGCTGAATGATCTGATCCAGGTCGTCTTTCATCTCGAGCACGCCCCCGCGCTGCCGGTGCTGGCGCTGTAAGTCCGCCGCTCTCCCGCGCGCGGAGCATCCCATCGATATAAAACGTGAGCCGGAAGCCACCCTCCTGAAACCCGGCGGATGCTTCCGGCTCACTGTATGTTCTTGTCCCAGGCTGTCCTTTTTCCGCTGTACAGGGTCTTCGCCTGACAGCCTGCGCCGTTAAAGAATCTTCATCTCATACGCTCTGAGCTCCAGCGGTGTGCCGTCCGGCAGCATGGCGCTCTGCGCCTGCCCGCTGAAATTCATCATCGCCGTCATCCGCTCGTTTCCCTTTTCCCGGCGCACGGCCAGCACGGCGCGGTTTCCGCTCTCCAGCGTGCTGACTGCTGCATCCGCGGCAAAGCAGGGATGCGCGCGCATTGCGCGCAGCTGCCGGATGCCCTCCCAGATGGCGTGCTCCGGCGCGCCCTGCTTTGTGCGCAGCGCGGCGCGCTGCCAATCAAAGCGCGTGCGATGAAGATTGCGGCTGTCCGCCGCCCTGTCGGGATCGTCATGGTAGCCCCAGCCGTTGAGCTGGCCGATCTCGTCGCCGGAGCTGAGCATCATGAAGCCCTGCAGGAACATCGCCGCGCCGTGCATCAGCAGGATCCGCCTGAGCGCGAGTTCATATTGCGCGTCGTCCTGCCCGCGCAGCGCGCGCTCCAGCCCGCACAAACTCGCCGTCGTGCCGCAGCTGCGCGCGTCGCGCGTGACAGGGTCGTAGTTGTACGTTTCACCCATCGCCCAGCTTCCAGGGAACTCGCCGTCATAGAAGCGATAGAGATACTCCTTGTGCAGCTGCGGATCGATGCCCAGGCTGCGCTCCGCGTCCTCGTCAAGGCCCCAGCCGATGTCGTCGTGGCAGCGCAGGTAATTGACAAACCAGCAGTTTTCCCCCAGCGCCAGCAGCGCGTCGATCTGCCTGCGCAGCAGCCGCGCGTCCCGCGCCGCCAGCGCGCTCCACAGGTTGACCATCGTGGAGACGTTGTAGAGCATGTGGCACTCCAGCTTTTCCGGCGTACCGAAGTAGGCGGCCAGCTCCTTGGGCGCCATGACGACCTCGCCCTTGAGGATGACCGCCGGGCAGACGCACTCGATGACCATGCGGATGATGCGCACAATCGTATGCACCTGCGGCAGGTTGCGGCAGTTCGTCCCCAGCTCCTTCCAGATGTAGGGCACGGCGTCGATGCGCAGCACCTCCACACCCATGTTGGCCAGATGCAGCATGCTCTGCGTCATGGCGGTGAGCACCTCGGGGTTGCGGTAGTTGAGATCCCACTGGAAGGGGTAGAAGCTCGTCAGCACCCAGCGGTGCATGTCCTCGTTCCAGGTGAAGTTGCCCGGCGCGGTCGCAGGGAATACCTGCGGCACGGTTTGCTCGTAGCGGTCGGGAATGGCCCTGTCGGAATAGCAGAAGTAGTACGCCTGCGCCTGCGCATCCCCGGCCTTGGCCCGCATCGCCCACTCGTGCGTGTCCGCCGTGTGGTTCATCACGAAGTCGAGGCACAGGCTGATGCCCGCCTCGCGCAGCGCCCGCGTCAGCGCGATCAGGTCCTCATTCGTGCCCAGCGCGGGGTCGACCGTATCAAAGTCCTCCACGGCGTAGCCGCCGTCGTTTTGCGGATGCGGCATTTTCAGCAGCGGCATCAGGTGCAGATAGGTGACGCCCAACTCCCTGAGGTAGGGCAGCCGATCCATCACGCCGCGCAGATTGCCGGCAAACAGCTCGGTGTACATCGTCATGCCCAGCATGCCCGCGCCGCGATACCAGAGCGGATTGGCCTCGCGCGCCCTGTCCAGCGCGCGAAGCGCCTCCTCCCGGCACGCCCATGCCTCGCGCATCATCGCCTCAAAGCGGTGCAGCGCGTCGCGGTCGTCATACAGCTCCATAAAGAGCCATTCCAGCTCGTCCCGATGGCGGGCAAAGCGCCGCTCAAACTCGTTGACCATTCTTGTTCCTCCTGTGGAAAACCGGCGCATGTCTTGTGTGCGGCTTGCCGTATCTCGACGAAGCCACCCCGTCTCAATCGTAGGATGCTTCGCATCCTGCTCTGTGACTACTTTTCCTACGATTTATAGGTTACGTTGGGCTGCCGCCCCAACCTGCCTGAGGGACATTGTCCCTCAGACTCCCTTCTTCGCTTCGCGCTTACGGCTCGTTCATCTGCGAAAACCCGCTCACCCCAGCGCGTGCTTCTCCACATCCACCGTCAGCTCACCGTCCGCGCAGAAGGTGATGCCCTGCGCATCCATCGGCGTGTCGATCAGCGAGGAAACGACGTGCTCGCCGTCGTTCACAAACAGCTCGGCGCTCTCCCCGTCCAGAACCAACCGGAGCGTCATCACGCCGTCCTTCGGTCCGGCCTTGATGGCACGCACATGCGGGATGTCCCTCGTCGAGCCGCAGTTGGTGCGGTCAAAGACCAGCTCCCCGCGCGACAGCGCGCAGCGGATCACCGTGAAGCAGCGCTCATTTCTGGCAAAGCGCAGCTCAAAGCGGCGGCAGCTTCCCTCGCCGACGTGCAGCGTCACTGTCAGATCGAGCTGACGCCCGCAGACGCCGTCAAGCGCCGTCTCCCCGGCAAGGCGCACGCCCGTCAGGCGCACGTCGTCCTGCCAGAGCGTTTCAAGCTCGCGGATGGGCTGCTGGCACAGCCGGCCATCGCGGATGCTCAGCTCACGCGGCAGGCTCGTGCGGCCATACCACTTGTGACGCCTTGGCGCGCCGTTCAGCGTTTCCCAATTCTCCATCCAGCCAATCATGATGCGCCGGCCATCCGGGGCCAGCACCGTCTGCGGGGCGTAGAAATCGAGACCATCATCCACAGGCTGGACGCTGCGGCGGGTAAAGCGGTGGCTTTCCTCGTCATAGTCGCCCAGCAGCGCGATGGTGCCATAGCCCGCGTGGAAGACGCCGTCCGGCGTGGCCTGCATCTCCTGCGGGCTGGTGATCAGCACCTGCTCTCCATCCAGCGCGAAGAAATCCGGGCATTCCCACATGCGTCCAAGCTCGCCGCGGCTGGCATCCAGCTCCGAAACAAAGCGCCAGCCCCGTCCATCCTCGCTTTCAAGCAGCAGGATCGCGCCCTTGCGCGTCTCGTGCAGATTGCCCACGACGCAGTAGATCCGTCCGTCCTTGCCGCGGAAGACCTTGGGGTCGCGGAAGTCGTGTGCGCTGTAGCCCTTGGGCAGCAGCGCCGCGCCGATGACCGGGTTTTCCGCCAGCTTGGCGAAATTTACGCCGTCGCCAATGGCGACGCACTGCGCCTGCAGCTCCTTGTGCCCCGTGCCTGCGGGCTGCACGCCGGTGTACACCAGCATCAGCCGGCCGTCGTCGAGCGGCAGCGCCGAGCCGGAGAAGCATCCGCCCGCGTCCGCGTCCGTATCCGGGGCCAGCGCGGCAGGGAGATACGTCCAGTGCAGCAGGTCGCGGCTCTTCGCATGCCCCCAGTGCATCGGCCCCCAGATGGTGCTGTAGGGATGGTACTGGTAGAACAGATGATACTCGTCCCGGTAATGGCAAAAGCCATTGGGGTCGTTCATCCAGCCAACCATGGGGGTAAGGTGAAACAGCGGACGGTCTCCCTCAGGGATCTCGTTAAGGGCCTCCCGCTCAAAGTCCCGCGCGGCGGAAAGCGGCGTCTGGTTTTTTAGCATATCCTGCCTCCTGAACATTGCTGTACCCCTCTCCTCCTTCAGGAGGAGAGGGGACAGCGTATTGTTTTTATTTTGCCTCGGCGTAGCGATCGTAGGCTGCCTGATAAACCTCCAGCAGCTCGCTCATGCCGCAGCGATCGAGGGTCTTGAGGTACTTCTCCCAGGCCTTGTCGTCCGGGCCGCCGTCCTTGATCCACAGCGCCTCCTGTTCGGCGACAGCGTTCTCAAAGTCGGTGCGGTACATGTCGATGGTGTCCAGCTCGTCCGGCGTGAACACGCAGTCCACCGGGTAGACGGTCGTATCCTTGACGAAGGGCATCCAGTAATCATACAGGTCGGTCAGGCGCTCGATGGCACGATCCTCCATCTTGAACACGTCGCTGTAATAGTTCGAGAGGATCAGCTTCGGGCCAGCGACCTCGAGCTGCGCCTTCAGCTCGCCGGCGCTCTTGCCGTACTTCTCGCGGCTCTCGGCATCGGTGATGCTCAGCCACACGCCGTTTTCATCCTTGCCGATGAAGTAGGTGTCGATGGGGCCGTACTGCAGCTGCATGACGTTCTCGCCCGTGTACCACAGGTCGTAGAAGGCGAGCAGCTTCTCGGGGTTCTCGCAGGCGCTGGTCACGGAGAGATTGCCAGCGTTGATCGCGCCGCCGGTGCGCACGGTGACGTTGCTGGTGCCGTCCGGGCCGGTGAGCACCGGCAGGAACACATAGTCCGCAGCGTAGGGACCCATGAGCTCCTCGATGTACCACCAGGTCGAGACGCCCACATAGCCCTGAGAGCACTTGGCCATCAGCTGCGTGGTATCCTGGCTGAACATTTCCTGATCCATCAGGCCCTCGGCAAACCAGTCGTGGAAGTAGGTCAGCGCGGCGCGGTAGTTGTCATCGTCGCAGACGAAGTTCACGGTGCCGTCGGCGTTGAGCACGAGGTCGTTGCAGACGTCGTTGATCCAGTTGGTGAAGCCGAAGCCCGCGTAGAAGATGTTCTGGCCCCAGCACCACTGGTCAAAGCCGGTGCTCATCGGGATGGTGCTGCCCGCGGCGTTGCCGTAGACCTTCGCGCTCATGTCGTTCTCCTTGAAGGCGACGAGCACGTCATGCAGCTCCTCGAGCGTGGTCGGCACGCTCAGGCCCAGTTCATCCAGCCACTTCTTGTTGATCATCGAGAACTGCGGCACGGTGAAGATGGAGTAGTCCTCCTCCTTGCCGATGCCGGCAGTGCCCATCTGCTCGCCCGCGGGCAGGCCGTAGATCGCGCCGTTGCTCATGGTGATGGCCGCGCGGATCTCCGGATGCTCCTCGAGGATGGCGCTGAGGTTGGGCATGATCTCCGGCGTGATGTAGGGCGTCAGGTCGATGAACGTGCCGTCCTCGCCGTAGGTCAGAAGATCATAGTTGTTGAAGCCCACGCCATTGAAGGCGTCCGGCAGGTCGCTGCCCGCGATGCGGATGTTGACCTGCTCGCTGAGCGAGTCGCTCATGCAGTCCCAGTTGACGGTGATGCCCGTCTGCTCCTGCATGGCTTTGAGAACGGGGTTGTCCGCATAGCCGCCGGAAAGGGCGGAGATGGCAGAGATGATGGTGAAATCGGTCTGCTCCGCCACGGCGGAAGCGATGCCCAGCAGCGCAAGCGCCAGCAGGCAGGCGACGAGAGTCCTGAGAATTCGATTCATGGTATGACTCCTTTCCGTTTTGGGTGTCGGTCTATTTCGGGCAGGCGCTTAGCCCTTGACTGCGCCAGCCATGAAACCCTGTTCAAAGTACTTCTGCACGAACGGATAGATGACCAGCATCGGCGCGGCCGCCGCAATGATGGAGGCGAACTTGATCATTTCCGTCATCTTGTTCAGCTCGGCGTAGCCGCCGGAGATCATGCTCGCCTGCGTCGCGGAGGCAGAGCTCTTGATGAGGATATTGCGCAGCACCAGCGGCAGCGGCGCCTGGCTGCCCTTCATGTAGATGAGGGCGGTGAACCAGTCGTTCCAGTAGGCCACCATGCTGAAGACCACCATGACCGCCATGATCGGACGGGAGAGCGGGATGATGATCCTGAAGAAGATGGTCATCTTGCTGGCGCCGTCGATCTCCGCCGCCTCCTTGAGCGAGCCGGGGATGCTGTTTTCAAAGAAGTTGCGGGCGATGATCATGTGCGACACGGCGAGGCCGCCCGGCACGAACATGGCCCAGATCGTGCCCATCAGGCCGGTATCCTTGACGATGAGGTAGGTCGGGATGAGGCCGCCGCCAAAGTACATGGTGATCAGGAAGAAGATGGAGAGCGCCTTCCGGCCCGGCAGCTCCGCGACGGAGAGCGGATAGGCGACCATGTAGATCAGCGCGACGGAGTAGATCGTACCCAGCACCGTGTAGATGATGCTGTTTGCGTAGCCGGAGAGAATGTTCGCGTCGGCGAAAACCGCCTTGTAGCCGTCGAAGGTAAAGCCGCTGGGCGTGAGGAAGGTCTTGCCCGCGTAGACGTCATAGGGGTTGGAGAAGGACGCGACGAGGATGTAATACAGCGGATAGGCTACGATGAGCAGCATGATGACGCACAGCGTCACCAGCACAACGTCGCTGGCCTTGTCGGACAGGCCGCCCAGCTTTCCGCTCTTTCTAGAAGCGATCATCTTCGATTCCCTCCCTCTTAAATGAACCGGTAGTCCGCGACCTTGCGGGCGATGCGGGTGACGATGAACAGCAGCGCGATGTTCACCAGCGTATTGAACAGGCCGATGGCCGTCGAGTAGCTGTACTTCGCGTTGAGAATGCCCTGCTCGTAGACGTAAACCGCGATGATATCGCTGGTGGCCTTGTTCAGATCCGTCTGCAGCAGATAAACCTTTTCAAAGCCGACGTTCATCAGGTTGCTGGCGCTGAGGATGAGCTGGAGAATCGCCATCGGCAGCAGCTCCGGAATGTCGATATGCAGGATGCGCTGGAAGACGGAGGCGCCGTCCACCTTCGCGGCCTCATACAGCGAAGTATCCACCGTGGAGAGCGTCGCCATGTAGATGATCGCGCCCCAGCCGGCCTCCTGCCAGATACCCGAGGCAATGTAGATCGTGCGGAACATGCCGCTCTCGGAGAGGAAGTCGATGCTCGTACCCAGCAGCAGGTTGATCAGACCGCCGGACGGGCTCAGGAAGATGCGGATCATACCGCAGATGATCATCGTGGAGATGAAGTGCGGCGCGTAGAGCACGGTCTGCACGGTTCTCTTCAGGCCCTTGAAGCGGAGCTGGTTGAGCGCCAGCGCCAGGATGATCGGCACCGGGAAGCTCCACAGCAGGCTGTAAAAGCTCAGCAGCACGGTGTTCTTGATCATGCGTCCGCAGTTGGGCGAGCTGAAGAAGCGCACAAACCAGTCCAGCCCCACCCACTTGCTGCCGACGATGCCGCGGCTGGGCTTGAAATCGCGGAACGCGATCTGGATGCCGTACATCGGGCCATACTTGTAGATGATGGTGATCACAACGGGCACCAGCAGCAGCAGATAGAGCTGCCAGTTGTCCTTCAGCCTGCGCTCGAGGCTTCTGCCGCTGCGGACCTTGACTGCGGCGTTGTTTTTCACGTGGATCCCTCCCTGTTTCTCTTGCTTCTCTTTCTCTTCATGAAACGTTTCACATTTCATCTGAGCATAAGATACCACAGTTTACCAGATGTGTCAAGGGCATTTTGAAAATTTGCATGACTTTTTTGAGCACTTTTTCCCCCTTCCCGAGGAATTGGTCTGACCATTTGCTCAATTCCACAAAATTTGCACGAATCTCGTCTTTGATCGTTTCGTGAAATCCACCGATCGTTCTTCATTCCATTTCATGAAACATCTTTACTTTTCTGTGAAAATATGATATACTTCTGCATATAGAAAGCGTTTCTCTTTTCTACCCGATCGCGAGGTGATCCCTTGTCCAATCCAAAGAAAACCACTGCGACCATGAGCGATGTTGCCCGTGAGGCCGGCGTGGCGCTGGGCACGGTTTCCAAGGTCATCAACGGCCAGAGCGTGGGCGAGAGCTACCGCCTGAGGGTCGAGGCGGCAGTCAAAAAGCTCAATTATCAGGTCAACAGCAGCGCCCGATCGCTCAAGACCGACCGAACCAACACCATTGCCTTCATCGTCCCCAACACCGTCACCCCCTACTTCGCGCTGCTGACGCATCATATTAATATGGCGCTGGAGCGGCGCAACTACAAGATGCTCCTGTGCTTCACGGAGTACGACCGGGAACGCGAGCAGGACTTCATCCAGATGGTGCGCCAGAACCGCGCGGACGGCGTCATCGCATTGACCTACAACCCGCATCTGGAGATCCCGGAGGACATCCCGTTTGTGACCATCGACCGCTTCTTCAGTGTGTCCGTCCCCTGCGTAGCGGCGGACAACTTTGCCGGCGGCAAGATGGCAGCGCACGAGCTGGCGCGGCGCGGCTGCAGGCATGTGGCGTTCATGCGCTACGGCTCCCGGATCACCAACGAGCCCAGCAAACGCAAGGACGGCTTCATCAGCGGCTGCATGGAGCTGGGGCTGCCCTACGAGTGCCTGCTGCTGGACGACGGAACGCCGCTCTCTGCGTTTGAGACCTTCCTGCGCGCCAACAT
>SFHU01000182.1 GCA_004555535.1 Clostridiales bacterium
AACGAGGCGCTGGTCAAGTATTTTGAGGCACAGGCGAAGCTGACGGACGCGCAGGCCAGGCTTGGTGAAACCATGACGCCGGCTGCAACAGCAGGCATTGAGGCGATGTCCGTATTTGTCGATAAACTCAACGAAATGGTTGTATCGGTCATCGGGACTGTCGAAAAGCTAAACACAGAGGATCCGGTACAAAACAAGCTGATCGAATGGGCCGATAAGCTGAGCGGCGTGGATACAAAAGAGACATACAGTCAAACCGGAAAGAATATGGTCAGCAAGATTGTCGATGGTGCGGAAAGCGAAGAGCAGAACGCCGAAACCGACATGAAGACGATCGGAGACAATATTGGAACATATGTCAATGATGGCCTTAACGCTCAGATCGATACAGTTGCATCTACGGCGGCGGCGATGTATCAGGCAATCGAAGCAGAGCTGAACAAACCTATAACCGGACCAAAGGTGGTTATGCCTGGGCAAGGATCAGCGACAAGCTACGGAGGACAGGGAAGTCTTACTGTCAATGTGAACAGCTACATTGACGGCAAGAAGCTATCCAACTCTACAGTGGAAACGGATTCGGCTGCGATTGGAAATGCCATTGACCGTGCAATCACATATGGTCCATAAGGAGGGGCGCGGATGATTTTTAACGGCGTGGAGCTGCGTACGGTGCACAGGGCGCTCAGCGTGGAGAAGGAGATCCCGCCCGGGACGGCTGGGCGCGCGCAGGAGACCATCGAGACGGCGGACGGCGGGATCATCGCCGACGAGCGGCTTGAGGCGGGAGAGTACACCGTACGCGTGAACATCGCCGGGCGCAGCCGCGAGGAGGGCTGGGCGGCGCGCGAGCTGCTGGCCGCCTGGGCCGGGAGCGCGCGCGGCACGGCAACGGCGGAGCTGGTGCCCACGCACAGGCCATCGCGCTGCTACGACGCGCGGCTCAAAAGCATCAGCGACCCGGAATTCGTGCGCGGCTTTGGCAAGGTGGAGGTGCGCTTTCTGCTGCCGCGTCCGCTGGCGCGCGACCGCGCCATGAGCCTTTCCTCCGGCGCGGGCAGCCTGAGGGCGCGCATCGGCGGCTCCTACGTCTGCAGGCCCATCCTGCGGCAGACGATGACGGCGAACAGAGACGGCCTTGTCTGGACGATGGACGGCGTGCCGATCCTGACGCTCAAGGGCGCGCTGAACACCGGTCAGGTAGTCATCATGGACACCGCGACGGAGAGCCTGACGATTGACGGCGCGCACGCGGAGGCGCGCATCAACGTGAGCGGGACGCTGTGGCGGCCCGGATACTGGCCGGGCCTGCACGAGATCGCCTCCACAGACGGAGGCGAGATGGAGATGAGGTGGCATAACGAGTGGCAGTAGACGCGCTGTACCTGCTTGACAGCAGGCGGAGCATCCGGCGGGTCATCGTCTTTGGCGTCTACGAGCTGATCCACGATGAGGCCAGCCATGAGCTGGACGCGGAGATCGACGTCAAATACTGTGCGGAGCCGGGCGAATACCTCGGCTTTTTTGATATCGATCATCATTTCCGTCTGTTTGCCATCGACAAGGCGGACGACGACGACAAGCGCGGCGTGACGGTGATCACGGCGACGGATTCCGCCGTCGCGCAGCTGGCGCATTCCATCGTGCCGGAGGCGCGCATGGAGACCGCGACGGCCCAGCAGGCCGCGGAGGCCGTGCTTGCCGGCTCCGGCTTTGCGCTGGGCCTCGTGACGCTCAAGGAGGAGACCAGAGCGCTGTCCCTGTACATGACCAACCGCTGGAAGGCTCTGCGCGACATCGCCGTGCAGTACCAGGTGCGCGTCACGCCGTATTACGAGATCGTGGACGGCGAGATCGCTGGCAGGCGCGTGGACGTGACGGAGCGGACGAGCGAGTACAGGGGAATCCTGTTTGAGGGCGCGAGCGGCACCTCACAGATCTATGTGACGCGCAGCGGAATCCCGATCACCCGCATGTACGGCTATGGCAAGGCGACCGGCGAGGAGGACCCGCCGACATGCGTGACGTTTGCCGACGTGGTGTGGAGCCGGGCAAACGGCGACCCGGCGGACAAGCCAGCAGGACAGGCGTACATCGACGATCCGGACGCCGACAGCGCGGACGTGTGGGAGGACGCCTACAACGACAAGTACGAGGAGGATCCGGCAAGGCTGCTTGCCTCCACCTGGGCAGAGCTTGAAAAGCGGCGCAAGCCGAAGGTCAGCGGCACGGCGACGGCGGCAGACCTTGAGGACATCCC
>SFHU01000183.1 GCA_004555535.1 Clostridiales bacterium
CGCGCGCTTTTTCTGCCGGGTCGAGCGGTCTGCGCGCGGGCAGCTGCGCCTTCGGCGCGTGGATCGTGAACGCTTCCCAGCAGCCGGACGGCGCTTCCGGCTGCGTGAGCGTCAGCTCGAGCGTCTGCTGCGCGGCCGGGCAGAGCGCTTCGCAGCGCAGCGCGCCTTTCCGCGCTTGCAGGGCAAGCTCGCCATAGCCGCAGACAAGCTGCGCCGCGCCGCGGCTGTCCGTCCGGATCACTGCCGCGGGAAATATCTGCGACGCGTTGACGATGCCGAACGTCACCTCTGCCCCGGCAGCCGGACTGCCGTCCGGCTCGCGCACGAGCACGCGCAGCGGGCGCACGGGCGCGTAGCGCGCCGTCTGGTTCAAAAACGTCACCGCACCGTCTTCGGAGATGACTGCGTCGTCCGGCGCGGGTCTGCCGAACAGGCGGCTGTGCACCAGAATCGCGCGGCTGGCCGCGCCGGTAAACCAGCCGCGGTCCAGCTCCGGCTCCGGCTCGCAGGCGCCGAGATAGTGCCATGCGCCGCCGCAGAAGGCCTCGACCCAGGCGTGGTTGTCGTCGCAGTGCGCCCAGCGGGGCGTGTACACCTGCCGCGCCGGGATCCCGACTGCGCGCAGGGCGTTGACTGCAAACGCCGATTCCTCGCCGCAGCGCCCGAAGCCGGAGCGCTGCGCGCCCAGCGCGCTGATGGTCCGCGCGTCGGTCGCGCGGTAGCAGACCTGCTCCGCATTCCAGAGGTTGACGGCAAGGATGGCCTCGCGCGCGGAACGACCGCGGATGCGTTCTTCCAGCTGCGCGTAGAAAGCGCCCCGGCAGTCGCAGAGCTCCTCCTCGTTCACGCGCGGGTGGAGCACGTAATTGAGAAACAGCTGCTCGGGAAGCGCCCGGACTTCCGGAGACTGCTCCCGCAAAAACAGCGCGTGCGCCGCACAGGCGCTGAAGAGAGAAAAATCATAATTTGCCCAGTCGCTGAAGGGGCTGGCCGCGTAGCACCAGCTTGTCAGAAGCGCCTGATCCGGCGGGAGCGCGGCGAGCTTCCGTTCGAGCGTCTCCTGCGCCTCGCGGCCCGCCGCCGCGTATCGCTGCGCCAGGCGGGTCTGCATCCACTGCAGCTCTGCGTCTGACAGTCTCATGCGCCCGCCCCTGCAAAGCTGTGGACGATCTCGGCGCAGGCGCGGAACGCGTCGGTGAAGTCCTTGCTTATGAGCCACGGCTCTGTCGGTGGTGCGCCATGGGCGCGGCTGTGTGATGACAGGAAGCCGAACGGGAGCCAACGTCTGTATATTTCTTCGGGCGATGCCGTCACGAAGCCGCCTATGTCGTGGCTCCAATAGCCGTAGAGCACGTTCGAAGCGGTGCTGTTGAAGTAAGGCAGATAGTCGAGGCTCTGCCAAGTGATGTAGGCGTCGCCCGAGAACCCAATCTGATAGCGGTGGTTGCCAAGTCCGCCCCAGCGGTGATAGAGCATCGGGCGCTTTTTGCCTTGGCGCTGCATGTCGCTGAACCAGATGTAGTTGCACCAGAATGTGTTGCTCAGCCCCGGCACTTTTTTGTCGGTGAGCCATTGCTGCCAGTCGAGCCACCAGAAGTCAACGCCTTCGTCCATGTAGGGGTGCAGATAGGTGTCGAACAGGGCTTTCACAAAACGCTTGTCGCTGCCCAGAAATTCCACTGCCTTGCCGTTGGTGCTGCCATAGCGACGTGCAAACTCGGCATAGCGTTTCTCGTAGGGGCGCACGCCGTCGGCTGGGTGCAGGTTCATGGTGGTTTTCACGCCAGCATCGTCGAGGAATTTCAGGAATTGCTTATAGTCGGGGAAGAGGCGTTCGTTCCAGTCCCAACCAGTCCAGCCGCCACCGGCTTCGGGCGAAATGGGGTGCCAGTCCATGTCCACCACCAGCACGTCGAGCGGAATGTCGAGGCTCTTGAAGTTGCCTATCAGGTCGCGAAAATCTTGGTCGCTGTAGCTCCAATATCGGCTCCACCAATAGCCAAAGGCGTAGCGAGGCGGCAGAGGAATGTTGCCGGCGAAGCGGGTGAAGCTTTTCAGCGCCTGCTTGTAGTTGTGCCCATAAATCATGAAATACCAGTCCTGAGCGCCCTCGGCGCTTGTGCGTGTGGTCACCCAATCCCAGTCGGGGGCGCCGTCGAACAGCAGGCTGTGCGAGTCGTCAATCAGCGTCCAGCCGTCGCGGGCAAGCAAACCGTCCTCAATGGGCATTGGTTTATCGCCGCGCATA
>SFHU01000089.1 GCA_004555535.1 Clostridiales bacterium
CTGGCCAGTCAGGAAATCGAGAACATCTTCGAGAATAGCGACTACATCTACATGCTCAACCAGGCGGCGGGTGATCGTGAGATTCTGGTAAAGAAGCTGGGCATTTCCCCGCATCAGCTGTCCTACGTCACCCAGAGCGGCGAAGGCGAGGGCCTGCTGTTTTACGGCAACGTCATTCTGCCGTTCCAGGATCGCTTCCCCAAGAATACCCGACTGTACAGCATCATGACGACGAAGCCGTCTGATCTCGCGGGCCATGCGGCAGCTTCTGCGAACAGCGCCATTCCGTGAGTTTGAAATGCATTGTAACGCTTTTCAATCTGAATTATGGCGTAGCCGTTATATCGACTATCTGCAAAAGAATCGGCTTCACCACGAGATCCGAAAGGCTGCCGCCGAATACCAGTGCAAGCGCGCTGTGGAGAGGGAGGTGGTCGAGCGTTTCCGCCCCAGAACGCAGGAGGAAGCACCGCCGCACGCAGCGGAGAATAATACCGCAAAGACCTATCGGGAGTTTGCGGAGAAGTGGCTGCCCATCCACGCGAGAAAGGAGCGCTTTTCGCCCAACTCCTACGACAGCTATCGCAGCAATCTGGATCGGCATATTCTGCCGTACTTTGGTGACCGGGTGATGAGCAGCATTACGGCAGAGGACATTGACGACTTCCTGGACTCGCTGAGCCGGAAGCCCTGCCGTGGGCCCAAGAGCTACGGGAAGCGCCCAGAGGATATTCCAACGCTGTCCTCCAGTACCGTCAAGAAGTGCTTTACAATCCTGACCTCCGGCTTTGAGACGGCAAAGAAGTGGCACTACATCAGCGAAATTCCCAAGGTCACCGCGCCCACGGAAAAGACGGTCAAGCGGAGGGCCTGGGATGCCCGGCGTGTTTACGAGGTGCTCGACAGCATCAAGGAGGACGAGCTGCTTCACCTGGCCGTTCACCTGGCGTTTGTCTGCTCCCTGCGGGCTGGCGAAACCGCGGGAATTGACCTGCACACGATTGATTTCCGGGATGGCAGCCTGTGGATCACCCGACAGATTCAGCGCGTATCAGACAGCGCAATCGGCGTTCTGCCCAAGCATGAGGTGCTGCGCATCTTTCCCAAGCAGGTGCTCACCTCGAAAAGCAGCATGATTCTCAAGGGGCCGAAAACGGAGGATAGCCATCGGAAGCAGTATCTGACCACGCCGTTGCTTAATGAGCTGCGTGAGAGATTGGCGCGGATTGAGGAAAACAAGGCGTTCTTGTTGAGCAAATCAGGCTGTTTATTTATTCATATTGTGTGCCGAAGTCACCAGCATTGCTGGGGACTTCGTTCGTTGGTAAGGATGAGGTCCCCGGTCCGAATCCGGGTATCAGCTCCAGACAGTCGCCTCTGTGAGACAACTCGCAGGGGCGATTTTCTTTGTATTGTTAGGTTTTTCAGCTTCTCCTCCTCTCTTGGCCGGGAAGTGCCGCTTGCATCAGGCCTCGGTTTCCAGCTAACATTTCGGGCACATTTTCGGACTCCCAGTTCATTTTGGCCTCTTGATGGCCTTGATGATTATGCACCGAATGAATGTGCATAGCCGCCTGCTAACAAATCCTGCTAACACGCAGAAATTTTTGCATCAGGCGTGCTGCTGTGCACCAAGCGTCAGAGATTGCAGAAGCTTCCGGCACAGCTCCGGGTTTTGCTGAATCTGTGCCATCAGCGCGGACACATCCGCGCTGTCCTGCGCCTCCCCCGCCGTTTCCCGATGCGGATAGAAGCTGTTCTCCACCAGCCGTGACAGGGCACGCTTCTCGTAGTCCAGCGCCTCGTTGTAGTGGTTCATCAGGACCTCCGGCGACTGGCCGGCGTTTTCCGCAACCAGCTGATAGTTGTTCTGCGACAGGCGTACCTTGTGCATCTGACCAGACTTGCGAAGCCCCTGGAAATCAATGCGTTCATTCTCCGGGATGCCGATCCGCTTCTGATGCTCCTTGAAGCTCTTTTCCAGGTTCTTGGGATCGACAGGCCGTCCGTCCGTCTGGCAAATCAGCAGTCCGTAATCCCGATACTCCTCACGGAACGATCCTTTGAAAAGGCCAGAGATCGGCTTGGGCTTGAAGGATACTCAGCGCACGATTTCCGGCACACCTGCGCAACAGAATGGAAAGAGCGCGGCATGACGCTTCAGGAGGTGTCAAAGATATTGGGGCACACCAACACCACCGTCACAGAGCGCTGCTATGTGGAATTCCGTCAGCAGGGGATGCATGCAGCCCGCAGGATCATGAATACGAGCTGACCCAATTTGTGATTGTTTTGTGATTGCAAAAAGGCCGCAAAAACCCTGATGGCACAAGGCTTTGCGGCGGCGGCGTGTGATGGTTTTTGTGATGATTTCTGTGGTGCATAGCGCATACAGCGCAGAAGGAGACATACAACGAGGGCTGCCCCACACAGAGGCAGCCCTCAAAAAGTAAGCAATAGCACAAAAAAATCACCCTCCGCGTCTATATCGGAAGGTGACTTTATGGAGCTGATACCCGGATTCGGACCGGGGACCTCATCCTTACCAAGGATGCGCTCTACCGGCTGAGCTATATCAGCATCGGCAACGAAGAGTATTCTAGCAGATTTCGCCCGGATTTGCAAGGGGTTTTGACAATTTTCCGAAAAATCTTTTTCGCGGGGCCGAAAAAAGGGAAACGGGCTTGACTTTTTTGCGGGCGTTCAGTACAATAGACGAAGTTTCTCAAAGGCGATGAAGGGAATCAGCGCGCGGAGGCGCCCGAAGAGAGCCGGCGGTTGGTGCGAGCCGGCGGGCCAAGGCGCGGCTTTCTCCTCCCGGAGCTTCGCGGGCGAAATGAGTAGCCCGCGGCGGTTGGCCCCGTGATCGGCCAGGCATCTTTGCCGCTGAGGGCCGCCGTCTGGCGGCTGAATCAGGGTGGTACCGCGCGAGTTTTCGCGCCCCTGTGCATGATATGGTCGTGCAGGGGCGCTTTTTTTGACCCTGTATGAGGAAGAAAGAGGAGGTTTTTCCTGTGAGCAAGGCGTATAACCCCGAAGAGATCGAGCTGAAATGGCAAAAGAACTGGGAGGAGGCCCATTGCTTTGAGGCCGAGGCCAGCCATGACAAGCCCAAGTATTTCGCGCTGATCGAGTTCCCCTATCCCTCCGGCGCGGGTCTGCACGTCGGCCATCCGCGCAGCAATACCGCGATGGATATCATTTCCCGCAAGCGCCGCATGGAGGGCTACAACGTCCTCTTCCCCATCGGCTGGGACGCCTTCGGCCTGCCGACGGAGAATTACGCGATCAAGAACCACGTCCATCCCGCGGGCGTGACGCAGAAGAATATCGACCACTTCCGCGAGCAGCTCAAGCGCATCGGCTTCTCCTTTGACTGGTCGCGCGAGGTCAACACCACCGACCCGAACTACTTCAAGTGGACGCAGTGGATCTTCCTGCAGCTCTACAAGCACGGCCTCGCCTATAAGAGCGAGATGCCGGTCAACTGGTGCCCGAGCTGCAAGTGCGGCCTGGCCAATGAGGAGGTCGTGCAGGGCAAGTGCGAGCGCTGCGGCGCGGAGGTCATCCGCCGCGTCAAGAGCCAGTGGATGCTCAAAATCACGGCCTATGCCCAGAAGCTGCTCGACGGCCTGGACGAGGTCGACTTCATCGAGAAGGTCAAGGTGCAGCAGCGCAACTGGATCGGCCGCAGCGAGGGCGCCGAGGTCGATTTCGCCATCAAGGATACCGATATGAAGCTGCGCGTGTATACCACGCGCCCGGACACGCTCTTCGGCGCGACCTACATGGTCGTGGCGCCGGAGCACGCGGCTGTCGATCAGCTGAAGGACCGCATCACCAACTGGGACGACGTCGTCGCCTACCGCGAGGCCGCGGCCCGCAAGAGCGACTTTGAGCGCACCGAGCTGGCCAAGGACAAGACCGGCGTGGAGCTGCAGGGCATCAAGGCCATCGACCCGGTCAACGGCCGCGAGATCCCGGTGTTCATCTCCGACTACGTCCTGGCGACCTACGGCACCGGCGCAATCATGGCCGTGCCGGCGCACGATGAGCGCGACTGGGACTTCGCCAAGAAGTTCGGCCTGCCGATCATCGAGGTCGTCGCGGGCGGCGAGGACGTGCAGAAGGCCGCCTATACCGACGTCGCCGACGGTGTGCTCGTCAACAGCGGCTTCCTCGACGGCCTCTCCGTCGCGCAGGCGAAGAAGACCATCATCGACTGGCTCGTCGAGCACAAGGTCGGCGAGCGCAAGGTCAACTTCAAGCTGCGCGACTGGGTCTTCTCCCGCCAGCGCTACTGGGGCGAGCCGATCCCGCTGGTCTACTGCGAGAAGTGCGGCTGGGTGCCGGTTCCGGAGGATCAGCTGCCCGTGCTGCTGCCGGAGGTCGACAACTATGAGCCGACCGACTCCGGCGAGAGCCCGCTCTCCAAGATCGACAGCTGGGTGAACACGACCTGCCCGTGCTGCGGCGGTCCCGCCAGACGCGAGACCGACACCATGCCGCAGTGGGCCGGTTCCTCCTGGTACTTCCTGCGCTACGCCGATCCGCACTGCGACACGGCGCTCGCCCGCTGGGACGAGCTCAAGTACTGGATGCCGGTCGATTGGTACAACGGCGGCATGGAGCATACGACGCTGCACCTGCTCTATTCCCGCTTCTGGAACCTCTTCCTCTATGACATCGGCGCGATCCCGAACAAGGAGGCCTACAACAAGCGCACCAGCCACGGCATGATCCTCGGCGCGAACGGCGAGAAGATGAGCAAGTCCCGTGGGAACGTCATCAACCCGGACGACACCATCGCCGAGATCGGCGCGGATGCCTTCCGCCTCTACGAGATGTTCATGGGCGCGTTCGACCAGGCGATTCCGTGGTCGACCGAGGGCGCGCGCGGCTGCCGCCGCTTCCTGGAGCGCGTCTGGCGCCTGCAGGACATGCTCACCGACGCAGAGGATGTGCGTCACGAGATGGAGGCGCCGGTCAACGCGATGATCAAGAAGGTCTCCGAGGACTACGAGCGCATGAAGTTCAACACCGCCATCGCGGCAATGATGTCCTTCGTCAACGACGTCTACGCCAACGGCAGCGTCACCCGCGGCGAGCTGCGCGCGCTGCTGCTGTGCCTCAACCCGGTCGCCCCGCACATCACCGAGGAGATGTGGGAGACCTGCGGCTTCGGCGAGCCGATCTACAGGCAGAGCTGGCCGACTTGGGACGAAAGCAAGCTCGTGGCCGACGAGGTCGAGATCGCCGTGCAGATCAAGGGCAAGGTTCGCGCCCGCATCATGGTGCCGGCCAGCCTGACCAAAGACGACGGCGAGAAGCTGCTGGAGAACGAGACGGTCAAAAAGCTCGTCGGCGGCGCGCAGGTCAAGAAGCTGATCTTCGTGCCGGGCCGCCTGCTCAACATCGTCTGCTGATGAAATCTGCGTCGCGAATCGACAATTTGAGAGGGCTTCCTCCCTTCTTCGGGGAGAAAGCCCTCTTTCTTTTATTCCTGAAATGCTCCGCCAAACGCCGCCTCGAGCACGCCGCGCTCGCCGACGTAGACGGGCAGCGCGCTCTGCTCGAGCACGGTGTCGCCGCACAGCAGCCGCGTCGTCAGCGTGAGCACGCAGGGCGCGTCGGGCAGGCGCGCCTCGAGCGTTCCCAGCGCGCCGCCGGGCGCGGCGCAGGGCGCGTCAAAGCGCGCGAGCGTCTCGCCAGACTCCGTCTCCAGCAGCGCGTGCGCCTCGAGCGGCGCGTCGGGCAGCGCCCCCTCAAGGCAGGCGAAGAGCGACGCGCTGAAGTGCGTGCCCGTCCACCACGCGCCGCGAAGGGGCAGCGCGCTCAGATGCAGCGGCGCGAGCGCGTCCGTCAGCGCCTGGGCGATATCCGGCTCCAGCAGCTCCTGCGGGGCGCAAAGGGGGCCGGAGAAGCGGCCCTGGCGCATGGCCTCCGCCAGCAGGCGGATGCGCACGGCGCGCAGCCATTGCAGCACGGCGGCGGCGCCCGCCTCCTTCGCGTCGAGCGGGCGGCCGGCGGCCTCGGCGAGCAGCTCGGCGGGCGTGATGCCCGGCTCAGGCTGCCGGTCGAGCCCGACCATGGAGCCCAGCTGCCAGGCGTTTTCCTCCGGCGCGGGGGCGTCGGGCGCGGCCGCGTCGCAGAAGCAGACGCAGGGGAAGCGGGAAAGGCGCGCGGCCTCGTCCATCCCACGCGGCCTGCGCAGGAGCAGGGCGATGCCCGCCTGCGTGCATGCGGCGCAGAGCGCGTCCGGCGGGGCAAAGGGCAGGGAGACGGCGCGCAGGTGCAGCGCCTCGAGGCGCGGCAGGAGCAGCTGCGGCGGCAGTTCGGCGAGCTCGCGCGGCAGCGGCGCGTAGGCTTGCGGCGCTTTGCCGGGATAGCCGCACAGCAGTGTCGCGCTGTCGCAGCGCGTCCTGCGGCGCAGGGGCAGCGGCACGGCGTCCGGGGCGCGGCGTCCGCGCGGACGCCTTTCCTTTTGAACAGGGGCGGGGACGTCGGTTTCGCAGGTCAGCTCCAGGCGCAGCGAGGGCGCGGCATACGGCTTCCCGCAGACGAAGCGATCACCCGGCACGGACAGCGTCAGCGCGATGTCCCGCCGCGCGCCGGCCTCGAGCGAAAAGGGCAGCTCCCGCGCGGCGCAGGGCGCGGCGACGGCCTGCGCGCCATCGGGCGGGCAGGGGCGCACGGACAGACGGTAGCGCCCCGCGCTGTCGGCGGCGACGCGCGCGCGCAGGGTCATCGTGGCCGCGTCCGCGTTCGGCTCCGCGCCGGCAAACTCGATGCGCGCCAGCTGCGTGACGCGCAGCAGCGCCGCGCCGGGCAGACCGGCCGGGCGGGTCTCGTCAAAGCGCAGGGTCAGCGTCTGCCGCCGGCCCAGGCGCAGCGCGTCGGTCACGTCGAGCACGAGCGGCCCGCCGTCAAAGCGTGCGAGCTGCGTGTCGCCCAGAAGCGCCTCGCCCCGCCCGGCGAGCAGGCGGAATTCGAGCCAGGCGCGCTCGCCGTGCAGCCGGTCAAAGCGCAGGTCGGCATGCAGCTGCGCCGGGCCGCTCACCTCCCGGGGCAGCAGGCCGGGCACGTCGAAGGGGACGGAGGCCTCCTGTGCCTCCGGCGCCTCCTGCGCGTCCTCCGGCGTCTCGCCGAGCAGATCGGCGAAGCGCGAGAGCTCCTGTGCGCCGGGCAGCGAAAAGCGCCGGGCGTCCTGCCCGGGCAGGAGGCTGTCGGGCAGGGCGTCGGCGGTCAGGCGGAAGGAAAGCGCGCGCGTCATTCGGCATGCTCCTTCTGCGCGCGGAGGACCTCCCGGGCCATCATCAGGCCGCAGATGGTCTTGCTGTCGCGCAGCTCGCCGCGCATGACCATGGCCACCGCCTCGTCAAGCGGGATGCGCACGAGCCCGAGGAACTCGTCCTCGTCGGGATGCGTTTCCCCCTGGGAGAGGCCCTGCGCCAGGTAGATGGCGATCTTCTCCGTGCAGAAGCCCGGCGTCGTCAGCAGCGAGGTCAGCAGCGTCATGCGCTGCGCGGAGAGGCCGGTCTCCTCGCGCAGCTCGCGCACGGCGCAGTCGAGCGGATCCTCCCCGGCGCTGTCGAGCTTGCCGGCGGGAATCTCCAGCGTCACCCTGTCCACGGCGACGCGGTGCTGGCGCACGAGCAGCGTCGTGCCATCCTCAAAGACGGGGACGACCGCCGCCGCACCCTTGTGCACGACGATCTCGCGCGTGGCCGGATGGCCGTTGGGGCAGGTCACCTGCCATTTTTCGACGTGGAGGATTTTGCCGTTGTAAATCGTCTCGCTGGAAAAGGGAATCTCCCGAAGCTCCTGATCGTTCATGGTCTGGCACTCCTTCTGTAAATAGAAATCATTTTGATTTATTCGGCTTCAGCGGGAAGAATCCCTGCACGGGGAACGTCATATTCATGGGAAAGCCGAGCGAAATCCTGCCAAAAATCCTGTCGGAGTTGACAGGCGGCTTTCGACGTTTTACAATGGATGCAGACTTTCCGGGCGTCCGGACGCCGCTTGCGGCGGCCCCGGGGCCCTTGGCTTGAGAGGAAAAGGAGGATACAGAGATGAAAAAAGCCGTCCGCCGCGTGCTGGCTGTGCTGCTGTGCGCCATGCTGGCGCTTTGCGCGCTGCCGGTGTGTGCCCAGGAGGGGGACGCCCTCTTTGTGCAGGTGGCGCTGACCCTGGGCGATGGCACGCAGGTGCTCATCCCCGCTCAGACGGTGACGACCACGCTTGGCGACACCGTCTATTGGGTGGACGAGACCGCGCTGGAGTCTGAAATGCTGGAGGCGCTTGCCTCCGGCGTGCTCGTCGTGACCGACGAGGCGGGCAGCGTCCGCGAGATCCCGCTGAGCGCGGATGCGGCGGCGCCCGACATGCTCTGGCAGGTGGTCGATCCCGAGGATCCGTCCCTGGCGCTCGATGTGGTCTTCGGCGCGAGCATGCCCGTTCCGCAGTCGCCCGAAGAGGCGGATAATGCGCTGTGGATGTATGGCTTCATGACGCCGGAACCGGAGATGCCTGTGCCGGAGACGCCTGTGCCGGAGACGCCGGTTCCGGAGACGCCGGTTCCGGAGACGCCGGTTCCGGAAACGCCGGTCCCCGAGACGCCTGTGCCGGAGACGCCGGTGCCCAAGACGCCCGTGCCGGAGACACCCGTGCCGGAGACGCCGGTGCCCGAGACGCCCGTGCCGGAGACACCCGTGCCGGAGACGCCTGTGCCGGAGACGCCTGTGCCGGAGACACCCGTTCCCGAGACGCCCGTCCCCGAGGTCGACGTGCCGCAGTACGCGGCGGCCATTGAGGATGGCGTCAGCCTGATCGATGTGACGACGGGCCAGAGCCTGCTGCCGGTGGGCGCGGGCGAGCTGCTCTTCGTCTCGCAGTATGCCTGGGACACGACCGGCACGCTGTGGTACAAGGTCGTCGATTACAGGACGATGACCGAGGGCTATGTCCGCGCCGGACAGGTCGGCGCGGTCGACGAGGCCACGGCGCTTGAATGGATGGCGCGCATCGACGCGGAGATGAACCCGCCGGAGGAGACGCCGATCCCGGAGACGCCGGTTCCGGAGACGCCGGTGCCGGAGACGCCGATCCCGGAGACGCCGGTGCCCGAGGCTCCGGTGACGGAGGAGACGCCCGCGCCGGAGACCCCTGTCCCCGAGACGCCCGTTCCCGAGACGCCCGTCCCTGAGACCCCCGTGCCCGGCCCGCAGTACGCCGTGGCGAACAACGATTCCGGCATCAGCATCCTGCGCGACGCGCCGGACGGCGCGAAGCTGGAGGAGCTGGCGAACGGTGTGCTCCTGGAGATCGGCGACGTCGCCGATGCCGAGGGCAAGTGGTACGCCGTGAAGGTGGTGGCCACCGGCAGGACCGGCTACATGCGCAACTACCTGCTGGAGACGAGGATCTCCGCTGAGGACGCGCAGAAGCTGATCGACGCGATGAGCGCGAGCGCGACGCCGACGCCGAGCCCCGTGCCGGAGGAGACGCCGACGCCCGCGCCCGTGGAGAGCTTCCCGGAGTGGGCCATCACGCTTGAGCAGAGCAACAACACCGCCATCGTGCTGCGCGGCGAGCCGGCCGGCGAGCTGCCCACCAGCGGCGCGATTCCCATGATCAACGAGCCGACGCCGCTGGAGCTTTCCGCCTCCGCGACGGACGCCAACGGCCAGCTCTGGTACCTGGCGACCGACCTTTGCACCGGCAACACGGGCTATCTGGAGGCCTTCAAGGTGCGCATCGTCTCCCGTGACGAGGCGATGGCCGCCGTGAAGACGCCGGAGCCGACGATCGTCCCGCCCGTGCCGGAGGACACGCCGGCGCCGACGGACACGCCCGAGCCCACGCCCACCCCGACGCCGGAGCCGGAGGACCCGCAGCCGCTGCTGGCGGGCGACGTCTACCACTACGGCTACAACACGGGCAAGCAGGTCGCCCTGCGCAAGACGCCGGACACCAACGGCACGCTGATCACCCGTCTGACGGCGGGCACCGTGCTCTGGGTCATGGAGCGCACGGAGGGCGACGCGGAGAAAGCCTGGTGCCATGTGCGCACGGATGTTGGCGAGGGCTACATGAAGGCTGAGTTTGTGCAGCTGATGGGCGTGAACGAGGAGGCCGCCTATCGCGCGACCCTCGACGACCCGGAGGTTGCGCCCGAGCCGACGGCGCTCCCGACCCCGACGCCGGAGCCGACGGACACGCCGACCCCGGAGCCCACGGACACGCCAGAGCCCACGGACACGCCGGAGCCGACCGACACGCCGGAGCCGACCGAGACGCCGGAGCCGACCGAGACGCCGACGCCGGAGCCCACGGCTGTGCCGACGGCGACCCCCGCGCCGCAGAGCCTGGACACCTATGCGCGCGTGCTCGCGGACGGCACCCCGCTGCGCGGCAACCCGAGCAAGGACGCCTATCTGCAGACCATTCTCAAGAATGAGGACGTCGTCTACGTCTTCCAGAGCCTGATCGCCGAGGACGGCATGACGTGGTACCTCGTGCAGTTCAGCGGCCAGTGGGGCTATGTCCGCGCCGACCTCGTGCGCCTGATGGGCGAGCAGGAGAAGGCGGACTATCTCGCCGCGCTCGAGGGGGCGCTGGCGACCCCGACCCCGATGCCGCAGGCGACGCCGGAGCCGGTCGGCCCGAACTCCACGAGCGCCTATGCCAAGCTCATCAAGGACCAGGTCAACCTGCGCCGCACGCCGTCCGCCTCCGGTACCTCGCTGGGGCGCATCCCGGTGAACACGCTGCTGCTGGTGGTGAGCACCGAGTCCGACGGCGCCTACACCTGGTATCAGGTCGACTACAACGGCCAGACCGGCTATGTCCGCAGCGACATGGCGCAGATGCTGACCATCGCCGAGCTGCAGGCCTATCTCAATGAGCAGGCGAGCGCGACGCCCGTGCCGGGCGCTTCCGCGACGACCGCTCCGAACAGCAGCAACAATGTCAGCCACGTCATCAATGGCACGCCGCTGCAGGATCTCATCCCCGTGGACGACAGCTGGACGAACAACGTGATCTCCGGCATGCCCTCCTACGCGACGGCGACGCCCGACCCGAACGCCACGCCGACGCCCGTTCCGCCCGCGAATCCCGCGGCGCTGATCGGCAGCTCCGGCAATCTGACGGTCAGCAACGTGCCGGCGCTGACGCAGGACGGCACCTTCAGCGTCTACGGCACGGCCCCTGCGTTCAGCACGATCCAGGCGACCGTGAACGTGCCGGTGGCGACGCCGGAGCCGACGGCGACGCCCGCCTCGCTCGGCCTGCTGCGCCTGGAGCTGATCGCCTCCGCGGCGGCGGACGAAGCCGCAACCGTGCAGAAGACCGTCGGCCAGACGATTGCCGACGCGAACGGACGCTTCACGATGGATGTGACCCTGCCCGGGGAGGGTGAGTACATCGTCGAATTCACCGCGAACGACGGCTCCTACGCCCGCTACGGCGTGACCTATGACACGGGCGTGACGCCCGAGCCGACGATGCAGCCGCTGCCGACCGCCGAGCCCATCCAGGAGGAGAGCGGCATCGGCGCGATGCCCTTCATCATCGGCGGTCTGCTGATCGTCGTGGCCGCTGTGGTCTACGGTATCTACGTCTACCGCCGCAGGACCGAGGAGGAAGAGGCGGAGGACGAGGATGAGGACGAGGAGACGGAGATGCGCGAGGAGCAGCTGACGCAGCAGAGGCTGCGCCGCAGCGAGCCGGCGGCTCCGGGCACGCCGGGCGCCGTTGTGCCGCCGGCAGCGCCGAGAATGCCGCAGAACCAGGCGGGACAGATGCCCTCCTACATGAGGAACACCCCGGCGAGCCCCTATGCGAGGCCGCAGGGCACGACGGATTCGCCGACCGTGCCGACCGCGCCGACCGCACCGACCGCGCCGACCGCGCCGACCGCGCCGACCGCACCGACCGCACCGACCGCACCGACTGCGCCGACCGCGCCGACCGCGCCGACCGCGCCGGTCAGGCCGACTGCGCCGACCGCGCCGGTCAGGCCGACTGCGCCGACCGCGCCGACCGCACCGACCGCACCGACCGCACCGACCGCGCCGACCGCACCG
>SFHU01000090.1 GCA_004555535.1 Clostridiales bacterium
CGGAGCATGAGCATGAGGCGCAGAAGCCCGAAGTGCTCGAGCTCGTGAAGTGATTGCAGGAAGGAGTGTTTGAAACATGGCACAGGTTCAGTATCAGGCGGTCGGCCGCCGCAAGAAGGCCATTGCCCGTGTTCGCCTCATTCCGGGCGAGGGCAAGATCGTGATCAACGGTCGCGACATTGACAACTACTTCGGTCTGGAGACCCTCAAGATGACCGTCCGTCAGCCGCTGGTTCTGACGGCGCTCGAGGGCCGCTACGACGTCCTGGTGAATGTGTATGGCGGCGGTCTGGCCGGTCAGGCCGGCGCGATCCGCCACGGCGTCTCCCGCGCGCTGGTCAAGGCTGATCCGGAGCTCCGCCCCGCGATCAAGAAGGCTGGCTTCCTCACGCGCGATCCGCGCATGAAAGAGCGCAAGAAGTACGGCCTCAAGGCCGCCCGCCGTGCGCCGCAGTTCTCCAAGCGCTAATCCGCTGAACGAATCGAGGAGGCGAAAACCGTATGGCGATTCTCAACGGCGTGATCACCGTTTTGCTGGTGATTACCGCGCTGATTCTCATCGTTACCGTGCTGCTGCAGCCGGGTGAGTCCAACGGCTTGGGCGCAATTGCCGGCGGCGCCGAAACGTTCTTTGGCAAGAACAAGGCCAAGACGATGGAAGGCAAGCTCGCGCTTGCGACGAAGATCTCCGCAGGTGTGTTCATCATCTGTGCGCTCCTCATTGCGGTGATCGGCTAACAAAAGCAAAAAGAGGCTGAAGCAAATCTGCTTTGGCTTCTTTTTTCGATTCCCGGAAGAACGGGCGCTTCTCCATGCGCAGCGCGGGAGATTCCATGGCATGACCCGGAAGCGGAAGCGGCAAACTGGGCATGGTAGAAGGGGGAGATGGGACGATGAAGAACAGAAGGGAACTCAGGGGCCGGCGCGCCGTGCGCAGGGAACCGAAGCCCAGGCGCGAGCAGCGCGGGGAAAAGGTCGAGTTGACCGTGCGCGGCATGGCCCGCAGGCAGATCCGCATGGAGATGCAGGACGGAACGACGCTGCTGTGTGCGCGGGACAACGCGCGCGGCGCGCTCTTTGGCGACCGCGTCGAGGGTGAGCGGATCGGGCTTGACCGCGTCATCGTGCGCCGCGTCCTCGAGCATGCGCACGAGCAGGTGGTTGGTGTGCTGCGAAAGCGCCCAGGCGGTGCGCTGGTCGAGCCGCTGGAGCGCCATCTGCCCTCCGAAATCGCTGTGGAGGAGGGCGACGTGCCCGCCAAGGACGGCGATATCGTCAGCACACAGATCGTCCGCTGGGAGGACGAGGGCGGCCTTCTGGCGCGCGTGACGGGCGTCATCGGCAGCTTTGAGCGGGCGACGAGCGCGTTGGACGCGCTGATCGTCAGCAGCCATCTCCGCTCGGCGTTTGACGCGGACGTGCTGGCGGAGGCCGACGCGCTGCGCCCGGCCGATCTGGCGGATGATCCGCAGCGGACGGATCTGCGCGGCCTGCTCTCCTTTACGATCGACGGGCGCGACGCCAAGGACTTCGACGACGCGGTGAGTTTGGAGGCGCTTAAGGACGGCTGCGTCCGACTGGGCGTCCACATCGCGGACGTGGGGCATTATGTGCGCGAGGGCACCGCGCTTGACCGCGAGGCGCTTGCGCGCGGGACGAGCATCTATCTGCCGGGACGCGTGCTGCCGATGCTGCCTGAGCAGCTCTCCAACGGCGTCTGCTCCCTGCGGCCGGACGAGGATAAATTCACGATGACAGCGCTGCTGACGATCGACGAAAGCGGCGAAACCGTCGATACCCAGCTGCTGCGCACGATCACGCGCTCCAACGCGCGGCTCGTCTACGACGACGTCAACGCGTTTTTTGACGGCGACGGCGCGCAGCGCGAGCAGCTTGCGGGCAAGCATCCCGAGCTGCCGCAGACGCTGCTGGAGATGAAGCGGCTTGCGGGCGTCCTGCGCGCGCGCCGCACAGCGCAGGGCTCCATCGACTTTGACACCGAGGAGCCGCAGTTCGTACTCGACGCGCAGGGGGAGCCTGTGGAAATCCTCAGACGCGAGCGCGGCGAGGCGGAGAGGATGATCGAGGACTTCATGCTCGCGGCAAACGAGGCTGTGGCGCGCTTTGCCCGGACGCACGGCGTACCGCTGCTTTACCGCGTGCACGAGAAGCCCGATCCGGACAAGCTGGCGATCTTCAAGGACTTCCTCGACGGGCTGGGCGTCAGCAGCCGCCGCCTGACGGCAGAGGCGAAGCCGGGCGACATTCGCGCGATTCTCGAGCAGACGCGCGAGCGGCCGGAATACGCCGTCATCTCGATGCTGGCGCTGCGCAGCATGCAGAAGGCGCGCTACGACGAGCACCCGCTGGGCCACTACGGCCTGGCGATGCCCGATTACTGCCACTTCACCTCGCCGATCCGCCGCTATCCCGATCTCGTTGTCAGCCGCGCGCTGACGGCCGTGCTGACCGGGAAGCGGGTCACGCTGACGGGCGAGCGGCTGAGCGATGCCGCTATCCGCAGCAGCGAATGCGAGCGCGCCGCGATCGAGGCGGAGCGCGCGGCGGACAGGATCATGATGGCACGGCTGATGGCGGGGCACGTCGGCGAGGTCTTTTCGGGCACCGTCAGCGGCGTGAGCGAGAACGGCTTCTATGTGGCGCTCTCAAACGGCGCGGAGGGCTTTGTCCCCGCGCGCACGCTGGAGGACTGGTTCGACTTTGACGAGCGGCACATGCGCCTGCGCGGCGAGCGGACGGGCGCCGTCATCTCGCCGGGACAGGCGGTGACGGTGCGTGTTTCAAGCGTCGAGCTCTCGACGGGCTTCATCAATCTGGAGCTGACCGGGCCGCTAAAGCCCGGAAAAAAGACGGAAAAATCAGAAAAGAAGCAGGAGCGCGAGCGGATGCGCGCCTTCACCCGCTGAGACACGGAGAGGCAAAGGTGAACGTCATGAAGGCAACGGTGATCGGCTGCGGCCGGTGGGGGTCGTTTATCGCGTGGTATCTTGACCACATCGGCCACGAGGTGACGCTCTACGGCCGGGAGAGCTCCGCGCGGATGCAGGCGTTTCTGCAGACGCGCACAAACGGTCTGGTGACCTTCGGGCAGAGCGTGCGCCTGACCTGCGACCTCGGCGAGGCGCTTTCCTCGGAGCTGATCTGCATCTCCGTTGGCTCGCAGGGGCTCTCGGCGCTGATGGCGCAGATTGCCGCCTGCGGTGTCACGGGCAAAACCTTCGTGCTGTGCATGAAGGGCATCGAGGTGGGCACCAACCGGCGCCTCTCCCAGATCGCCGGGGAGGCCGTCGGAGCGGGCAACGATATCGCCGTGTGGCTCGGGCCAGGCCACGTGCAGGAATTCCTGGCGGGCGTGCCGAACTGCATGGTGATCGACTCGGAAAGCGAGACCGTCAAGGAGCGGCTCATCGCGCAGCTCTCTGGCGGGCTGATCCGCTTTTACTACGGCACCGATCTGATTGGCAACGAGATCGGCGCGGCGGCCAAGAACGTCGTCGGCATCGCGGCGGGCATGCTCGACGGCATGGGCGTCTCCTCGCTCAAGGGCGCGCTGATGAGCCGCGGAACGCGGGAAATCGCGCGGCTGATCGCGGCGATGGGCGGCAGGGAGATGTCCGCCTACGGCCTTTGCCACCTGGGCGATTACGAGGCGACGGTCTTCTCGAAGTACAGCCACAACAGGCGCTTCGGCGAGCTGTTTGTCCGGGGAGAGCGCTATGACGAGCTCGCGGAGGGGTATTACACGGTGAAGGCGCTGTGCGCGATGGCGCAGGAGCGGGACGTGGAGCTGCCGATCTGCCAGGCCGTTCATGCCGTGCTCTACGAGAGCGCGGAGCCCGGCGAAGCGATGAGCGCCCTCTTCACCCGAAGCCTCAAGCGCGAGTTCTGAGCACGGCTGTTCAGGAACGCGTATAAAATGCGAAAAACTCAGGCAGAGACACAATTTCTGCTTGCGTCCCGGCTGGGCAAATGATATACTAATACCTAACCGATTTTTTTTTGACAACCCATGAATAGGAGCGGTACGTATGGCTTATAAATCCAGGGTGTCCGACGCCGTGGTGCGTCGACTCCCGATGTATTATCGGCATCTCAGAGAGCTGGAAAAGGCGGGGGTCGTCCGCATTTCCTCCCAGGAGCTGGGCGAGCGGATGAACCTGACTGCCTCGCAGATCCGTCAGGATATCAACTGCTTCGGCGGCTTTGGCCAGCAGGGCTACGGATATCATGTTTCCAATCTCAAGGAGCGTATCGGCGCTATTCTGGGCCTGAACCACGACTACCACGTCATCATCGTCGGCGCTGGCAACATCGGACGGGCGGTGGCCAATTATCCGGGCTTTGCCAAGGAGGGCTTCCACATCCAGGCGATGTTCGACGTCTCCCCGGCGCTGGTGGGCATCGACGTGCACGGCATTCTCGTGCAGCCGATGGAGAAGCTGAGCAGCTGGATGAGCGCCCATCCGGTGGACATCGCGGTGCTGGCCGTGCCCTCCGCCTTCGCGCAGGAGACGGCGAACCAGCTCGTGGAGGGCGGCGTGCGCGCGATCTGGAATTTCGCGCCGGTCGACCTGAACCTGCCGGAGGGCGTCGCGGTCAACAACGTGCATCTGTCCGACAGCCTGCATATTCTCTCCTACCGCATGAACGAGAAGGAGCTCTTCGAGAAGCTGGACGCAGACCGCAACGCATAAAAGGAGATCGCTATGGCCTTTGATCGCCGCAACGGCAGGCGCGCAAAAGAGGAAAGGAGCCTGTTTCCGCTCTGGACGCTGGTCGTCATCGTGCTGTGCGTCGGGCTGTGGGTGTACGGCGCAAAACTGTATCAGGATCTGGTGGCGGCATATCGGACGTATGCCGCCATCAGTCAAGCCGCGGCGCAGACGACGTTCTTCCCCGGCGTGACGGTGGACGGCATCGACCTGGGCGGCATGACCCGCGGGGAGGCGCAGGCCCTCTTCACGGACAGACAGGCGCAGACCACCGAGGCCTTCTCTCTGATCGTCGCCTCGGGCGAGCGCCGCTGGCGCATCACCTCGCAGGAGGTGCCTGTGACCTTCAATGCGGACGCCGTGCTGGAGCAGGCCTATGCCATCGGACGCAGCGGCACGCTCCTTGAGCGTTATCAGGAAATCGAGCGGGCGCGCACGCAGGGCGTGTCGCTGACCACAGGCTATGTCTATGATCGCTCCGCTGTCCGGGATCTCGTCGAGATCGTCGGCGACAGCCTCGACGTGGCGGCGACGGACGCGAGGCTGAGCGCCTTTGATGTGAGCAACCGGACGTTTACCTTTGAAGCGGAGTCGGCGGGATACCGGATCGACCGCGACAAGCTCGAGTCGGATATCCTCGCCGCGCTGGATGCGCACGCCTATGACAGCGTCATCGTGCCGCAGGGCGAGCGCGTCGAGCCGCAGGTGACGCTCTCGCAGCTGCAGGGCCTCTTTGGCCGGATCTCGTCCTTTGCGACGACGACGACCCGGGACAGTGACAGGAACACGAACATCGCGCTCTCGGCCAGCGCGCTCAACGGCCGCGTCGTGCAGCCGGGGGAGACACTCTCCTTCAACGCCTGCACGGGGCAGCGCACCGGCGAAAAGGGATACCGCGAGGCGGGCGCCATCGCCGGCGGCGTGCTCGTGGACGACACGGGCGGCGGCGTCTGCCAGACGAGCTCCACGCTCTTCAACGCTGTCGTGCGCGCGGATCTGCAAATCGTGGAGCGCTATGCGCACAGCTGGCCCTCCTCCTATGTCAACAAGGGCGAGGACGCGACCGTCAACTGGCCGTCGCTCGACTTTGTCTTCAAGAACAACGGCGACTTCCCGGTGTTCGTCGTCGCCTGGTATGAGGCCCAGCAGGTGACGGTCGAGATCTACGGCCACATGCTTGAAAACGGCATGACCATCGACCTCGAATCGACCGTCACGCAGACGATCAAGCCCTCCGACGAAGTGCTTTACACGCTCGACGAATCGCTGCCGGTGGGCACGCGCAAGGCGGGCCGCTCCAAGCGGACGGGCTATGTCGTGGATACCTACAAGGTCTACAAGGACAGCGAGGGCAACGAGATCCGCCGGGAGAAGCTATGGACGACGACCTACCGCGCCCAGCAGGACGAGATCCTGTACCATTGACGGGGTGAGGAAAGACATGAAGAAGGGCGACGCGAGGAGGGAGGAGCTGCTCGCCACGGCGGAGCGGCTGTTCTGCACAAAGGGATATGAGAAGACCTCCGTTCAGGACATTCTGGATGAGATGGGCTTTTCCAAGGGCGGCTTCTATCATCACTTCGACAGCAAGCTCGCCGTGCTGGAGGCCATCTGCCAAAAGCGCGCGCAGGAGAGCTGTGCCCAGGCCAAGGAGGCCGTGGCCGGCCTGACCTCTGCCGTCGATCAGCTCAACGCGCTGTTCCACAGCGCGCCGCTGTGGAGCGGCGGACAGCCGGGCTTCGTCTCGCTGCTCATCCGCGTGGCCTATCGCGAGGATGGCGCGCTGATGCGCGAAAAGATGAAGCAGAGCCAGTTCGATGGCCTGCAGGGCGTGCTGGAGGAGATCCTTCAGGAGGGTGTGCGCACGAAGGCGTTCTTCGTGGCGGATGTGCCCACGTCCGCGACGCTGCTGCTGCGGCTCTATGCCCAGTTCGCCGATGAGATCGCCTTCCTGCTCGCCCGGGAGGACAGCGAGGAAAAGCTGATGGACGGCCTTCTGCGCAGGCTGAGCGTCTACCGCGCGGCCATCGAGCGGTTTTTGCTGGCGCCGTTCGGCTCCATCGTCCTCTTCGAGGGCAGGGAGCTCCAGCTGCTGGCGCGGGATATCCTGCGCGGGCGCATCCGCGAGCGGGCGGACGCCATGCTCTCGGGCAGGGAGAACGCCGGGGGCTGAGCGCGGGCGCTGCGCAGCGGCAAAAACCCTGTACTCATTGACAAAAAAACCCTCACGGAGTATAATTTCAGAATATGGCGGATTGCCCGAAGCGCGCGCTTGGGGCAATCCCTGTTTCGCCCTTCGCCGGATGGCGGGGGCGCATGATGAAAAAGGAGAGACGCTTATGGCAGACGGCAAGCATCTGGTTGTGACACGCGAAGGCCTTCAGAAGATGAAGGAGGAGCTGGAATACAAGGAGACAACAGAAAAAATGCGCATCGCGGAGCAGCTCAAGGTCGCGATTTCCTACGGCGATCTGAGCGAGAACGCGGAGTATGACGCGGCGAAGAACGATCAGGCGACGCTCGAGCAGCGCATCACCGAGCTCAAGCAGATGATCGAGAACGCGGTCGTCGTCGACGAGAGCAAGATCGACACCGACACCGTCGGCTTCGGCACCCGCGTCACCATCGTCGACGTGGACGACGAGGACGAGGAGGAGGAGGTCTACACGATTGTGGGCACCTCCGAGTCCGACCCAGTCAACGGCCGCTTATCGAATGAATCGCCGGTCGGCGCCGCGCTCCTCGGCGCGCACGTCGGCGACACCGTCGTGGCGCAGACCCCGGGCGGAAACCGCCGCCTGCGCATCGTGAACATCGCGCTGTGAGCCAAGCCCCCCGGGGCGAAAAGAGAGTTAAGAGAGAAAGAGGAAACCACCGTGGCAGAAGAGTTGACCATCACCGCGCCGGAGCTCAGCGAGCAGGAGCAGATCCGCCGCGCCAAGCTGGAGCGCTATCAGCAGGAAGGGCGCGATCCCTATACCATCACCCGCTATGACCGCACGCACACCTCCGCACAGATCCTCGCGGGCTTCGAGGCGCTGGAGGGCCAGGAGGTTTCCATCGCGGGCCGCATGATGAGCCGCAGGATCATGGGCAAGGCGTCCTTTGTTCACCTGCTCGACGGCGAGGGCCAGATTCAGGCCTATGTCCGCCGCGAGGACGTGGGCGAGGACGTGTATGCCGATTTCAAGACGATGGACATCGGCGACATCCTCGGCATCCGGGGCACCGTCTTCCGCACGAAGACCGGCGAGATCTCCGTGCATGCGACGTCGCTGACGCTGCTGACCAAGTCGCTGCGCGTGCTGCCGGAGAAGTGGAACGGCCTCAGAGATCAGGACATCCGCTATCGCCAGCGCTACGTCGACACCATCGTCAACCCGGAGGTCAAGGAGACGTTCATCAAGCGCAGCCAGATTCTCAAGGCGCTGCGCGAGTTTCTGGACAGCAAGGGCTTCCTGGAGGTCGACACGCCCGTGCTGCAGACGATCGAGATCGGCGCGAATTCCCGCTCGTTCGTCACGCACCACAACGCGCTGGACATCCCCATGTATCTGCGCATCGAGACGGAACTCTATCTCAAGCGCCTGATCGTCGGCGGCTTTGAGAAGGTCTACGAGGTGGGCCGCATCTTCCGCAACGAGGGCATGGACACCCGGCACAACCCGGAGTTCACGACCATCGAGCTGTATCAGGCCTATGCCGACTACAACGACATCATGAACCTGGTCGAGGAGCTCTACGTCTATGTGACGCAGAAGGTCTGCGGCACGCTCAAGATCCAGTATCAGGGCAATGAGATCGACATGACCGCGCCGTGGACGCGCATGACGATGGCCGAGGCCGTCAAGAAGTATTCCGGCATCGATTACTATGCCTGGGAGAGCGACGAGCAGGCCCGCGCGGAGTGCGAGGCGCGCGGCGTGCACGTCGAGAAGAACGCTGTCAAGGGCGAGTGTCTGGAGGCCTGCTTTGACGAGTTCGTCGAGGCGAACCTCATCCAGCCGACGTTCATCACCGATTATCCGGTTTCGATCTCCCCGCTGGCCAAGCGCCGCAAGGACGATCCGGAGATTACCGAGCGCTTTGAGCTCTTCGCCAACGGCTTTGAGCTGTGCAACGCCTTCTCCGAGCTCAACGACCCGATCGATCAGCGCGGCCGCTTTGAGCGCCAGGCGCTGGCCAAGCGCGCCAAGGGCGAGCACGCGGACATCGACGAGGATTTTGTCGCCGCGCTCGAATACGGCATGCCCCCGACGGGCGGCCTGGGCTTCGGCGTGGACCGCCTCGTGATGCTGCTGACCGACAGCGCGAGCATCCGCGACGTGCTGCTCTTCCCGACGATGAAGCCGCTGGGATAATTTCGTCACCTACAAAGCCTGATTTCTTCCTGTCCGCGCAGGGGAGGTCAGGCTTTTTGTTTTGTACGTAAACATAACTGTCGGCCTGGATTCCGGGCAGGCGCGCCCGCCGCGGCCTGGAGCCGGAAAATGCATAAGCATGGCGGCGACTGCCGCGCGCTCATTCATCGTCCGCGGAACCACAGAATTGCCAAAATATGTCAATAAAAGAATAAAATCTGTCTGTATACAACCGTAAAATACCATGGTAAAATACAGATGGAAAATTATAGTCTGAGATTGATAAAAACGCATTTTGAAAAAGCTGATTCCGTTCCGCTGACGTATAATTATACAAAAATCAAGGGGGCATTCAGAGTGAATGAGAGCAAGTACGGGCCCTGGAAGCGTGCTGTGGCAGGGCTTCTGAGTGTGACGATTCTCAGTACCGTTCTGTTTACGCAGACCAATGCAATTTCTGTGTATGTCAGCGCGCTTGCGGAGGGAGGTGATCCGCTTTCACGGATCTATTCGCTCCTGCAGGATGAGATATCGGATCCCCAGAGCTATGAGGACTATTATCAGCTGGCCAGCATTGCGATCGGCAAGGGCGAGTATGACACGGCGCTTGGACATTTAGAGCAGTGCATGACGCTTGCCGCAGACGATGCGGCGCGGGCGGATCTGTGCCTGAAAAAGGCGTCGATCCATATCCTGAGGAATGACGCCGAATCGGCGCTTTCGGCACTTTCCAGCGTGCTTGAGTATGATCCGTCCTCCACGCAGGCGCTCCTGCTGAGGGCGCAGGTCCGGCTCGACCGCGAGGAGTACACGGAAGCGGCCGCGGATCTGGAGAGCTACCTCAAGCTGGTGCCGGATGACACCGGCACGCGTTCCTCCCTGGCGTTGATCTACGAGAGGCTGGAGCGGTTCGAGGATGCCGCGGCATGCTACGATGCGATGTACGCCCTCACGCCGGAGGATGACAGCGCAAGGCTCAATGCGCTGAGGAGCCTGTTCCTGGCGGGCGATTACGAGAAGGCGCTGAACGGCTTTGACACCTATCTGGCGGAAAAGAGAAGCGCGACGCCGACCGAGGCTGGCGAGACGGTTCCTGCGAAGGACGAGCTGCTTGCCACCGCGTGCTTCCTCAAGGCGGCGTGCCTCATGCAGCTGGCGCGGTACGATGAAGCGACTGCCGCCTATGCGGAGGCGATCACGGCGGGCTACGACGAGGCGCTGTGCCTCGAGCAGATGGTGACCTGCCAATACGCCTCCGAGGATTATCAGGGCGCCATCGACAACGGCGAAAAGCTCCTGCTGCTTGAAAGCGCTCCGGTGGCGGAGGATGTCCTGTATCAGCGAATGGGCGTCGCCGCGATGTCTCTGGAGCAATACGACAAGGCGATCGACTACCTGACGAAATCCATCGAGCGCAACCCGGGCCTGACCGGCAACCACTATTATCGCGGCGTAAGTCTTCTGGCCCAGCAGCAGTATCAGGAAGCCGTCGAGGATTTCACCCTCTCCATCGAGGAGGGCTTCCTGACGCAGTACTGTTATTACAACCGCGGCGTCTGCTACGTTCAGCTGCTTGACTACGAAAGCGTGCTGAGCGATATGGAGATGACGCTCACCAGCGGCGATGAGCAATCGCTTAAGGAAGCAGCGACTGATATCCTTTGGCAGCTCGCTCAGTATTATGAAAACCAGAAGGCGATATCGCCTGCGGATATTGACGCGGAGGGCATCAGCGAATAAATCAACGAGAATTCGGTATCGACCTTGCAGGAGGCAATATCATGAAACAGGTATTTCGGCATAAGAAGCGTTTGGCAAACCGGATCGTGCGCAGCGGCTTCGGTTTTATCAGTCTGGCGTTGACGCTGGCCCTTCTGGCCAGCGCCACGCTTGGGCTGGTCAAGGACGAGCTGGTTTCCGTCGCTGTGGCAGATACGGCGACAGGCAGCGAGGCGGCCTATGCGTCCGTCGCCGACGAGAGCGCGAAAACCACCGCCCTTGCACAGACGCAATCGGATGACCCGGACGGGACAAGTTCAAACGAAGCGCAGCCGGAGTCTGGCGAGGGCCAGGCTTTGTCTGCGCTTTCTGCTGGTTCGGAGGATACGACTGCAGAGATTCCTGCAAATCTTTCTGCAAGCGGTGACGGCTCCTCCGACACCGGAACGGGCAATCCGGACGAGACTGAGACCGTTTCGGGCAGCGGCGATACCGCGGACGAGAGCACCGCGTCCGAGGAAGACGGCGATACCGCGAACGAGAGCACTGCGTCCGAGGAAGACGGCGATACCGCGAACGAGAGCAGCACGTCCGAGGAAGACGGCGATACCGCGAACGAGAGCAGCACGTCCGGCGAAGACGGCGATACCGTGAACGAGAGCAGCACGTCCGAGGAAGACGGCGAGACCGCGAACGAGAGCACTGCGTCCGACGAAGACGGCGAGGCCGCGAACGAGAGCAGCACGTCCGGCGAAGACGGCGAAGCCGCAAACGAGAACGCTACGCCTGCGGACAGCGGCGAAGCCGCGGACGAAAGCGCTGCGTCCGAGGAAGACGGCGAAGCCGCGGACGAAAGCGCCGTGTCTGAGGAGAGCGACGCATCCGCCGAGGACGAGGATAACGAACTGGAAGGCGAATTGCCGGAGGATGGACTGGAAAACGCTGTTCTGTCTGAGACGGACGAAGCAGCGGTGGTTGACTCGACCCTGAATGCGGAAGAGCCTTCTGATGCGGAACCGGCGATCAATGCCGAGCCTGAGCTTTTGCTGGGCACTCAGGCTGCGATGAACACGACCATCAATGCTCCTGTGCTTCTGGCAGCGGTCGACGAGGGCGAGGCGCCGGTGGGTCAGGACGACGTGGTCGAGGCCTACGCCATTCCTGCAGGTAAGGCCTACATCAAGGAGATTGCCGGAAGCAAGTACACCAACGATACCGAAAACAACGCCATTC
>SFHU01000184.1 GCA_004555535.1 Clostridiales bacterium
CGTCGCTTTGAGCACTATAGGTTCCCGGGCGTTTGCGGAAAAGCCGACGGCCGCTCAAAGCGATTTTGGCCGAGAAACGTCGCTTTCAGCGCATGTCCGGGCTGCAGTTTTGGTGGAGGGAGAACCCGTGGGACGAAGGCCCGGCCTGACCGCGTTTCTCAAAGAGTGCATGTCCGACGCCCTGCTCGCGCTGATGGACCGCAAGCCGCTGGCCAAGATCACGGTCGACGAAATCGCCGCGACGGCCGGGGTCAATCGATCGACCTGGTTTCGGAACTTCGGCTCGAAGGAGGAGGCGCTCACCTACAAGCTGGTGGTGCTCTGGCAGCGCTGGGCTGAGGAGCACGGGCTGCGGGAGCGCTGCCGCTTCGATCCGGAGAACGCCGCGACGTTCTTTGCGTTCAACCATGCGATTCGGGACGTTGTGACGGCGCTGTACGCCGCGGGGGCGCGGGCCTGCGTATACGATGCGTTCGACCGCGTCATGGTCTCCCGGCGGGACGAGGACCTGGACGCATACTACGAGGCGAGCTTCTACGCGCACGGCCTGTTCGGCCTGCTCGACGCGTGGGTCGGCCGCGGCTTCAGCGAATCGCCCGAGGAGGTCGCCGCCCTGTTCGGACGCATGCTGGGGCGCTGAGGCGCCGGGGGAGACGCGCGGGCGCGGCGGGGCGAACGCTGTCACATGGCTACGGTGGACTTCCGCTGCGTTTGTCGCCACTGGCCCGTCTGCTGCCGCACGCTGCATGCGATTGTCTCGCGACAGTACGCGGGCAACGCGAGGGGCGCCCGTCCATATCGCCGGACGGGCGCCCCCGAATCGGTTGTCGCCTTGCGGCGGAGTACCTCGAACGCTGATTCCGCGTGTTCACGCTATTTGAACTGGGAAAACGCGCTTCTCAGTTCGGTCTTCCCTGCGCCTGCCCCGTGCCTACTTCTCCAGCTCCCGCACGCTCTTCGACATCAGCAGCGCCACCGCCAGCATCACCACCAGCGCCCCGTCGACGCAAAAGAACAGGGGCGTGCCGATCAGCTCGGCCACGGCGCAGCCCAGCGCGGTGCCGATGGGCACGGCCAGGCCCACCAACGAGTTGAACAGGCCCATCACCCGGCCGAGCTTCTCCTCCGCGATACCGCGCTGCAGCAGCGTCATGAGCGGCGCGTTGAACCAGGCGCACACAATGGCCATCACGCCGACGCATGCCACGAACAGCCAGTACCCGCCCTCGGGGGTAAGCCCTGCGAGCACGGTGAACCCGCCGAACACGAACGCCGCGACGTTGATAATGCGGGTGAGGCCGCGCTTGGGGTTGGCAGCCATCAGCGTCAGCGACCCAACCATCATGCCGGCGCCCATCACGGTTGCCACCAGCGACGCGGCGAAGCCGTCTCCGCCGAAGCGGGTGCTCACCATCAGGGGCAGCAGCGAGTCCACCGGACCATAGGCCATCATGCCCAGCGAGACGGCGATGACCAGCACCAACAGGCCGCGCGCCTGGGCGAGCGTCCGGGCGCCCTCGCGCATGCTCTGGAGGGGGCCGGCGGTGCGGTCGGTGGTGACGCGGGGGACCTTAGCCAGCAGCATCGTGGTCACCCCGGCGACCGAGCCCACGCATCCCAGGATAACGCAGACGTGCAGCCCCAGGCTGGTGTAGAGCAGGATGCCCAGCGGGGGAGCGGCGATCATCGACACGCTGCCCAGCACCGCATCCAGGCCGTTGATGCGCATGAGGTGCCGCTCGGGTACCAGCAGCGGCATGGTGGCGTTGAAGGCCGGCCCGCGAAACGCCGACATGAAGCCCCAGACCGCGGTCATCGCAATCACCGCCGCGTAGCTGGGGCCGAACAGCACCATCACGGTCGCGACCACCGCGCCCGAGACCGCCATCACCGCATCGCAGGCGACGATGATCTTCTTGCGGCTGTGGCGGTCTGCCAGCACGCCGCCGAGCGGGGCGAGCAGGCCCATGGGCAAGAAGGCGAGCACGTACATGAGCGACAGTGCCATCGGCGAGCCGGTGGTCTCGGTGATGTACCAGACGCCCGAGTAGCTTACTGCGTTGCCGGCGATGGCGGACAGCGCGTAGCCGCTCCAGATGAGCACGACGCGCACCAGCCAGTTTTTCGGTAGCGGGTGACCGCCGGCGGTGAGGTCGGTTGCCCGGACGGTGATGGTGTGTTCGGGTGTCGTGTCGACTGGTGCCATGGCTGC
>SFHU01000091.1 GCA_004555535.1 Clostridiales bacterium
CGTTGGTGTTGGCCAGCACCCAGCCGTTCGCCGCGGCGATGTCAAAGAGGTTCTCCTGGGTTCCGTCGCCGTCGGGCGTGAGGTACGCGCCGCCCGCGAGGTAGTCAAGCGTCGTGCCGGTCAGTCCCTGCACGGCGATGTCGTAGTACTGCTTGCGGGAGGGCACCTTGGCGTAGTAGGCCGCCGGGGTCGCATGGTCGAGCGACACGCTCGTGATCACGCCGATCTTCTTGCCGGCCTCCTTCGTGTATTCGGTGACGAGCTTGAAGGGCATCGTCAGCGTCACGTCATAGTTGATCACGCCGGAGAGCGTCTTCTCGCCCGAGGCCATCGAGGTCGCGGTCGAGGCGGAGTCCGGGCAGAACGAGGAGGCGTCGTAGGTCGTCACCATGCCCAGGTAGGGGAAGGTGGTGAAGCTCAGATCCGCCGGCACCGGGAATTCGGAATTCGGATTCTGGATGGAGCCGAGGTAGTACTGCGTGGCGGCCACCTGTGGGTTGCCCATGCCGTCGCCGATGAACATGAACACATACTTGGGCGCGGCAGTCTCCGCCAGCGCCGCGGCGCTCACGAGCAGCGCGAGCGTCAAAACGATCAGGAGCAGCTTTTTCATTTCTTTTCCCTCTCTTTGTCTTCTTTGTCCTCTATTTCCTGGGGTACGGCAAGAAGTATACAGGCGCTGCGTTTGGTCTTTGCGCATGAAACCGTTTATTTTGTGTAAAAAGAAACGCATCCTCTTCACCGTTTGAAAAGGATGCGTTAATTGTGTCAGGTTTTCGTTATCCCTGCCCAAGGCAGCCAGCTCACCACGTCTGGCAAAAGCCGGTGATGTACCAGCTGTCCTTCTGCAGGGTATACTGGCAGTTTTCCTGCGTGATCTCGCCCTCCGGCACGACGGACATGTTGTAGTATTTCTGCTTCGGCGTCGCGTCGTAGCGGTAGTTCATGCGCTTGATGGTCGAGTTGATGTTGCCCTCGACGGTCGTCAGCTCGTAGAGGCCGTCGCCCAGCTCCGTAACGCTCTCCACGATGGCGACGTGGGTATAGGGCGTGGAGCCGCGCACGCCGTAGATCACGAGGTAGCCGGGCCGGGGAACCGCCTCGACCTGGTCGCATTGCAGCCAGCGCCCGTGCTCCTCAAAGGCGTAGTAGACGTTGCCCACGCGGCCCTCCATCGCGCTGATGCAGTCGCCGGGCGCGACCTCGACGTCCTGCTTGTAGCGCACGAGCTGCAAGCCGCTGTGGTAGGCGCACCAGATCTGGAACACGGAGCACCAGCCGATCTCCCGCTTGTCGCGGTAGTACCACTGCGTGTATTCGTTCGCCTTGGGCAGCTTTTCAAACGGATGCCGTTCAAACTGTGCGCGTGCCGTCAGCACGAAGTTGCGCGCCGCCAGCGGCATCTCCTCGGGGAAGGTCAGGCCGTAGGTCTCCAGCTCGCCCTCGGCCTGCGTGGGGATCGCCTCCGGCGGAATTTCCATGTTGACAGGGGCCTTGGGCAGCTCCTCGCCCAGCGCAACCGTCATCGTCAGCGCCAGAAGAAGCGCGGCAAAGAGAATTTTCCTCATTCAATATCCTCCCATCAATCGCCAAGGAGCAGGGAAATCTCCCCATCCAGCGGCATGCGGCGCTCCTCGCCGCCCTCATGCACGAGCAGCGTGTAGCCCGGCTCGCTGACCGTCACCGTGTAGCGCGCCTGGCTGGGCGAGATGCGCTCGCTGCGCACGCTCACGCGCGCCGTGCCGATTTGCACGTTGTCAAGCGCCCAGCCGTCCCAGCCGATGGGCGTGTGCGGCGCAAAGGCGATCGTCTTCGCCGCCGCGTCCGGCCGCAGGCCGAAGAGATCCTCCGTCATCGGCCAGATGAAATCCGCCGCTGCGCGCGCACACAGCAGCGAGCCCGGCTCGGCGTCGCGGCCGCGCAGCGCGCCCGGCAGGCCGGGCAGGCCCGCGCCCGCCATCTGCGTCAGGCAGCCGAGCATCTGCTCGACGTGGCCCTGGCGCCCGTGCCAGCGGGCCGCCGTCTCCGGCGGCGCGCCCTCGGGCAGCGTCTCCTCCCGCTCCGGCGGCAGTAGCGCCAGCTCGCGCAGGCAGACCGCGTCGTCCGCGCCGGTCATGCGCAGGATGAAGGCCTGCCCCTCAAGCGCCCGGCGGATGCCCTGTGCCAGCTCCTCGCCCACGTCCGAAAAGCCGCGCGTCCCGCGGCGCAGATAGCTGATGCACAGCCCCGTCTCCGGCAGCATCTCCTGCGCGAAATCGCGGTCGCCGCTCCACAGAAGCGTCCTGTGCACGAGTGCGACGAACTGCGTGCTCTCCCGCAGGCTGCCCACGCGCGTGACCCGTCCGCCAGGCGTCACGCGCATCGCCAGGCGGCCCGGCGCGAGCTGCGCCTCCTCGCTCACGCGCACCAGCGTTCTGAGCATCTCCTGCGCCCGCTGCGCGCCGCCCAGCGGCAGCAGCGCGGAAATCGCCCGCGCCCAGTCCTGCCCGAAGAGGGCCGGATGCTCCGGAAGGTTCTCGCACAGCGCGCAGCCTCCGCGCGGCAGCGCGCGCGTGAGCCAGTCGCTGTAAATCCTCGTCCAGTTGAAGCAGCGCGTCAGCAGCGGATCGGGCAGCGTAGCCTCGCTTTGCTCCATCAGCGCGCCCAGCCGCGCCGTCTTCTCTTCAATCAGCGCGTCCGCCTGCCCGCGCAGCAGCGCCAGCGCGTCCTCCGCCTTGCTGCGGGAGGCAAAGCCGCCCGCGATAAAGAGCTTCATCGACGCCTGGCCGCGCGCGCCCACGCGCAGCCGGTAGAACAGGCGGCCGTTGATGCCCTTGCCCTGCGTGTTGCCAAAGCCGTAGATCGAGGCCGGCAGGTCGCTCTGCAGCACGCGGCTCCTGCTGTCCGCGCCCCAGACGGCGTGCCAGGGATTGCGGCTGTCGCGCGCGTAGAACGCCTGCGTCCGCTCGTCGTATTCGCCGACGTCGCGCCCCAGCTCGAGCCCGTCCTCGCCGCGCGCGGCGGCGACGGTCAGGATGTCCGTGCGCACGGTGAAGGAGATCTCGACCAGCCGCGGCACGTCGCGCAGGTTTTCCACCGTCAGCTCGACGATGCAGCCGGCCACCCCGTCGGGGATCGTCTGGCGGCGCACGATGTGCAGCCCCTCCTGCTGCATGCGGTAGTGGAACGCCGTGGAGACGGGATTCGCCTCGCAGGCATCCGCCGCGCGCAGCGGCACGTCGTCGATGGCCAGGAAGAAGCCGTCGCAGACCTTTTTCTCTCCGGCCCAGAGGCCGCCCATCTCGCCCGGCACGGCGTATCCCATGTCCGGGAACAGGCCGCTCTGCGCGCCGATGAGCACAGCGGCGCTGCCCGCCGTCACGGCGGGAGAATCCAGGCGGTCATAGCGGTAAACCCTGTATTTGCTCAGCATGTCGTTTCCTCCGTCCTCGTTGTCTGTCTATCCCCGGATCACGGCGGCAATCGTCGCAAGGATCAGCCGGATGTCCTCCAGCGGCGAGACGCGCCGCAGGTATTTCATGTTCAGCTCGAGCTTGGCGGGCATGATCTCCTCGACGTACATCCGCTCGGGATCCTCCGCGCCGGCAAGCAGGTCGTTTTCGTTGCGGTAGGCGATGGAGGCGTAGTCCGTGATGCCCGGGCGCACGAGCAGCACCTGCCGCTGGTACGGCGTGTACATCGCGACGTAGCGCGGCACCTCCGGCCTCGGCCCGACAAAGCTCATCTGCCCCAGGAAGACGTTGAGCAGCTGCGCCAGCTCGTCGAGCTTCGTCTTTCTCAGCAGCGCGCCCATGCGCGTGATGCGGCTGTCGCGCCCGACGGTGATTTGCAGGCCCTTCTTGTCCGCGTCGACGACCATCGTGCGGAACTTGAAGATGCGGAATTCCTTTCCGCCGCGCCCGACGCGCACCTGCCTGTAAAACACGGGGCCGGGATCGTCGATCACGATCGCCAGCGCGATGAGCAGCAGCACCGGCCAGAGCACGCACAGCGCCGCGCCGGAGATCACGATATCCATCACGCGCTTGAGCGCGAGCCGCCCTCTGCGCCGCTTCAGAACGTCAGCAATGTCCATCCTTTGTTCTTCTGTCATGGTCATCCCTCACACGCGGTCAAACACATAGGAAAACAGCAGGCACATCGTCAGCGCCATCCTGTGCTTCATCAGGAAGAGCCGCGCAGCCAGCGCTTTGTTGAACTGAAACGGCCTGACGGGCGCGAACCACGCGCGCACGTCCTCCCGCTTCATGTACTGCCGGGCGCGGCGCACGCGCTCAAAGAAGCCGTAGGGCGTCCCCGGGTAGCAAAGGTTGCGCACGCTCGTCACGGCCATCTTCCGCCTTCGCACAGTCATGCGGCGCATACATTCAGGAAAATCGTCCAGCAGCGCCTCCAGCGCGTCGTTGGAGCGGTCGTAGGAATCCGGCACATAGGGGCTGTATCGCTTGGTGACGCTCCCTGCGTGGAAGCGGTAGTGGTAGAGCGCCTCGTCAAGCGCCGCCGCCGCGTCCGCCTCGAGCATGCATTCGACGATAAAGAGCAGATCCTCCGCGTAGCGGATGTCCTCGCGGAAGCGGTGCCCCTTTGCCAGCGAAGCGCGAAACAGGTTGCGCGGCGTGTAGCCGGAGAGCGGCAGCTCGTCGCTGTCCGTCTCCCGCGAGAGCATCGCGGGAATCAGCGTCTCCCGGATGGCGGCGCGGTCAAAGCGCGTCCCCGTCTCAAAGCCCAGCGGCACGTTCTCGCGCCTGGTCACGACGCCCTTTTCGTCCTCGCGGTCCTTGAAGACGCGGCAAAAGACGGCGTCCGCCTGCTTTTCCTGCGCCAGCGCGTAGAGCCGCTCAAACATCTGCGGCTCCACCCAGTCGTCCCCGTCGCAAAAGCCGATGTATTCGCCCCGCGCGGCCTCGATGCCCGCGTTGCGCGCCGCCGAGACGCCCCGGTTCTCCCCAAAGGCGATCACGCGGATGCGCGCGTCCTCCCGCTCCGCCTGCCGCAGAATCGTGAGCGACCCATCCGGGCTGGCGTCGCATACGAAGATCAGCTCGAGATCGCGAAGCGTCTGCGCGCGCAGCGACGCGATGCAGTCCGGCAAAAACGCCTCACAGCTGTAGACCGGCACGACCACAGAAACCCGGATCATTCCTCGATCCCCTCCGCCGCGCTGCGCGTCAGGTCATCGCGCCACAGCGGCGCCTGCACCAGCAGATAGACGCAGCCGATCACCGAGAACGGCGCATAGACCGACTCAAACAGGCCCACGAGGATGAACACCGCGCAGAACGCCAGCGGCGTCGCCGCGTAGGGGCTGCTCTTCCTGTGGATGCGGTAATACTGCACGGCGCGGATGAGCGCGAGCAGCGTGTAGGCGCAAAGCAGCGCGCCCGCGATGAAGCCGTTGTTGTAGGTCACACCGAGGAAGGCGTTGTGCGCATTGAAATGGCGGTCGCCCGCGCCGTCCTGCGCGACCCATTCCTGCACGACGCTCGACTCATGGCCGTTCCAGGTCAGGTTGTCAAGAATCGTCATCCAGATGCCCCAGCGGTCGCTGGTCAGGTCGTCCATGGAGATCGTCCGCTCCTCCGGCCGGGGCACGGTGATCGGGTTGCCGTAGGTCTCGTGGTTGTAGACGGCCAGGTTGTAATCCTCGACAGCCGCCTCATACATCTTGTCCTTCGTGATCCTCACGCCAGCCGCGCCCAGCAGCACGATCAGCGCGGCGACCAGCGCCAGCAGCCGCGCGGGGTGCTTCGCCGTGCCCGCGATGATCGCCACCGCGAGAATCACGACGACGCCCGCCAGCGCCAGCAGGCCCGAGCGCGAGAGCGTCAGCGCCAGCGTCACCGCGCCCAGCAGCGCGCAGAGCACATAGGCGACCGTCGCGCCGCGCTTTTTCCGCACAAAGCTCGCGTAGGCGAGCACGAGCGCGCTCGTCGTCATGACGATGCAGCACATCGACAGGCAGTTCGCGTCGTAAAAGACGCCCTTGTAGCCCGGATAGCCGAGCGTCACCGGCACGGCGATGTACGACCAGATGAGGAACGGCAGCACGGCAAAGACCGCGCCGCGCAGAATCGAGCGGAAGGTCGATTCATCGTCCCGCGAGGCGAACACCGAGAACATCACGGGATAGCAGATCAGCAGCGGCACGCTCTCGGGCAGCCAGTCCTGGTAAAACAGCCCGGAAAGGACCATCATCCCGTGCAGCGCGAACCACAGCCCCGCCATGCCGCGATGGAAGCGCACCCGCGCCTTGCTGCCCGTGCGCGCCGTCAGCGTCGCAAAGGCGAGCAAAATCATGCCGAAGAGCACGAAGATCATCCAGCGCATCGGGAATTTGCGCTGCGTGAAGAGCACGCAGTAGCCAATGAGCGCAAAGAGCGCCGCGGTCAGCAGCCGCGAATCGAAGATCTCGTTGAAAATGCCCGTCACCCGGTCGTAAAGCCGAAGCAGCCCCGTGCCGTCAATGCCTTTTCTGCGCATGTGTTTGCCTCCAAATATCTTGTATCGCCGCGAAGCGGAGAAGGGAGTCTGAGGGGACCGAAGTCTGCCGCCGCCTGTGGCGGAAATAGGCGGGCGGAGCGTTGGGAATCGAAGGAAGCGCCTATGGCGCGACCATGCGAGTTCCCCGGATCGGCAGCCCAACGTTCCCCATATTGGTCAATGATCTCCGTTTCAGAGCAGGCTGCGCAGCAGCCTACGATTGAGACGGTCTTACCCTGTCAAGCATCTCCCGGTAAACCTGCTCAGTTCTCTCCGCGTTCCTCTCCCATGTCAGTGCCCGGGCGTCCTGCCGTCCGCGCTCGCGCAGCGCGGCATAGGCCGCTCTGTCCTCAAAGACGGCGCGCATGACGCGGCGTGTCTCCTCGATATCCCCGGCGGGGACGAGAAAGCCGTTTTGTCCGTCCGTGATCGTGTCCTCGATGCCCTCGCCCCGGGCGCCCACGGCGATGCAGCCCGCCGCCATCGCCTCGATGTAGACGATGCCGTAGCCCTCGCCCCAGCTCGGGAGCACAAAGAGGTCGCTCTGCGCCATCCGCGAAAGTACCTCCCCGTGCGGCAAGCCGCCCGTCAGCGTCACGCGGTCCTCGAGCCCCAGCTCGCCGATTCTCGCGCGCAGCTGCGCTTCCATCTCGCCGATGCCGACGATGGTGAGCGTCGCGTCCGGGAATTCCGCCGCCAGGCCCGCGAAGGCCTCCAGCGTCCTGTCCATGCATTTGCGCGCCTTGAGCGTCCCCACGGAGATCACCGCGCGAGGCCGGTTTCGCGTCTCTTCCGGAATCAGCGAAAGGTCGACGCCGTTTGGCACGACCCGCGTCAGCTTTCCCTCGCCGCGGTAAGGCGCGACCCGCGAGAGCAGCAGGCCTGACACCGCCATCAGCGCGTCCGCCTCCCGCGCGATGCGCGCGTTGCGCCTCCAGGGCTCCTCCCCGGGCCTGAAGTAGGCGAAGATGTCTGTGCCGTGCACCGTCAGCGCCATCGGAATGCCCAGCGCCCGCGCGACGAGCAGCCCCGCGTGCCCGTCCCGCGGCAGCATGTGCGCGTGGACGAGGTCAAAGGGCTTCTCTTTGTGCAGCCGTCTGGCGATGGGCAGCGCCGCGCGCGCCAGCAGCCGCCCGCCCAAAAGGCGCTCGCCCGCGTTGCCCAGCGTCAGGCAGCGCGGATAGTATACCGGTATGCCGTCGATCACGGCCTCCTCGGGCGTCGCGGCGGCGACAGCCGCCTGCGCCGGGCGAAGCCGCGCCATCATCGGCATGACCCCCACGCAGGCAATCACGACGACCTCGTGTCCCCGCGCGCGCAGCGCCTTCGCCTGCTCGTGCACATAGAAGCAGTAGGGAGAATTGTCCGCCTGCCGGTGGATCATCATCAGGATGCGAAGCCCCGCCACGGGAAAGCCCCCTTTCTGTCGCTTTCTCAGATGCCCTGATACAGCGCCTTCCATTGCGCCGCCACCTGCGGCCAGGCATATCGCGCCGCCAGCGCGACGCAGCGCGCCGAGCGCGCCTCGTAGTCCTGCGCGGCGTCGATCAGACGCGTGGCTTGTTCGCCCACGTCGCCGCAGGCGACGGAGAAGCCGGCCTCGCCCTCCTCAAACTGCCCGTCAAAGCCCTGTCCGCGCGTATAGAGCACCGGCACACCCTGGCTCATCGCCTCCAGATACACCATGCCAAACGTCTCCGCGCTGGAGGGAACGAGCAGCAGATCGCAGTCCGCATAGAAGCGCTTCATCGCCTCGCGCCCCTCGATGCGCCCGCAGAGGCAGTCCCCCTCGCGCAGCTGCGCCTTGAGCGCCTCCTCGAGCGGGCCGCTGCCGCAGCCCCTGAAGACATACGGCCTGCCGCTCCTGTCTGCCGCCTCATGTACGGCGGCAATCGCGTCGAGCGGCCGCTTTCTGCGGTTGTAAAGCCCCGCAAAGCCGACGCGCACCGTCTCACGAAGCGGCCCGCGCGCGCTGCCCGTCAGCCAGGCGGGGTCGATGCCGTTGGGGATGACCGCCGTTTTCCCTTCGATCGCCGCCCTGTCCCTGCCGCGAAGCCAGCCGGTGAGCACCTTCTCCCGCCCCGCCCCGCTCAGGAAGACCACGCGGCTTGCCCCGCGCAGGATGGCGCGCGCCAGCGGGCGCAGGTGCGGCTCGTATCTGTAGATGACCTCGATGTCGCTGTATCGCAGCGTCACGATGTAGGGAATGCCCGTTCGCGCGCTCAGCCGCCTGGCGATGGAGCCATCCGTAAAGAGCGTGTGCGCGTGGATGAGCGTCACGCCGTCGAGGTCGATGCTCCGCTCGATTTCGGGGACGCTTCGCTGCGCCTTGCGGAAAAACAGCAGCGCGTCGCTTCGATGAACCGTCAGCGCGGCATGCGTCTTCACGCCCTCGGGCTGGTTTTTGCCAAGGTTCGCGGCGCTCTTTTCCGGCACGAAGACCGTCTGCTCAATGCCTTCGCGCTTGAGCGCCTCAAAGAGCTGCGGGAAGACCGTCGAGCCCGCCAGGTTGCAGCAGATGTGCAGGATCTTCATTTTGCCTGCTCCCTCTTGAGCCCGCCCGTCGTGTCGCGCGAGCGGTCCTCGCGCAGGAAGGCGGGCAGCGCCGTGATGCCGCGCAGCGAGCCGAAGCCATAGGCAAAGTGGAACGCCGGATAGAGGATGACCTCCACCGGGAAAAACCGCCATCCCTTTTCCCTGGCGATGGTATAGGCATAGAAGCAGTCGAGCAGCAGATACGCGCCCCACTCGAGCGCCAGCAGCCCGCCAAAGAGCATGCTGCGCGTGAGCAGCGTCAGCAGCACGAGCAGAATCGTCGAGAGCACGAACGCCAGCGGCACAAAATGCCGCACGCCCATCGAGCCGGGCACCAGCGTCATCGTGATCACGTTCCACTTGCCGTTCATGAAGCCCATCTTCATGATGCCGCGCATCGTGTCCCGGCAGTAATAGAGCACGCGGATGTTGTGGTTGAGGTAGATCCTTCCGCCGTTTTTGCGGATGCGGAAGTTGAGCTCGTTGTCCTGGTTGCGCGTCATGCGCTCGTCAAAGCCGCCGATGCGCTCAAACAGCGCGCGCCTGAAGCAGCCGAAGGGCACGGTGTCGACATAGCCGTCCTCCGTGGTCAGGCGGTAGGTCGCGTTGCCCACGCCCAGCGGCGTGCGCAGCATCTCGGCGATGGCCTCGCCCATGAAGCCGCGCCCGCGCGTCTCAAATACGCCGCCGGCGTTGTCGCAGTCCCGCGAAAGCAGCGTCTCCACCGACAATCGGACGTAGTCCGCGGGGTATTCCGCGTGCGCGTCCAGCCGGACGATGACCTCGCCCCGGCTCTCACGGATGCCGATGTTCATCGCATAGGGCACCGTGCGGTTCGGGTTGTCGAGCACGACGATCTGCGGGTGTGCCTTCTGCATCTCGTGCAGCAGCGCCACCGTGCGGTCCTCCGAGCGGCCGTCCACAAACAGGACCTCCATCTGCTCCGCCGGGTAGTCCTGCGCGAAGATGGACGCCACACACGCCTCAATGTATTTTTCCTCGTTGCGCACGGGCAGAATGACCGAAATGAAAGGCAGCTGCATGCTCTGTTCCCCACTTTATCGGAATAATCGGAAAGAATCAGTTTATTATACCACAACCCCCGTATAAAGAAAAGCGCCAAACGGCGGCCGAAGGCGGCCGCAAAAAAGAAGCCGCCCCCGGCGGGACGGCTCCTGACCCTCAGTACCACATCCAGTTTTTAAACCAGCTCATCGCGTCGCACCAGGCGCGCGGCACCTCCAGCCCAGAGGCCAGCGGATAAAAGCCCACAAACAGCACGGCGGCAAGGATCACCAGCAGCACGGCCAGCACATGCGCCATGCGCGGACGGCGCCGCTCCAGATAGCGAAGCGCCTGCGCCGTCGCCGCGATGATCCAGGGCACGCTGGCGAAGTAGTGATAGATAAACGTGAGCCGCGACACCAGCATCCACGGCACATAGCCCGAGAGGAACGCCACCGCGATGACCGGCAGCGCGCGGTCGTATTCGTCCTCCCGCCCGGGAATCGCCCGCAGCGCCGGCAGCGCGTTGCGCCAGACGCTGTAAAATAGCACGAAGAGGATGGCCGCCAGCCCCGTCCACCAGACGGCCGGGTTGCCAAACGCCATGATCGAGGAGGCCATGCCCGCGCCCTTGAAGTCCGCGCTGTAATACCACATCGGCTTCACGATCAGCGGCCATTCGTACCAGGGCGAGGCGAAGTAATGCTCCGCAACGAGGTTCTTGTGGTATTCAAACATCGTCACCTGCGCGCTCCAAATCCGCTCAAACGTGCGCAGGTTCCACTTAATCTCGCCGTAATAGCGCAGATACGGGATGTAGCTGAGCACGTAGATGATCACCGGCACAGCCACGAAGAACACGCAGCAGGCCGCGATCGTCAGCGCGCCGTTTCGCGCGAAGAGATTCGCCGCGCGCGCGAACGCCGGCTGCTCATCCCTGTGCGCCCCGGCATAGACGCTCTGACGCCAGAGCGAATAAAACCGCGCGAAGAAGAGAATCGCCAGCCCGACCGCGCCGTAGCAGCCGATCCATTTGCTCGCGATCGCCAGCCCCATGCAGGCGCCCGAGAGCGCCAGCGGCACGAGCGTATCCCGCAGCCGCTGATGGTAAAAGCTCATCTGCATCCAGCGCGCCATCAGCATGAACATCAGCATCATGAACAGCACCGGGAAGGAGTCGATCGTCGCGATGCGCGTCTGCGTGAAGTGCATGCAGTCAAGCGCGAGCAGCAGGGCGCATAGCGCCGCCCAGCGCGTCCTGTGGAACAGCTGCATCGCCAGCAGATAGAGCGAACGGCGTCATGCCCATCAGGCGGATGCACCAGCTCATGAACACCTTGCCCAGCGGCGGGTGCGTCGTCTCGTAGGTCGCCAGTCCGTGCGCGTGCTCGTAGCCCGTGCGCGCGTGGTAGATCTCGTCAAAGTACATGCTGTTGTAGTAGGAGGGAACCTCCGGCACGGTGTCCTGCTCGTCGATGAGCTTTTCCGCGTCGTCGCCGCGCCCCTCGAGCGCGCCCTGCGCGCCCGTAAGCGTCATGGGCAGGGCGTTCCCCTCCCCGTCGACCGCGGCGATCTCCCAGAGCGCGGAGCCCGCGCCCTTGAAGGTCACGCGCAGATAACGCCCCGTGAAGGAGAGCATACCGCCGCTCGCCCCCGTGACGGTGCCGCTTTCGTCGGTCTGCGGCGTGCGCAGCGCGAGCCATTTGAAGCACTCGCCCCGGTCAAAGAAGGCGTCCGTCTCCGGCCCGTAGGTCACGCCGTCCTGCGATACCGCGAAGGAGAACTGCGTGTCCGAGATGCCGCCGTAATAGTAGATGTGGAAGTCCTCCCGCGTCTGCCCGAGGTCGAAGACGGCGCTCTCTCCCTCGGCCGTGGAGACATAGCCGGTCTGCGGCGCACTCGTCGCGCCCAGGTTCCAAAAGGCGATGGCCGCGTAGGCCGCCGTGATGGCCAGCAGGATCGCCGCGTCCCGACGCGTCAGGTGCAGCCGGTAGTCCTTGGGCTGCAGCAGCTCCCCGCGCATCCGCTCATCCGCCGCGAAGGCGGATTCGCCGTCCTCCTGTGCCGCCGTCTCCCGCGCGCGCGGCGCGGGCAGCGGCATGGGGGCATGTCCCAGCGAGAGCGAAGCCGCCGTGAAGGCCGTCAGTCCTGCCGCAAAGAGCTGCACAGCGCCCAGCAGCATGCCCAGCCATTCGTTGGGCGCGATCAGGTATTTGAGCGCGAGCACGACGCCGATGTTGACCGCTGAGGCCGCGCTCGAGAGCACGGCGGAGAGCAGCAGCCGCGCGTCGCCCGTCTCGACATAGGCAAGCAGCAGCAGCGCCAGCGCGGGCAGGATGTACCGCTCGTGCATCTTCGTGCCCAGCGCGAAGACGAGCTGCAGGGTCAGCGCGCTGGCGAGCAGCAGCCGGCTGCGCCCCTGGCCGCGCAGATAGACCGCGATGCCGGCCGCAAAGGCGAGCATCATCAGCGCCACGCCCAGCTGCCCGTAGGTGACGGGGCCGAGCACGGTCTTCGCGTTCTCCGCCCAGTTGCCGCCCAGCAGGTACATGAGGTTGCCGGTCGAGAGCGTCGCGTAGTCGTAGCTGCTCAGCGTCTCAACGTATTTATCGACAAGCCACAGCGGCGAGGCCTGCTTCACCGAGAACGGCAGCACGATGGCCAGCGTCACGCCCGCGCCCGCCAGCAGGCCCAGCAGCGCGCTGCGGCGTGTCTTGCTTTTCTCCTGCGCCTCCATGCCCCGGCCGATCACGTCGCGCGCAAGCGCCGCAAGCCCCAGCGGCACGAGCAGGCCCGCCTGCGGCTTGGTCAGCACGGCCAGCGCAAACAGCGCGATAGCCGCCGTCCATCTGCCTTCCTTCGCCGCAAGCAGCATCAGCACCAGCAGCAGCGCGAGCACGGCGTCGATCTGCCCCCAGCAGGCGCCGGTCAGCACATACGCCGGGTTCAATGCCATCAGCGCGGCGACACCCAGCGCGGCGCACCCGCCTAACCGCCTCTTGGACACGGCGAACATCAAAAACGCGAGCGCGATGTCGCAGGCGATGGGCGCCGTCTTGAGCAGGAACTGCCCCTCCATGCTGCCAAGCGAAATGCCCAGCACCCGCGCGAGGAGCCCCTGCGCGCCCAGCACGAGCAGATACGCCGGCGGATAGTCGCAGAAATAGCCCTCTTCATAGAAGCTCGCCGGGCCGGAGGCGGCCATCTTCCCCGCCCATGCGCCGTAGCAGCCCATGTCGACGTCATACCCCGGCACGACCGCCGCCAGCACGAGCCGCAGCACAGCCGCGACGGCAAGCAGCGCGGCCAGCGCCGGATAGACCCGCGGAATCTTGTGGCCGCCCGCCAGCATGAAGCGCGCGATGAGCAGCGCCGCGAGCAGGTAGAGCGCCGCGATGCCCGCCTGCGCGGGGATCGGCGAGGCGGAGCCGCTCTCCGCCTTCTGCTCCTTCTGCGGCGCGGGCGTCGCGATGTCAAGCACGCTCGTCCCGACGGGTACCGTCTCCACCTGCTCCAGGCAGGCGTCCGCAAACCATGCGCGGCCGGTGTTCTCCGCGCCGTAGCCGCCCAGGCGCAGGCAGACGGTCGCCTCGCGCTGTTCCTTGCCCGTCTGCGCGTAGAGCGTGACCGTCGTCCATGCCCCGTCCGTGTCGTAGACGCTCTCGCTCGTGCCGTAGATGCCCAGGAACGAGACGTTCGCGCCGGTCTTCGCCGTGTCGATGCCCTCCGCGCGCACGCGCGCGGTCAGCCGGTAGGTCGAATTGGGGCGCACGGCGACGGTCTGCTCAAATCGCGCGTCGTTTGCCGCCGCGTTCTCGATGAGCACAGCGTGCGTCCCGTCCTCGAGCGTCACCGCCTCCAGGTACGACGCGCCCGCGCTCGTCACCCACATACCCTTCTCCCAGCCGTCGGGCATCTCCCCGGTCACGGCGGAAAAGTCGCCGTTTGTGAGCAGGTTACCCTGCGCGGCGGGCTCGTCCTCCCGGCCGCGCAGCGCGCCAAAGCCCAGCAAAGCGAGCACAACCGCCAGCAGCAGCGCGAGGATCACGCGCCCTTGCTTCCCGTTTTTCATGAATCAGCCTCCGAATCTCCGCCCACGTCACACCATCGGGCCCTGATAAGGGAATGCGTTCACGATATGCGTGACGCGCGTCCCCTGAATCTCGATCACGTCAAACCGGGCTTGCCTGCCCATCAGGCCGTGCTTCATCATGTAGTGGATCGCGCCGCGGCAGATGCGCCGCTGCTTCTCCCGCGTGACCGCCTCGCGCCCCGACGCGCCGCTTTTCGTGCGCGTCTTGACCTCGACGAAGACGATCACTGCGCCGTCCCGCGCGATGAGGTCGATCTCCGCGCCGGGCGCGACGTAGTTGTGCGCGAGGATGTCGTATTCCTTGTCCCGCAGCAGCTGCTCGGCGCGCACCTCGCCCAGCGCGCCGCTTCTGCGGGAAGCGCCCGTGTCCCTGTCCATGCCCGCCTCCGTCAGACGGCCACAAAGTGGCCGATGAACGTGCGCCGGTGCGCCGGGCAGGGGCCGTATTGTTTGAGCGCCGCGATGTGCTCCGCCGTGCCGTAGCCCTTGTTCTTCGCGAAGCCATACTGCGGATACTGCGCGTCCAGCTCGCGCATGAGCCGGTCCCTCGTCACCTTCGCCAGAATCGACGCCGCCGCGATGGAGTAGCACAGCGCGTCGCCGTGGATGATGCCGCGCACCTCGCCCGCTACGTCGAGCCGGCTGACCGCGTCCACGAGGAAGAGGGCGCAGGGCGCGTCCTTCGCGGCCTCGGCCATCGCCCGCCTCGTCGCCTCCAGAATGTTGACGCAGTCGATCTCCTCCGGCGAGGCCAGCGCCACGCGCGCGTAAACCGCCGTCTCGAGGATCTTGTCGTAGAGCGCCTCGCGCCGCTTCTCGGTCAGCTTCTTGCTGTCGTCCACGTAGAGCAGCAGCGGCTCCGGCGGCATGACGACGCAGGCCGCCGCGACAGGCCCGCAGAGCGGCCCGCGCCCGGCCTCATCGATGCCCGCGAAGACCGTGCCCTGCGCCCAGAGCGCCCGGTCGGTCTGCGCGATCTCCTCAAGCCGCGCGTTCCAGTCCTTCCTCATGCCTGCACCTCCGGCGCGCGCTGAAGCGTCACGCGGCCCAGCTTGCCCGCGCGGAATTCGTCGAGCACGACCGCCGCGCCGCGGTCCGTATCGCAGACGCCGCCCGGCAGCAGCCAGCCGCGCCCGCGGCAGACGGCCTCCAGCAGCGCCAGCCCCTCCGCGTCCGGCTCCTTGAGGCGAAAGCGCCCCACCGCGTCCTCCCGCTTGTTTTCCATCAGCCAGGTGAGCAGGCGGATGGCGAGCATCTGCTGATCCATGATCTGGTCGTTGATCGTGCCGACAAACGCGAGCGCGCGCGCGTCGGCCTGATTCTCGAGCTTCGGCCAGAGCAGGCCCGGCGTGTCCAGCAGCTCCAGATACGGTGTGACGCGCACCCACTGGTTGCTGCGGGTGACGCCCGGCCTGTCGCCCGTCTTCGCGATGGCAGCGCCGTTCAGGCGGTTGGTGAACGTCGATTTGCCGACATTGGGCACGCCGACGATCATCACGCGTACGGTCTTTTTGACGCCGCGCGCAGCCATGCGCTCCACCAGATCGGCAGATAGCCGCTCCACGCGCGCAAGCACGTCCTTCGCCCTGCCGCGCACGCTGTCAAAGCTCATCGCCTCCAGCCCCTGCGCGCGGTAGGATTTGAGCCAGGCGCGCGTCTGCGCCTCCTCGGCCAGGTCCGCCTTGCCCAGCACCAGCAGGCGGCGCTTGCCCTTGACCAGCTCGGCGAGGTCGGGGTTGCGGCTGGCGCGCGGAATGCGCGCGTCGCACAGCTCGATCACCACATCGACGCGGGAGAGCTGCTCGACAAGCAGGCGCTTTGCCCGCGCCATGTGGCCAGGATACCAGTTGATCGTCTTCTCTTCTGCGCGCAGCATCGTCTCGTCGTTCATCGGGAACCTCCATAACGGGGCATTTGGGTTTTACGGGGTAAAGAAAAAGAACCGCCGGAAACCTCCGGCGGTTATTCGCACAATTACCTCTCGCGAATCTTGGCGGCCTTGCCGGACAGATTACGCAGATAGTACAGCTTCGCACGGCGAACCTTGCCGCGGCGGAGCACCGTAATCTTGTCAAGACGCGGGGAATGCAGCGGGAAGGTACGCTCCACGCCGATGCCGTAGGAAACACGGCGGAGGGTGAAGGTCTCGCGGACGCTGCCGTTGCGCTTAGCGATGCAGATGCCCTCGAACGCCTGAAGACGCTCGCGCTCGCCCTCAACGACCTTCACCATGACGCGGACGGTATCGCCGACGTTGAACTCGGGAAGATCCTTCTTGAGCTGCTCGCTTTCGATCGCACGGATGATCTCACTCATGTGTCGATTTCTCCTTTCCTCATAGACGTTCATGACCGGCGCGACTTTGCCGACAGCGGAACGCCCGTTTCATACGGGGTCTATTATAGCATTGACCCGCGGCATTTGGCAAGAGAAATTTTCGCTTTTTCCCGGGTTTGGCGCAGCTTTTTGCCCTTTGCCCGCTCCACAGCCCGTCAGTCCGCCGTTTTTTCCGTTCCGGCGCGCTTCCCGGCGAAGACCGCGTCATCCAGCTCGCCCGTGCGGCGGGCCACGATCGCCGCGGCGATGGCGGCGGAGGAGACGTTGGTCAGCGTGCGCATCATGTCCGAGATCGTGTTGATGGGCACCAGCAGCACGACCGCGCCGATGGGCAGGCCCACCGTGCTGAACAGCGCGATGGCGGATACGACCGCGATGCCCGGCACGCCGGCGCTGCCCACGGAGAGGAACCACGCCGTGAGCGCCAGCACAGCATACTGCTGGGGGCCCCACGAAAGCCCCGCCGCATGGACATAGAAGACAGCCAGAAGCACGGGCCAGACCGCCGTGCAGCCGGGCATGCCAATGGTCGTGCCCAGCGAGGCCGTGAAGTCCGCGACGCGATCGCTGACGCCCACGCGCTCGCGCAGTGCGGAGATCGTCACAGGCAGCGTGCCCACGCTCGCCTGCGTCGTGAACGCCGTCACCTGCGCCGGGAAGATCTTGCGGAAGAAGCGCACGGGGCTCAGCCTGGCCTGCGCGGCGATCAGCAGCGCGCCGAGCCCAAAGGTGAACACGAAGCAGACGCCGTAAATCACCGCGACCAGCAGCACAAGCTCCCTGAGCGCGTCCCGGCTCGTCAGCAGATTGCTCGCCGAGCCCGCGATCAGCGCGAGCACGGCATAGGGCGTCAGCTCCATGAAGAAATCCGTGACCGCGAAGACGATCTTGCGAAGCGCCTCCACGCCCCGGCAAAACGGGACGACGGCCTCCGCTCCCTCCTGCCGCTCAACGGCGAGGCAGGCGATGGACAGCACCAGCGCGATGAGGATGATGCCCGGCACGTTGTTGCTTACGATATCGCCCAGCACGTTGGACGGGAAGAGCCCGCGCAGCACCTCCGTAAACGGGCGCGTCGTCCCGGCATAGGCGGAGAGCGCGGCGTCCAGTCCACGCTCCGCCTGTCGAGAAAGCGCAGGAAGACGAACGCCAGCAGGACGATATCCAGCGCGAGAAACGGAATCCATTGGATTCCCAGCAATACGCTCATGCGAGTACCTCCGGTATTTTACAGTTCATTCTCGGCGGACGGCGCAGTTCCCGCCGTCCGGCCCATCAAAATCCTGCGCACCTCAGCACAGCGGAACGACAACCGTTCCCTGTCCGCTCTCCGGCTCGGCCTTCTCGGGAGCGCTTTCCTCCGACGGCGCATAGCGCAGCTCGAGCCAGACCAGATCCTCGTAATTGGGCAGCTGCTCGAGCTCGTCGCCCGGGATATAGGCTTCCGCCGCGGCACGGGCGTCGGCGATCCTCTGACGGATCTCCTCGTCCGTGATTCCGTCCGCCGTCCTGCGCTGGTTGGCGACCACCGCCGTCTTGTTCGCAAGACGCACATATTCCGCCTTGGCGCTCTCCAGCTCATCGAGATTTTCCACGCGGCTCTCCAGGTTCAGGTTGGGATCAAGCCTCGCCACGGCGGCATCCGCCTCGTCAAGGGCGGCGCGGCTCTCCTCGTCATAGCGCACCTGGCCGATCGCCTCGATGCTCGCCGAAGCGGTGCGGACTGCATAGGCCGCGGATGCCGCACTCAGGCCGGAAAGCGCCACGGCGGCGGCCAGCAGGATGATCGTCAGCTTCTTCACAGAAATTCCTCCTTGTGTGGATCAAACGAAAACTGAATCGGGGCTTCCGCCCGACAGCGATCCGTCGCCCGGGTCGCACCAGCATGTCTCATCAGGCTTTCCTTCTTTCTTCTGTATCCAAAAGCGGCCGCTCTTCGACCCACGCCGTGCTTTCAAGTGCCTTCCCTTCAAGGCCGATGGCAAAGCCACTTTCTATAGGTTCAAAAAACGGGGCGAAGCGCTTCATGCAGCCTCGTCCCGTTTCAGCATCCATTCAGGCGTCACACGCATATGCAACGCAAAAAGGCCTTCGGCGAAGACGAGTACCGAAAGCAACACATACACATGGCCCTGCAAATCGCTTCGTTCATGGTCCCCGTCTCCTTTCTCGATAAAACTTATCGGATTTATAGGTATTAAAGCACACTCGACGCCGTTGTCAAGCGCTGTTTGCCAAATTCTTGAAAAAAACGTCATCGTCCGGCGGCGCCGGCTCAAAGGCAGGGCACGTTTAAAGGGGCCGAAGCCCCTTCAAACGCTATTCTCTGCGGAGGCCGCCCTCTATCTTGCCGCCTCCATCATCGCGGATATCCCCGTGACCGCCGCCTTCGGGGTCTCCGCGCCGTCCAGCACGCGCCCCGCCGCGCCGGCGAAGAGACCGCGCAGCGTGCCGCCGCCGTCCAGGAGCGGCAGCGCCGGCAGCCAGAAGGCGTCGTCCCGGCGGATGCCGTCCTCCCCGAGAGCCGCCTGTGCGCCCGCGTCCCCGGCGAGGAAGCGCAGCGCGCTGAGGGCCAGCACGGTCTGCGCGCTGCGCTCGCTGACAAAGACGCATGCCCCGGTCAGCTCAAACGCGCGCACGGGCAGGCCCAGCGGCGTGGGATAGGAGAGCGTGCGCAGCTCGAGCTCCGCCTCCGACACAGCCTGCGCGCTGCGCGTCTCCTCCTCCTCCGTCCAGTCGATGAACAGCGCCGTCTCCCCGCCGAGGAACCGGGCAAGCGCCTCCTCCCGGCTGCCCGCGACGCCCACGAGCCCGCCGAGCACCATGTCGCGCAGCCAGACGAGTCCCGTCATCGCCGCGCCCGGCTCGAACGTGCCGTCGCTTCGCAGCATCGCGCCGCCGCCGACCGCCTGCACGAACGCCTCCAACGCCGCGCCGTCGTCCTCCAGCCAGATGTCCATGCCGGTCAGGTCGTGAATCGCGAACTCCTCCAGCAGCTGATTGAGCTCCGACGGATACCAGACCGGGTGCCCGACCGGGTCGAGCAGGTAGCCAAAGCCGTGCGCGTTGACCAGCTCCTCATTGACCGCCATCTCCCGGCAGCGGGCGGCGAGCGGCAGCATGAAGAGCGTCTCCTCCAGCACGCAGGTATCCGTCACCTCCGGCTCGATGCGCGCCAGGCTCCCGGCCTGTCCATCCAGCGCGAGCAGCAGTCCCTCCCGGGCCCAGGGGCGCGCCTCCTGCGGCGGGCAGATTGCCAGCTGCGGTGCCCTGTCGTCGAGCACGAGCGCGCGCAGGTCGCCCTCCTCCTCCTCATAGACAGCCGTCCAGTCTCCCTGCGGGAATGCCTCTCGGAGCAGCACCAGAACCCTCTCCGCCGTCTGACGCGCGAGCACGTCCTGCGCGACATACACCCGCATCTCCTCCTGCGCCGCCGCGCCGCTGAGCAGCGCCGCCACCAGCAGCGCCGCAAGCGCCGTCATCCACGCAGCCAACCCTTTTTTCACGTCCCCGTCCCTCCTTGTCCTCATGCTTCAATATATACGCGCCGTTCCGCTTTTCATGCGGGCATATGGACAATTCTTTGCGTGCACAAGGGGCTGCCTCGGTGGCAAAAAAAACCGGCATTTCACCGCTGACCCTTGTGAAATGCCGGTCAATCCAGTTGTCTGTTCCGCGTCCCGGGGTATCACAGCATGCTGCTCAGGAAGCTGCGCAGCCGCGGGGATTTCGGCGCGCCCAGCACCTGCTGCGGTGCGCCCTGCTCGCAGATCACGCCGCCGTCCATGAAGACGACCTGGTCGGCGACCGCGCGGGCAAAGCCCATCTCGTGCGTGACCACAAGCATCGTCAGGCCCTCCTGCGCGAGGTTCTGCATGACGGCAAGCACCTCGCCGACCATCTCCGGGTCGAGCGCGCTCGTCGGCTCGTCAAAGAGGATGACCTCCGGATCCATCGCCAGCGCGCGGGCGATGGCGACGCGCTGCTTCTGTCCGCCCGAGAGCTGGCGCGGCTTGGCATTCACATAGGCCTCCATGCCGACCTTTCTCAAATACTTGAGCGCGCTGCGCTCGCTCTCCTCGCGCGAGCGCTTCAAGACCTTCATCTGCCCGGTCACGCAGTTGCCCAGCACGTCCATGTTGCCAAAGAGGTTGAACTGCTGGAACACCATGCCGACCTTCGCGTGGTAGCGCGGCATGTTGACCCGGCCGGTGAGGATATCCTCGCCGTGGTAGAGGATTTCGCCCGCGTCGGGCGTCTCCAGCAGGTTGATGCAGCGCAGGAGCGTCGATTTGCCCGAGCCGGAGGAGCCGATGATGCAGGTGACCTCGCCCTTCTGCGCGGCAAAGTCGATGCCCCGCAGCACCTCATGGCTGCCAAACGCCTTGCGCAAACCGCGGACCTCGATCACGCTTTCCATGACCGGCTCACCTCCTCCTCGTTTTCCCGGCTGACGACGATCTCCGCGCGGCTGTCGCTCTGCGAGCCGTGGATGACGTAGTTGTCCGGGCCGTCCATCCTGCGCTCCACCCAGCGCAGCAAGCGGCTGACCGTCAGCGTCAGGATCAGGTAGATCACCGCGATGATGAAATAGACCTCAAAGTAGCGGTAATACGCGCCCGCCGCGCTCTTGGCCTGGAAGAACAGCTCCGAGACGGAGATGACGTTGAGCACGGAGGAGTCCTTGATGTTGACGATCAGCTCGTTGCCCACGGAGGGCAGGATGTTGCGGATCGCCTGCGGCAGCACGACGGTCGTCATCGTCTGCCAGTGGGTCATGCCGATGGCGTGCGCCGCCTCGAACTGGCCCTTGTCGATGGAGATGATGCCGCCGCGGATGATCTCCGCCATATACGCGCCGGTGTTGATGGAGATGATGAAGATCGCGGCGAACGTCGTGTCCATGTACACGCCCGCGTACTGCGCGCCGTAGTAGATGACGACCGCCTGCACGATCATCGGCGTGCCGCGGAAGACCTGGATATACGCGCCCAGCAGCAGCTGTGCCAGATGCAGCAGCATGCCGCGCGCGGCGCAGAGCGCGCCCTCCAGCGCGCCGTGGTGGCCGGGGCGCTCCGGCGCGGGCGAAAACGAGCGCACGATGGCGACCAGCAGTCCGATGACAAAGCCAAAGAGCGTGCCCGTCAGCGCGATGAGCAGGGTCATGCCCGTGCCGCGCAGAAAGAGCATGCCGTACTTCTGCAGCAGGAACGCGACCCAGCCGAAGAAGGAAGTGTTTGCTGTTGGCATGTGATCTCCTCTCTCTGATGAAGAAAGGGCTGCCGGAGAGATTCCGACAGTCCGTATGGAATCCTGAGTTGTGCAGAGCCTCCGGTTTGGCGGATTCAAACCCGTTCGGAAGCGGATACAGGCTCAGCCCGCCGCTTATTCGCTCAGCGGCTGCGCGGCGACCGCCGCGTCCATGATCGCGTTGCGCTCCTCGTCGGTGATTCCGGCGAGAATCTCGTTGATCTGCGCCTTGAGCTCGCTGCCCTGGCGGATGCCCACGGCGATTTCCGCGTCCTCCGGCGCGACCTCAAAGCCCTCGCCCTCCGCAAAGGTCAGGAAGGTCAGGTCGGGATTGGAGCTCGTCGCGGAGACCGCGCCCGGACGGTCGGCGATATAGCCGTCGATCGCGCCGGAGCTGACGGCGACGATCATCGTCGGGAAGGTGTCCTGCGCGGGCATCTTCACAACGCCCGGGATCTGGTCGATCATCTCATAGTGGAACGTGCTCATCTGGCCGGTGATCTTCGCGCCCGCCAGGTCGGCAAGGCTCGCCGCGGCGGCGTACGCGCTGTCCTTGCGCACGACGACGGTCAGCTCCGTGACGTAGTAGGCGTCGGTGAAGTCGATGGTCAGCTTGCGCTCCTCCGTCGGGCTCATGCCCGCGATGATCACGTCGATGTTGCCCGAGAGCAGCGCCGGCGTCAGGCCGTCCCACTCCGTCTTCACGATCTCCAGATCCATGCCCAGCTTGTCCGCGATGATTTTCGCGATGCGCACGTCGTAGCCGTCCGCATAGCCGCCCGCGGCGATCGCCACGGCGTTCTCGCCCGGCTCGCTCTGCGTCCAGTTGTAGGGCGCATAGTTGCACTCCATGCCCACGCGCAGCGTCTGGGCCGCGCCCAGCGACGCCGCACAGACCAGCGCGAGCGCCAGCAGAATCGTCATGAGTTTCTTCATGGGAAAATTCCTCCTTATAAAGCGGCCCTGCCGCTCTCTTCTTCTGAACGCGCCTATCATACGCCCGCGCGGCGCGGATGTCAACAAAAATACAAACTGTATCCTTTATTTTTATAGATAATCCAAATCCATCTCCCGGATTGGGCAACCTGACCCCTTGCCGCGGCGCGCAAAAAGGTGTATGATTGAAAAAAACACAACAGACACAGGAGGTCATTTCGATGAGTGCGTTGCTCCTTCGCGGCGGCATGGTCTATGACGCCGTGCACAGCGAACCCTTTGACGCGGATATTCTCTGCGAGGACGGCAAAATCGCCGCCATTGGTCTGGGCCTTTCCGTGCCCGACGGCTGCGAGATCGTGGATGTGTCGGGCCTGCGCGTCTACCCCGGCTTTGTCGAGGCGCACGGCCATATCGGTCTGGACGGCTACGGCATCGGCTACGAGGGACAGGATTAC
>SFHU01000092.1 GCA_004555535.1 Clostridiales bacterium
GGCGGGAGGCGGAGTTCAACGATGGAAACAAAAAATATAAATAACGCATAAAATATAAATATAAAATTGAGTAAAATTTAGATTATTTGCTGATTTATCTTGAAAAAAATGGAATGACGTATAACTAATAAAACGGTGGAAAACCTAGGTGGCAGAAGGGTTTTGTACACAAAAAATTGTGGACAGACATATGTTATTTCATTGACAAATGCGAAGGTTGTCGAAATCTGACGACGGTTGACGAATCTGAAAGAATGTGTTAATATAATAAAAAAATTTCTTCTACATTTTGAATATAAAAAAAGGGAGTAGAATTATGCCGCCGAAACAGAGAATTACAAGGGAAATGATCCTGGAGCGGTCGTTTGCCATGTTCTGCAAGGAGGGGATGGAGTCGGTCAATGCGCGTTCCGTGGCCAAGGCGCTGAACTGCTCCACCCAGCCGATTTTCAGCTATTTCTCGGGCATGGAGGATCTCAAAAACGCGCTGGACCAGAAGGCCAGAGATACGTTTGAGATCACCATGACTGACGTTGCGAAGGAGAAGAGTCTGGTTGCCTGCTGCTGCGCCTATGTCCGCTTTGCGGCAGAGCAGCCGTGCATCTTCTCTCACCTCTTCATGTGCGTGGGAGACAGGAATGCCATGGTGCGCATCAGCGACGCCTCCTGCAAGGACATCATCGCTGCCGAGTGCGCGCAGGAAGGACTCAGCGAGGAGCAGGCGCACGAGGTTTACATCCGGCTGTGGACGTATGCACACGGCCTGGCGTCCATGTCCGCCATCCGACGGGTGACCCTGGACGACGAGAGCGTGCTGCAGCGCGTTTCGCAGATGCACGACGCCATTGTCGGGCATATCAAGCGCGGATAAGGCGTCTGCCTGCATCGCGGGAGGAAGCTCCTTCCGGAGGGGGAAGGATGCGTGCCGACCGTTCAAACAGAATTGCCAACTCAGCTTCGGCGCCGGCCTGTATGGCCGGCGCCGCTTTTTGCGTGCTAAAAGAAGGCCTGATGTTCCCGTGGGGGGAGCATCGGGCCTTCGGGCATATTGAAATCAATAGGTGTAGTTTTCCACCTCGACCTTGTCCGGATTGGTGTAGGGGGCGAGCGTGGAGATCATCTTCATGGGCTTGTCGGAGTTGTTCTTCACATAGTGGATCTCGCCCGGCTCGATGTGGATCATCTGGCCCGGACGCAGGTGGTTGACGACGCCGTCGACGACGATGTCCACCTCGCCCTCGAGGATATAGAAGTTCTCCTCCATGACGTTGTGGTAGTGCGCCTTGAAGTCCTGCCCGGCCTGGAACTGGACGAGGGCGAAGTTCATGCGCGGCCCCTTCATCAGATACTTGGGCCCGCTGTCGCCAAAGCGGTACTCGCGATCTTCTTCGTTGACGATATACATAGATTGATACCCTTTCTTTCGTTTGCTGGTCAGACGCCCGGGGCTGCCCACATGTAGCGGGTGATCCGGTCGTCGGCAATGGCGAGCTGGCGGGCATAGAGCTTGCGCCAGGTCTCGTAGAGCTTCATGTAGACCTCGTGGTTCGCCGGATCCGGCAGATAGCGCTGCTCGATCTGCACGAGGGACTTGGCCGTCTCCGAAATGCTCGTGTAGACGCCGACGCCGTAGCCGGCCATGATGGCCGCGCCGAGCGCCGTCGCCTCCCTGACCTTGGGCACGTTCACCGGCAGGCCGAGCACGTCGGCGAGAATCTGGCACCAGAGCCCGCTCTTGGAAGCGCCGCCCGCAAAGACGACCTCGCTGGGCATGTTGCCGGTGGATTCCTCGACCAGCTTCATGTGGCCATAGGTGACCATCGCGGTGTTCTCCATGATGGCGCGATAGAAGGTGTAGCGGTTGAACTTCTCCGGGTCAAAGTCGAAGTTGGTGAACGTCGGGCTGGCGTGCCGCCAGGAGATGTAGTTCATCACGTCGGAGAACGCGCAGAGCATGCCGTAGCAGCCGGCGGGGATGTCCTTCGCCTTCTCGTTCATCAGGTCGTAGGGGTCGCGGCCGGTGGCTTTGGCGAGCTCCTTCTCCTGCGTGCAGAAGGCGTCGCGATACCAGCGCATGACCATGCCGGGCTTGAAGGCGAGCGCCTCGTACTGCCAGATGCCGGGGACGCTGTGGCAGTTGACGCGCACGCGGCAGTGCTCGTCCGTCCGCGCCTCGTCGGTGTTGTATTCGTACTGCCAGAAGCTGCCGCCGAAGATGGCCGCCTGGTTGGCCTCCACGACGCCCACGCCGACGCAGCCCAGCTGCGCGTCGCCGCCGCCGGCGACCACGGGCGTGCCCGCGCAAAGGCCGGTCTGCTCCGCGCCCTGCGCGCTGACCGGCGCCACGACAGTGCCGCACTCGTAGGTCTTGGGGAAGATACCGGTCTTGAGACCGATGCTAGCGGCGATGCTGTCGTCCCAGTCGCGGGCCTTGAGGTCGAAGATGCCGGTGGTGCAGGCGTTGGAGGGCTCGGAGGAGAAGACGCCGGTCATCTTGTAGATGAGCCAGTCGTTGAACATCGTGCACAGCGCGGTCTTCTCGTAGACCTCGGGCATCTTGTTCTTGACCCAGAAGAGGCGGGGCAGCGCGCCCAGCGCGTAGGTCTGGCCGGACTCGCGGTAGATGGTCTTTTCTAGCTCGGGGTTCATGCGCACGAGCTGGGCCACCTCGTCGTCGCTGCGCGCGTCGACGTTGGCGCAGGCCCAGATTTCGTTGCCGTCCCTGTCGTAGAGGACGATACCCTCGCGCATGCAGGTGGTCGACACGGCGGCGATGTCCGCGGGATCGACGCCTGTCTGGGCGATGACCTCGCGGATGCAGCTGCGGGCGAGCTCCCAGTTGTGTGTCCAGTCAAAATCCATGCTGCCGGGGTAGCGCGGGTCCTCCCGGTGCGTCCATTCCTTCTGCACGCAGCCGAGCTGCTCGCCTTGCAGGCTAAAGAGCACAGCGCGGACGCTGCCGGTTCCCGCGTCGACAGCCATGAGGGTTTTTGCCATAGAATCCATCCTTTCTGCGATGTTCAAACGGGAAAAAGAGCGCATATCGTTCAGGCGAATTCCTATTCGTCCTTGAGAAGCAGGGAGGCGGTGGCCTCGTCCGTGACGAGGACGTCGAGATAGCCGCCCAGCAGCGCAGCGCGGATGGCGTCGGCCTTCTGCGCGCCGGCGGCGAGGCCGACGACGTTGCGCAGCGTCTTGAGGCGGGAGAGCGGCGTGGAGATCAGCCTGTCCTCGATGGGGGTTTGCAACAGACGGCCTTCCCTGTCGAAGAAGTGGCAGAGGATGTCGCCCACGGCGTTGTGCATGCGCAGATAGAACAGGTCGTTTCGGCTGAGCACGCCGGACTTGACGACCGTGGCGGAATCGTGGATCGAGCCGATGCCCACCAGCGTGAAGGAGGACAGCTCCGCCATGTCAAAGATCTCGGAGACGGAGCTCTCGCCGCGCATGGCCGAGGCCATCTCCTGGGAGGAGGCCAGCAGCGGCGCGGGGATCAGATACAGCCGGGCGTTGAAGACGTTGGAGCGCGTGTTGGGCAGATAGGGGGAGACGCCGCCGGTGAGCGAGATGCAGGTGACCGGCGTTTCGACCATCGTGGCCAGGTGGTTGAGCGTGCGGCTGAGCGTGTCGCCGTAGCCGACGTTGATGCAGGCGTTATCCCCCAGCCTGTCGGCGATGTACATGGCGCCGGCGCGAGCGATGGACTCGTTGACCGTCGATTCCTCCTCGGCGGAGGGGATGAGGAAGACGTCCTTTAAATGATACTTTTCCATCAGCGCGCGGCTCTGCTCGGCCATGCCCACGCCGTCGGAGCGCAGGCGGAACTGGATGATGCCGTTCTGCCGGGCAGCCTCGAGCAGCTTGATGACGCGCATGCGGCTGATGCTCAGGCGGTCGGCAATGGCCTGCTGGGTCATGTTCTCGAAATAGTAGTACCAGGCGGCCTTGACCATCAGCGATTCTTCATAATTCAAAGCAAACCTCCTGAGAAGCAGAGGGAAAGGGCTGGAACATTTATTTTGATCTTGAACAATTGTTTTTCATAGGTGAGTATAACACGCGAAAATGCAAATGTCAATTCTTTTGGAAAAGAAGCGATAAAAATCGATGAATAAACCGATTTGGGCAAACAAACGGAAAAAATACTTGACAAGATGCACAGAAGTGCTTACAATGAGGGCAGTGAATAAAAAGTCCCCTTTCGGAACCTTTGTTACTACGCGGTGTAGGAGTATACGACATGGCAGCAAACACAAACACGCAGGCGTCCGTGCCGCGGCTGCAGGTGCGGGATATCCGCAAGGCATTCGGGCAGAACGTCGTTCTCAGGGGGATCGACCTGAGCGTGTCCGCGGGCGAGGTTGTCGCGCTCATCGGCGGCAACGGCGCGGGCAAGTCCACGCTCATGAAGATCATCATGGGGATATATTCCTGTGACAGCGGCGAAATCCTGATCGACGGAGCGCCGGCCCGCCTGGGCAAGCCGGCGGCGGCCCTGGCGGCAGGCATCTATCTCGTGCCGCAGGAGCCGCTGCTCTTCCCCAACATGACGGTGCTGGAAAACATCCTGATGGGCTTTGCCGGAAACGAGGCTGAGCTCAAAAAGCGCGTGGCACAGCACATGAAGGAGCTGGGCGTGGACCTGAACCTTCAGCGCAAGGCCAACACGCTCTCCATCGCCGAGCAGCAGCTCGTCGAGCTCCTGCGCGGCCTGATGCGCGACGCGCGCATCCTCATTCTGGACGAGCCCACGAGCGCGCTGACCTTCGGCGAGGTGCAGGCGCTTTTCAGGGTCATGCGCGACCTCAAAAGCAAGGGCATCAGCATGATCTACATCACCCACCGCCTCAACGAGGTCTTTGAGATCGCCACGAGCGTGGCGATCATGCGCGACGGCCTCATCACCCTCGAGGGCCCGGTGGAGAGCTTCACCAAGGAAATGCTGATTCAGGGCCTGCTGCCCAAGGACGCGCAGGCGCAGAAGCAGGGCGAGCAGGCGTATGAGCCCGTGCGCTACGAGGCGCTCAAGCCGGTGCTCGAGGTGCGCAGTTTCTCGGGCTACGGCTTCACCGATGTCAGCTTTGACCTGTATCCCGGCGAGATCCTGGGCATCGCGGGCGTCGTCGGCGCGGGCCGCACGGAGCTGATCAGCACCATCTTCGGCCGCGACAAAACCCTGAGCGGCAAGGTGCTGCTGGATGGAAAGGACATCACGGGCATGTCCACCAAGCAGATCCTCAAGGAGGGCATCAACTTCGTGCCCGAGGATCGCCACGCGCACGGCCTGTTCAAAATCCGCTCGATTTCCTCCAACACCACCTCCGCGCTGCTCTCCGGCGGCGAGATCGGCAAGGTCAACATGAACCGCCGCCGCCAGCGGGAGATCTCCAAGAAGTATGTGGACGATTTCAGAACCAAGATCGTCTCGCTGGAGGACCTGATCGGCAGCCTCTCCGGCGGCAACCAGCAGAAGGTCGTCATCGCTCGCTCGCTCTCCACGAAGCCCAAGGTCGTCATCCTCGACGAGCCGACCCGCGGCATCGACGCGGCGGCCCGCAGCGACGTCTACGGCATCATCCGCCAGCTCAAGGAGGCAGGCGTGGCCGTGCTGATGGTCTCCTCGGATATCGAGGAGGTTGTAGAACTCGCTGACCGCGCCATCACGGTCTTCCAGGGGCGCATCAACGGCGAATTCAGCCGCGGGGAAATCACGCAGGATGTTCTGACCAGCGCCTCCTTCGGCATCGCGCAGGAAAGGACGGTGTGACGATGAGCAAAGTGAAAGGCCTGTTCAAGGCCCGGTGGGCGTCGAGCCTGATCTTCCTGATCCTGCTGTTTTTGATCACCGGCATCGCGGATCCCGCGTTCCTCAACTATTCCAACATCATCAGCTGCTTCAACGCCGCGACCATGTACACGCTGCTGGCGGTGGGCATCGCGTTCGTCATCATGACGGGCGAGATCGACGTCTCCATCGGCTCCACGCTGTGCATCACGGCGGCCATGACCGGCCTGATCGCCCAGCAGGGCGGCAGCGTCGCGCTGATGCTGGTTGTCTGCCTGGCGACGGGCGCGACGGTCGGCCTGGTCAACGGCGTCGGCGTCGCCTACTTCGGTGTCCCCTCGCTGATCTTCACGCTGGGCACCAACAGTGTCGTCCGCGGCCTGGTCTACATTCTGACCGGTGGGCGCACGGTGGAAAACTTCGGCGGCGCGATTGCCAGCTATGGCAACAAGACGCTTTTTGCGGAGATCACCGTGTATTATGCCATCGCCGTCGCGCTGGTGGCGATCTCGCACGTCGTGCTGACCCGCACCCGCAAGGGCAAGTATTTCATCGCCGTGGGCGACAACGCCGGCGGCGCGCGGCTGGTCGGCATCTCTGTGCTGGGCACGAAGATCCTCGCCTATGTGCTCTGCGGCCTCTTCGCGGGCCTGGGCGGCTTCGTCTTCGCCTCCAAATACGGCCAGGTCATGACGGTGGCCGGCACCGGCTACGAGATGACCGCCATCGCGGCCTGCGTGCTGGGCGGCATCTCCCTCTCCGGCGGCCTGGGCAACATGATCGGCGCGGCCATCGGCGCGGTGATCATGTCCTCCATCAGCCGTCTGCTGGTCTTCATCGGCCTGCCCTCTACCTATGACAACACCATCACCGGCGTCATGCTGATCGTGATCGTCGTGGTGGACGCGCTGGCGCAGCACAGGTCCGTTGAAATGTCCAGAAGAAAGCGCCTTCTGTCCAGAACGGCCGAAAACGCTCCGGAAGGAGGCGGCAAGGCATGAAAACGCTGCTCAAAAAGGTCTTCAAGCGCTGGGAAGTGTTCCTGCTGGTGTTCCTGGTGCTCGAGTTCGTGGTGTTCGGCGCGGCCAATCCCAAGTTCCTGCGCCCGAACTCCATCATGAACAGCATCGTCAACTACATCAGCGTCTGCATCATCTCCCTGTTCGTCACGCTGGTCATGATCACCGGCGGCATCGACATCCAGGCCCCCTCGATCATTGGCCTGACGAGCATCATCATCGGCGTCCTCTGGAGCGACGCCGGGCTGAACATCTGGCTGGCTGTGGTCATCGCGGTGGCTGTGGCCGCGCTGTGCGGCGCGCTCTCGGGCTTTTTCATCGCCTACTGCGGCGTGCAGCCGATGGTCGTCACGCTGGGCGGCAGCTTCCTGTATTCGGGCCTGGCGCTGCTCGTCTCGAGCATGTCCGCGACGCCCGCCTATCAGGGCATCAGCGGCTTCCCGGCCAAGACGGAGGCAGGGCAGTATGTCGGCTTCCGCTTCCTGGGCAAGGGCACGATTCTCGGCATTCCGACACAGATTGTCATCTATGCCGCACTGATTCTCCTGTGCGTCTGGATTCTGCATCGCACGAAGTACGGCGAGCGGCTTTACCTCATCGGCGTCAACCAGCAGGCGGCGGAGTATTCCGGCATCAACACCCGCGCCGTCATCATGAGCACCTATGTGCTCTCCGCCGTCAGCGCCGCGCTGGCCGGCATGCTGCTGACCGCCAACGTCAATTCCGCCAAATACAACCTCGGCTCCGGCTATACGCTGGCCATCATCACCGCGGTCGTGCTGGGCGGCACGCTCAACACCGGCGGCAAGGGCAGCATCCTGGGCACGGTGCTCGCCTCGCTGATCATCTGCATCCTGCGCTACGGCCTGCCGCTGTGCTTCAACGTCAGCACGCAGAACCTCGATCTGCCCGTGGGCATCATCCTGGTGCTCGTCGTGCTGGGCCGCGAGATCGCCGGCCAGAACATGCTTTCCCGCTTCTTCAGGCGCCGTAGAAAGCAAAGCTGATTCCCGAATTTCAGGAGGCGCTGTGAGCTCCTCTTGAGATAATAAAAAAATGTAGGAGGAACCCAAACATGAAAAAGATTCTGGCGATGATCCTTGTGCTGTGCATGGCGCTCACGCTGGTCTCTGCCGCCGTTGCCGAGGGCAAGAGCCCTGTGGACGGCATGACCGTTGCCTTCATCCCGAAGGTTTCCGGCAACTCGTTCTTCGAGGCCGCGAACGACGGCGCTCAGAAGTACGCGGCGGACTGGGGACTGACGGTCGACTATATCGGCTCCCCTGACGCTTCCGTGACCACCCAGCTGGAGCTGATCCAGCAGGCGATCGACAAGGGCGTGGACGCGATCTGCATCTCCTCTGTCGACGCGACCGCTCTTGACGAGAAGCTGACCGAGGCTCAGGAGGCCGGCATCTATGTCAGCACCTGGGACTCCGACGTCTCTCCGAACGCCCGTGCGCTGATGGTTTCCCAGGGCACCGCGGACGTCCTTGGCCCGATGCTCGTCGAGATGGGCGTTGAGTCCCTCAAGGAGCGCGGCGTTGACATCACTGGCGAAGTGAAGTACGTCTGGCACTTCTCCAACCCGTCCGTGGCCGACCAGAACTCCTGGTACGTCGCCGGCGACGCCTACATCAAGGAGAACTACCCGAGCTGGGTGGCCGTCCATGATCCGTACTACTCCAACCAGGATCCGGCGACCTCCGTCAGCGTTGGCGAGTCCATCTTCGAGGCCTATCCGGACGTCGATCTGATCATCTGCAACGACTCCACCGCTCTGCCGGGCCAGTGCGGCGCTGCCCAGAACAAGGGCCTGACCGCTGCTGACGTCACCATCACCGGCTTCTGCCCGCCCTCCGGCATGACCACCTACCTGGAGAACGGCATCTGCACCCGTTGGGGCCTGTGGGATTGCGGCATCCAGGGCGCTCTGGGCTGCTACCTGGCCGCCTATGTGTCCGCCGGCAACACCGTGAAGGTCGGCGACACCGTTGACGTGCCTGGCATCGGCACCGTCGAAATCCTCGCCAACGGCGATCTCGTCGAGGGCCAGGAGACTGCTGCGGAGAACAACGGCGTCGTGCTGCTGCCCGAGCGTGTTGTCTTCACCGCGGAGAACGTGGCGGACTATCCGTTCTAATCCTCGTACATGCTTTGCAGGAGGAGCCCCTTGCGGGCCCCTCCTCTTCTGGTGAAGGCTGCGGCATGACGCGGCGTTTGCCTCTGCTTCCGTTCCGGCCGGAAGAACCGTTCGTCAGCGCCGGAAATGCACCGGATTCAAGCCGGCTTCAAGAAAGGAAGATGGATTCACATGGCGGATAAAGACGGACTCAAGGTCGCAAAGGACTATCATACGGACGTGCCGTTTGCCAACCAGGGCAGCTTCCACGTCAAAGGCGCGAACAACCTCGACTGGGGCATGAAGCGCCACCTCTCCAACATCTTTGACCCCAAGAGCGGCAACACGGTCATGTTTGCCTTTGACCACGGCTACTTCATGGGCTCCACCGCGGGCCTGGAGCGCCTGGATCTCGTGATCCCGAAGCTCGCCGAGCAGATCGACGTGTTCATGGGCACGCGCGGCGCGCTGCGCACCTGCGTCCCGCCGACGTACCGCAAGGGCGTCGCCCTGCGCGTGACGAGCGGCTCCTCCATGCTCAACGACGACCTGAGCCACGAGGTCGTCGCGGTGGACATCGAGGATGCCATCCGCATGAACGCGGACTGCATCGCCGTGCAGACCTTCATCGGCGCGGACGGCCAGCTCTCCTCGATCGACAACCTCTCCCGCTGCATCAACGCCGGCATGCGCTACAGCATCCCGACGCTGGGCGTCGTCGCCGTGGGCAAGCAGATGGAGCGCACGGACCGTTTCTTCAAGCTCGCCACCCGCATCATCGCGGAGATGGGCGTGCAGCTCGTGAAGACCTACTACTGCGACAACTTCGAGGAGGTCGTCGCGGCGTGCCCGGTGCCGATCGTCGTCGCGGGCGGCAAGAAGCTGCCGGAGGATGAGGCGCTGACGATGGCGTACCGTTCCATTCAGGGCGGCGCACGCGGCCTGGACATGGGCCGCAACATCTTCCAGAGCGAGCATCCGGTCGAGATGGCGAAGGCGATCCGCATGATCGTCCACCAGGGCGCGACCGACAAGGAAGCCTTCGAATTCTACACCGACGCGATCCACGCGTAAGTCGGGCGAAGGCGGAAAACCACGGTTTGAACCGGATCCGGAGTCCGGGCCGGTCAGACATACAAAAGAAGAGAGCTATGAGGAAGAGGGGGACGATGAAGCAGCGGCTTTGTCGTCCCTTTCCTCTGAGAGGCAAACGGCGCAAACGATCGGCCTCGTGTGCGAAAGCCGGGAGAGAAGCCGTGCCGTTCGGAAATGGAAGCGGCCGCTGGCCGCAGAAGGGGGAAAGAGAATATGGTGGTTTCCATTGTCGCCATGGTGCTGCCCGTGCTCGCGATGATTGCGCTGGGGCGCTTCTGCGCGTCCAGCGGCATCCTCAACGACGAGCGCCACGCGGGCCTGAAAGCGTTGATCGGCGATATCCTGCTGCCGGTCGTGCTGTTCCGCGCGTTCTTCACAGCGGAATACGGCGGCAAGCTGATGCTGGTGTTCGTGCTGGTGTTCATCGGCTGCCTGATCGCGCTGCTGGCCGGCTACGCGCTGCGCCGCTTCGTGAGGCCCTATGACCGGTTCATGCCGCTGCTGATGACCTCCTTTGAGGGCGGCATGCTCGGCTACGCGCTCTATGCGCTGCTCGCGGGCGCGGACAAGACCGCGACCTATGCGATGGTCGATATCGGTCAAACGATGTTCGCCTACACGGTGTTCCTCGCGGCGCTCAAGTCCGCGGGCGGCGAGCGCATGACGCCCAAGGCCATGCTGCGCAACATGCTGACCAACAGGGCCTGCATCGGCATGCTGCTGGGCATCCTGTTGGGCGCGCTGGGCGTCTACAGGGCGATTGCGCCGACCGGCGCGGGGAAGATCCTCATGTCGCTGATCGACTTCATCACGGCGCCGACCTCCGCGCTGATCCTGCTGGTGGTGGGCTATCAGCTCAAAATCAGCAAAAGCCTGCTCAGGCCTGTCGCCACGACGCTGGCGCTGCGTCTGGGCGTGATGGCCTGCGTGATGGCGCTCGTCTCCGGCGTGCTCTTTGCGATCATCCCGTATGAAAAGCCGCTGATGCTCGCGCTGATGCTCCAGTACACGCTGCCCGCGCCGTTCATTATCCCGCTGTATGCGGACATGGGCGACGACGGCGAGTACGTTTCCACGACGCTGAGCCTGGGCACGGTGCTGGCCGTTCTGCTGTTCTTCGGCGTGGCGGCGTTCAGCGTGATGGCGTAAGACGGGAAAAAACAAGAGGCTCCGGACGATCCGGAGCCTCTTTGCATGGAAAGGAAAAGGTTAATCCGCGGCGCGCTCCTCGGGCGTAAAGCGGGCCAGAACGCGCTTCCAGAGGACGAGGAAGATGATGGCGAGGACGGTGAAGGTCAGCCCCCAGGAGACCGGATAGGACAGCAGCAGGCAGCCCATCGTCGTCCTGGCGCGGAACACGGTCACAACCCAGAGAATGCGGAACGCGCAGGCGCCCAGGAGCGAGACGATCATCGGCAGCAGCGAATAGCCGACGCCGCGCAGCACGCCGGTCATCACGTCCATGATGCCGCAGAGGAAGTACGGGCCGCAGACGTAGAAGATGCGGATGAGCCCGGCGGCGATGACGTTCGGATCGCCGGTGTACAGGCTCAGCAGCTGCCTGCCGAAGACGCAGGAGAGCAGACCCAGCACCAGGCCGAAGAGGAAGGCCCAGCACAGGCAGACCTTCAGCGAGCGGATGACGCGATTGGGCTTGCGCGCGCCCATGTTCTGGCCGGCAAAGCAGGTGATCGCCTGCTGGAAGGTGTTCATCGCCTGATAGACGAAGTTGCTGATGTTCATGCCCGCCGCGTTACCGGCGACGTTGGACAGGGAGAAGACGGAGCTCTGGATGCCCGCCGGCAGGCCGATGCGGATGATCTGCAGGAGCATCGCGCCGTTGATGTGCAGGCGGCGGGGAATCAGGCGCGTCGGCCCGTCCATCAGCATCAGCGAGCGAACGACCAGCACGGCGGAGACGACCTGGGAGAGGATCGTCGCCAGCGCGACGCCCGCGACGCTCATGTGCAGCGCGATGACAAAGAACAGGTTGAGCACGATGTTGACCACGCCCGCGATGGTCAGGAAGTAGAGCGGGCGTTTCGTGTCGCCCACGGCGCGGAGCACGGCGGCGCAGAAGTTGTAGAGCATCTGCACCGGAATGCCGATGAAGAGGATGCGCACATACAGCACGGCCAGGTCGATGACGTCGTCTGGCGAGCCCATGAGCGTGAGCAGCGGGCGCGCGGCCGTGATGCCGATGACGGAGAGGCACAGTCCGCCCACCACCGAGAGCAGCACGGCGGTGTGGACGGTCTCGCGGACATTGTCGCTTTCCCGCGCGCCGGTAAAGCGCGCGACAAGCACGTTGACGCCGACGGAAAGCCCGATGAACAGGCTGATGATCAGGTTGTTGAGCGAGCCGACAGAGCCGACGGCGGCCAGCGCTTCGTTGCCGGCAAACCGGCCGACGACGATGGTGTCCGCCGCGTTGAAGAGCAGCTGGAGGATGCCGGAAAGCATGATCGGCAGCGCGAAGAGCAGCACCTTGGAAAACAGCGGCCCCTGGGTCATATCCATGGTGCGATGGGCGGAGGTCTTGAACATGGGTTTCTCCTTTGGCGATCTGTTGCCGTCTGCCTCCGGCAAGCGGGGAAATATCGGGTACGCAGCACGGGCAGACAACGCTACCATTATAGCACGGTTTGACGCAATGTTAAGGGATTCTTCGAAATTTGTAAAGAAATCCACCCTTTGTGCGCGGAAAGGAAAAGTGCTGCAGTTTGAACAAGACGCCGGCAGGAGACAACAAAGGAGGGCGGCAGGATGTACCATCCCGCCGCCCTCAGGGAAGCGCGTTCAGAGTGAGCCATTTCAGACAAGAGCGCCGTCAGGCAATGAAGCCCGGAATGAACAGCGGCCCGTAGACGATGAAGAGGAACACGACGATCAGGCCGAGCAGATAGGGAATGACGGCCTTGGAAATCTTCGTCAGCGGCAGATTGGTGATGCCGGAGGCGACGAACAGGTTGATGGCGACCGGCGGCGTGATCATGCCGATGGCGATGCCCACGACGAAGAGAACGCCGAAGTGCAGCGTGGAGATACCCAGCGCGCGAATCAGCGGCAGGAAGACCGGCGTGAGCAGGATGATCGCGGAGGAGGTCTCCATGAAGACGCCCGCGACGAGGATGATCAGCGAGATCAGGAAGAGGATGATGTACTTGTTGGTGGAAATGCTCAGCACGGCGGCGGAGATCGTCTCCGGAATCTTCCAGTTGGCCAGCGCCCAGCCGAACGGGCCGGAGCAGGCGATGATGATCATGATGACGGCGCTGGTCTT
>SFHU01000008.1 GCA_004555535.1 Clostridiales bacterium
GGAGGAAATGAGATATGGGCAAGGTGCTGATCACCGATACCATTCTGCGCGACGCGCACCAGTCCCAGGCGGCTACCCGCATGCGCCTGGACGAGATGCTTCCCGTCGCTGACAAGCTCGACAAGGTCGGCTATTATTCTCTCGAGTGCTGGGGCGGCGCGACGTTTGACACCTGCATGCGCTTCCTGAACGAGGATCCGTGGGAGCGTCTGCGCCAGCTGCGCAAGGCGATGCCCAACACGAAGCTGCAGATGCTCTTCCGCGGCCAGAACATTCTGGGCTACAAGCACTACGCGGACGACGTCGTCGACGCTTTCGTCAGGAAGTCCATCGAGAACGGCATCGATATCATCCGTATCTTCGACGCGCTCAACGACATGCGCAACCTGGAGCAGGCTGTCAAGTCCACCAAGAAGTACGGCGGCATCTGCGAAATCGCCATCAGCTACACGATCAGCCCGGTGCACACCGAGGAATACTTCGTCAAGCTGGCCAAGGAGATCGAGCAGATGGGCGCGGACTCCATCTGCATCAAGGACATGGCGAACCTGCTGCTGCCGTATGACGCCTACAGCTTGGTCAAGAGGCTCAAGGCGAATACCAAGCTGCCGATTCACCTGCACACCCACAACACCGCCGGCACCGGCGCGATGACCATCCTCAAGGCCATTGAGGCGGGCTGCGACATCGTCGATACCGCGCTGTCCCCGCTGGCCGAGGGCACGGCCCAGCCGGCGACCGAGTCCCTCTGCGCGGCGCTCAAGGGCACCGAGTATGATCCGGGCCTCGACATGGATCTGATGAGCGAGTGCGCCGTGCACTTCCGCAAGGTGGCCGACCGCCTGCAGAAGGATGGCTGGCTTGATCCGGGCAAGGTGCTGCGCGTGGACGCGAACACGCTCAAGTATCAGGTTCCGGGCGGCATGCTCTCCAACATGATCGGCCAGCTCAAGCAGTTCAACGCGATGGACAAGTACTACGACGTGCTGGCTGAGATCCCGCGGGTCCGCAAGGACTTCGGCTATCCGCCGCTGGTCACGCCGACCTCCCAGATCGTCGGCACCCAGGCCGTTATGAATGTGCTCTTTGGCCGCTACAAGACCTTCCCGAACGAGTCCAAGGGCCTGCTGCGCGGCGAATACGGCCGTCTGCCGGGCGAGGTCAATGAGGAAGTCCGCAGGATGGCGATCGGCGATGACGAGGTCATCACCTGCCGTCCGGCCGACCTGCTCAAGCCCGAGATGGACAAGTATCGCGAGGAGATCCGCGACTACTACGAGCAGGAGGAGGACGTCCTGTCCTACGCGCTGTTCCCGAAGGTCGCGCCGAAGTTCTTCGAGTATCGTCAGGCGCAGAAGCTCAAGATCGATTCCACGATGCTTGACAAGGACAACAAGACTATGCCGGTGTAATGCCGCATGATGAAGCCGGACGGGGTGATGCCTCGTCCGGCTTCTTTTGTGCTGTGCAACGAAGGGGGGAATCCTAAAGATGGACGCAACACACGCCGTGAACGGATGCCCCTGCTTCTTCCCGGCGCGGCAAGCCGTGCTGTACCGGCCTGCTGCAACGGAGGGACGACAGACTGTCAACGTCCGGAGGTGGCAGGGGCGCGATGGACGGCTGTTCCAATCGGGCCTTCTTGTGTATGAATAGTGCATATTGACTGTATAAAATAGCTCCCTGATGATCGGAATGCAACCGGTGCCGACTGTCGCAGAGTGATAACAACAGACGCATACCGGGCACAGAGGACGAAAGCGGATGGAAATTGGCCCTGTGCAGAGGCATTCCAAACGTTCAAAACAATATGGCGCAATTTCGCTGAAAAAAAGGAGGAGTGTTTCGTTTTATACAGAAATACAAACAAGAATTGTGAAAATGCTGTGGGTGGTTTTTCTGACAATGCAGGACGCTGCATACTCACAAATTTTTTGAAGGAGGAACTGCAAATGTCCCTTGATGATGATCTTCGTCGAATGGATGATGAGGAGGATATGATCTTCGACCTGGACTCCGCTGACGATCTGGACATGGGCGAAAGCGATGTACTGATGGATACCGTTGACGAGCTTCCACTCGAGGTAGACTTCGACGACTTCAATGAGGATGAAGATACGGTGCTGCCGCCGCCGAGGATGGGGGACACAGAGAATCGGGTGCCGGGCGGCCTGACGGGCAATGGTCAGATTGGCATGAAGCTGAACGTGGATGTGACCGTTGTGCTGGATGTGACGGGCTCCATGCAGGACATGATCGACTCCATCAAGGAGAACGTGATCAACTTCCGCACGCTGGTGTATGAGCGTCTGAACGACAAGCTGAAGATGAAGCGCCCCGATCGTACCCTGGACCGCATGCGCGTGCGGGTTGTCGCCTTCCGCGATTACAACTTCGACTGAGAGGCGGCTCTTCAGCCGCAGCATGGCCCCATGCTGCAGAGTGAGTTTTTCGATCTGAATGACGATGCCGATCGTGCCGATCTGCAGACTTTCGTAGATCAGCTGGAAGCCACCGGCGGCGAAGACGATCCGGAGAGCGCATTGGAGGCTATCCACTTCGCCGTCAACAGCGACTGGGACATGGATTCGACCAGCAAACACCGTCATGTGATCATGGTCTTCACCGATGCGCCTGCTTTGAGTCTGGAGGACGAGCGCAACGCGACCAACATCCACTATCCCTCTGATCCGGATATGCCCAGGTCGCTTTCCGAGCTGTATGCGGAGTATGCGGGCAAGATGGATCCGAAGGCGCAGAGCCTGCTGCTCTTTGCGCTCAAGGATCAGTATCCCTGGAAGGAAATGGAACAGTGGAACGGATCTTCCCTGATTCCTGTGGAGTCGGATGGCGGCCTGGCAGAGCTGACCATGGAGAAGATCATCAGCATGCTGACCGGCTCGCTGTAATCCCTGTCCGCACGGAAGCGCGCGTCTTCAATCCGGTTGGCTGGATTGGACGCACGGCGCGCTGACAATATGAAATGCGCAGAGCAGCGAGAGGTCTGATCGGATATGAAGCCTGCAACACTGCGATGAAGCAAAAGACAAAGGATGAGAAGCATGGATAGACAGGGTGTGCGCAAGTCGCTTACGGACTTGCAGAGTGTGAGAAAGTCGACCGGTGTGCAGACAACCGTTGACATTACGATGGTGATGGATGCGACCGGTTCGATGCAGAACCTGATGGACAACGTCAAGGCGAACGCGCTGGATTTGCACGCCAAGATCAAGGCGGCGCTCAAGGACAAGAACCGCCTCGCAGACAGGATCCGCGTGAAGGTCATCGCATTCCGCGATGTGTACGTGGATCAGGTTCCCTTTATTGAAAGCGACTTCTTTGTCCTGTGCGAGAATGGCGACGGCGATGAGGTACAGTTCCGCGATTTCGTCTCCGGCATTCATGCTGACGGCGGCGGCGACGAGCCCGAGAGCGCGCTGGAGGCGCTCCATTTGGCGATCAACGCGGACTATTCGAAGTCGCTGCAGGGGCAGAAGGCGCGTCACATCATCGTCCTGATGACGGACGCATCTGCGCACAGGCTCGACGACAGACGCCGCAGCACCTGCACGAATTACCCTCAGGGTGTTCCGGAGGATCTTCCGTCCCTGCAGGCGGAGTGGGAATCCCAAATGGACATCAAGGCGCGCCGCCTGGTGGTCTTCGCACCCAATGCGTATCCATGGACGTCCGTTTCGACCTGGATGGATGTGCAGTATGTGCCGTCTCCTGCAGGCGTGGGCATCGACAGCCAGCGTTTTGACGACGTGCTGAAGTTCATCGCCGGCAGCATTTGAGGAACCGCAGAACAACTGCCCGGGATTCGTCACAAACAACACCTCTCGTGAAAGCGGACATTTGGGAGCCGGGTTCCTTGCAGCCCGATCCCGACAGGCATGGAGCAGGGGATTCCGATCGGTCAGGTCCGGGATCGCTGAGGTTTTGAGAGGTCCTACCGCTTGGACAGGCCTGCAAGGGACTGAACGCAGGAGCACGCGAACAGCTGATGCGTTTTCTGCCGGCCTCCGGAATGAGCCGGCATGGCGGCTTTGGCGGATATCTCTGCTGCGCCTGTTTGATGCCTGTGCATGTTGCGAACGAATCGGTGGTTCCTGAATACGTCTGAACATTGGGCTGCTCCAAGTCATTGCGGGGCAGCCTTTTCCGAATAAAGCACACTTCCCTTCTCTCGCGTATGGCGGATTGGATTTGTACAGGGTGGAAAAACCTGAATATGAAAACATCGGACGAACAACAAATTGCAGCAGGTGACCGCGGCAATGATTTAGGCCGCGCATTGCCGCAACAGGCATCCCGCTGCAGTCGGTCAGGAGCCGTGACGACCTGCGTTGGGCTGATCACAGCCCGGGGAATTTGAAAGGAGCAAGAAAATGGCGGATCAGAGTGTAAAAAGAGTGGCTCTTGGGGATCTGAAAAGGGGTCAGGAGGTTATGAAAGGCCTGAAAACGGTGGTTGACCTCGTTTTTCTGATTGACGGCACAGGCTCAATGCAGAATGCCCTGGATGCTGTGAAAGCGCGCGCCCTCACGCTGTATAAGGACATCATCTATGCTTTAAAGGATAAGAAGCGCATTGTGAGTACGATGCGCGTGAAGGTGGTCATCTTCCGCGATCTGTATGTGGACAGCGTCGCTTATGAGGAGAGCGATTACTTTATCCTCTCTGACAAGGATGACGACGAATCGGCGGCGTTTCGGGACTATGTGTCCGGCATCCGGGCCTGCGGCGGCGGCGATGAGCCCGAGCATGCACTGGAGGCGCTGCATCGTGCACTGAAGCTGAATTACACGCAGCCGAGGCAGGGTATGAAAGCTCGTCATATTATCGTTCTGATGACGGATGCGTCGGCCCATCCTCTGGATGATCCGCAGCGCAGTCTGCCCGAATACCGCGATATCTATCCCGAAGATATGCCGAAGACCATGCCGGAACTGAATGCGGAATGGGAAATGATGGACGATCGTGCGCGCCGCCTGATCATCTTTGCGCCCAACGCCTATCCCTGGCCGAAGATGGGCACCTGGAGCGGCGCGTCTCACGAGGTGTCCGAGGCGGGCAAGGGCATCAGCGAGACCGTGTTCGAGAAGGTCATCGCGACGATCAGCGGCAGCGTGTGACGGATGGCTTTCCGGGCAACGGCCCTCTCCCGAGCGCTGTGGCTTCTATAGCGGGGGCCACGGCATAGGGTTTCACGGCGGCATCGGGTATTCCGCCGGATGCGATCGCGTTGAGGTGGAAAGCGTGGCTGGCATAGGACAAGACGGTGTAATCCCATTTACCTGAAGGCGAGCTCAAGTATATGGAAGGAGCTGGTTGATCGATGAAAATGAAGATCTTCTTTGAAAACTATACTGGCAAGGGCGAAGACGCCGTCATCTGCGGCGAGCATTATGCGTTTGTATTCGATGGCCTGGGCGGCGCCGGCGGCGGCTCGTGCCATGATGACCAGGGCAACGTGCGCACGGAAGCGAAGATTGCCTCCAATGCTGCGGCACAGACTGTCGAAAAGGTCATCCAGGAGCATTGGGATGCGTGGTATCAGCAGATGAACCCCGATTCTGCTGGGGAGATCGGGGCGCTGGCGGCGCAGATCAGCAAGACGCTCAAACAGGCCATCGACAATCAGCTGATTGAGGAGACCCACCGGTGGAGGCAGGATGGCGAGAAGCTCAAGCTGCCCACGACCATCGCCGGCTGGATCACCTTTCCCATGCCCTCCGAACAGCTGCTGGCGATTGCGCTGTGGGCCGGCGACTCCCGCTGCTATATCATCGACGAGAAGAGCATGCAGCAGGTTACCAATGACGATTCGTCCGAGGATCCCAATGAGAGCATCATGATGGAGATCCTGGACGACTATTCTCCGCCCATGTCCAACCGGATCGGGCTGAATCCCTATCAGATCAACAACCGATGCGTGCTGCTGTCGGATACGGCGCTGCTCTTTGCCTGCACGGACGGCATGTATGGCAGCGTGGAATCCCCGATGCATCTGGAATACTACCTGCGCCAACATGGAGGAAATGCGGGATCAGTTCTTCGGCTTTATCAGCAATAATCTGCTCATCAAGGACGATTCCTGTACGATCGGTGCGCTGGAATATGCGCCGTACACGAACGAATTCAAAGAGATCAGCGACATGCTCTACGCGGCAGCGGATGAGCTTCGAAAGAATTACATCGATCCATTCCCGGTGCGGCCCGAGCTTCCGGATGCAGAGGCAGATGTGAATATGAACCTGCGCAAGCTGTACCGGGGCCTTGCGGGCACAGGAAGCTTTATCACCGGCCTTTGCGCCTACATCGAGAAGCAGGTCAACCAGCCCTCTGACGGCATAACGAACGAGCCGGCACAGCAGATAATGGATTCCCTGCGTGCGCGTCTGGAACAAAATCGGCGCGAGGCGCGGTCGGAATGCGAAATGTGGAAGTACAGCATGGAGGATGCGGAGCGCAGACTGCGCAGCTGCATCGCCGGTCTCAGACACATTGAGGTACGCGAGGAGAGAATCGGCAACAATGAATACATGCTGAAATGGGACTGGCACATCCGCAGACCCGATGCGGAGCGGGTATCCGGGCTCATGCAGTATTTGTATATGGCCTTCTGCGGCAGGCACAAGGAGTGGAACCAGTTCCAGGGATACCGGCAGATCACCGAGAAAATGGTCGGAGATATCGAGGCGGGCGTTCATGACATGGTCCTGTGGGTCAATTCGGCCTCGTCAAGGAAGATGAATACCGTCTTTACCTCTTACACGCAGAAGTACACTGTTTCCAGGCCGCTGGATCCGGAAACCCAGAAGAGCATCTTTGACATGATCGTCAACGACGGCCCGTCGCCCCGGACCATGCTGCCGGATCTCCGGCTGAGCGTGGATGATCTGCAGAATCTGTTTACGTGTGCAAACGCAGTGCGGGCGTGCCGGGCCGTGCCGGAACCGGCGTCTCCGGACAGCATTCGCATCACCCTCACGGAGGCGGAATGCGAGCGGATCCGGGCGGACTATAGCCTGGGCTATGCCCGCCAGATCATCATGGGCTGGTATGAAAAGCATGAGCGCTGCGACGAGATCGAGATCAGCGAAAATGCGCTGCGCAAGTGCGAAAGCAAGCTGAAGGAATGCTGGGACATCGATGAGCAGTGCCGCAGCTACAACAGCAACTATCTGGCCTTCAAGGAGCAGGTCATGGAGCTGTGGCACAAGTATCTGACGGGCCACCGAAAGTGGGATACCGTGCTGGAGCTGCCGCAGAGTCAGCAGCCCTCCCAAGATCAACAGGAGCATGCGCCTCAGGAGGCCGATGACATGGCGGAGACAGAGGACATGCCGGAGACGGAGAATGTGCCGGAGGTGGAGGACGTGCCGGAGACAGAGGACGCGTCCACGGGCGAGGAACAGGACGACACACCTGCGGCCGGGGACAACGAGGAGGAATAAGCGGAGAACAGCCGCAAACCGGTTGGCTCCGTGAGATAAACGCAGGATGATCGCCCGTCGACAAGGATTGGCGCTGGGGAGAGGGAACGTGGACGAGATTCGTGGTTACAGGATCCTGAGTGAATTGCCTGCGACCTCAGGAACAGTGTACTTCGCCGAACGGCGCGGCAAGCGGTATGTGCTCAAGAAATACATGAACTATCGTTTCCCCACGGACGAGGGCGAGGAATGTCCGCCGATGCTCAGACATGTGGAGGAGCGGGCGCAGCGGTTTTACGACCATCTGCAGCATACGACATCGCTGATCCGCGAGAAATGCCGTAACGATGGGCTGCTGAATGTGCCGCTGGAGTTTTTCCGCAGCGGGAAGCAGATTTTCAAGGTCACCCGGCAGATCGAAGACTGCGGCGTGCCCTATACCGAGGTGTCCAGCCACAGCATCCCCGTGACGGGATTGGCGGGAGCAGTGCCCTGCTGAATGGGGTCAGACAGGTCAACGATGGTGTACTGTGCGCCTGCGATCATGCTGCTCCCTCCTTTCCTTATTCGACCTCACAGACGAACACGGTCTTGCTGTCCACGTCATCGCCGTCCACATAGATGACCTTGCCGGTGGCGAAGGCCGCGCCGCTGTCCATGGGATTGCCGTTCTTGTCCCGGCGATACCAAGTATAGGTATTGGCATGCTTGTGGCTGGCGTTGGCGGTGACGTCCTCCCAGGCCGAGCCGCTGTAGCGCATCAGCCTGGTGGTCGGCGTGGACGTGGTGATCTGGTAGTAGAAATCGCCTGTCGCAGGGCTGGACGGCGCGGCGGTGGCGTAGGTGGTACTCTTGAGCGGATCAACTTCCCTGCCATTCTGCCACAGGCGGCAGATGAGACAGGTGGAGCCGACCGTGTTCTTGAACACATCCCCGGCGGTGCTGTCGATGTCCGCCTGATAGTTGTCCGTCTTGTCGATGATGGTGATGGTGTCGTAGAAGAAGGCGGTCGAGGACGAGCCGTACCGCGCCCGGCAGCGGAAGGTGGCGGTGCCGACCACATCGGAGGCGTTCACCGTGCAGGTGCTTCCCGAGGAGCCGGAGGCTTCTGCCTTGAAGGTTGTCCAGCTGCCGGAAGTGTACTTCTGCCACAGATACAGGGAACTGCTGCTAGTGGTGCGGTCGGTGGAGCCCTGGAAGAACTGCGCGGTCAGCGTCATGCTGGCAGAGCCGTTCGCCGTACCGTTGGTAAACACCGTGCCGCCGGGCGCGTAGACCGTCAGCACATAGGCAGCAGAACCCGTCGCGCACGTATTGACCTTGCTCCAGCGGAGCTGCAGCATGGTGGACACCGGTGCGGTCACCGGGATGCTGATGGTGCCTTCCAGCTGGCCTGCGCTGCCGAGGTTGGAATTGGCGGCAATGGCGATGGTCAGCGGAATCTCGTTGCCGGATGCCGAGCCTGCGGTCACGGTCATGCCGGTGGGTGCGCCGGAGATGGTGCCGAGGGTGGGCGTGACCTTGGTGGTGCCTGTATAGGCCACCACGCTGCACGTCTTGGTGACGGCGGTAACCACGCCAGAAGGAACACAATCTGCTGCAGCGGGAGCAGGATATCCATAACCTGATGCAGAAGATCAACCTCCAGTCTGACCGGAGCGACGACTGCCCGTGGTGGACGCACAGTATCGTTGGGCCGCTGCTTCACCGCAAAACCGTGTGCGATGGGGCGGCACAGATGTTTTATCTGCTGTGCCTGATGATGGGCGTTCCCTGCCAGGTGATCGTCGGCATTGGCGGCGGCAGCGCGCAGGACAGCGGGCCCCACGCCTGGAACATGGTCCGTCTGGGCGCGCGGTATGCACATGTTGACGCATTCTGGGATATCTGCAAATCCAGTCTGCAGATGGGAATCTGCTATGACTACTTCAACCTGAATGACAGCCGGATCCGCAGCGATCACAGCTGGGAAGCGGTGGAATACCCGGTCTGTATGACGGAGAAGTATTCCTGGTTTGTGCTCAAAAAGGTTGAGGCTGAAACGCTGGAGCAGTATGCGGCGATTCTGAGGCGATACCGTGACAAGGGGCTCATGCGGCCCTGCGTGCGATTCCGGGAGCTTCCCCCGGAAGCCGAGATTCAGCGGATCGTGGAGGATGTGTATTTCACAGGGCGGGGCGGCAGCTTCCGCATTCGCTGCAACAGCGACCAGAAGATCGTGCAGGTCGCGGTGGAATACCAATGACGCAGTCGAGGCGAAAAGATGGGAAACGGCGTGTGTGTCGCGATCAACCCGCCTATGCAGGAGCGGATCGAAAAGCAGGCGGACAGGCTGATGCCGCGCTGATGCAGCTGCGGGCGGAGATACTGACGCGCATCGGGAAGGAAGAACGACAGTCGCAGGGCAACAGCCTGCAAGGAGGAGGATGGGATCATGAGAGTTGATTTTGACAGCGTTCTGAATGCTCTGTCCAGGGGCGGCGAGATTGCCGATCCGCTGAAGAAGCGGATTGAGAAGATCGCTGAGCTGGAGGAATACACGCTGCTGGCTCCGCCCTTCAGGCCTTCGCGCGTGAAGCAGCTGATACAGGCGGCGCAGGATCCGGAGATGCTGAATTTCAGGTTTCCCCGCGCGTATCTGATCTTCATGCAGTGCTGTGATGGCGGGTGGCTTTTCACCAACCAGATCTTCAGCCTGGATGATGAAAAGGATGAGGATAACGATCTGATCACGGTGAACATGTATTATCGGGATGAACAGATGATCGCGGAGGGCACTGTGGCGATTGGCCGGACGAACTACGGCGCGTTCATCGTCATCCGTCCGGATGGGACCATGGGCCTGTGGGATCTCGATGAGGAGCGCTACGTCGCTGAGTATGCGGATTTTTACGAGTGGCTCGATGATGTGCTCAACGAGGCCCATTTCCTGCTGAAAAGCAATGATCTCCCCAGGATAGAGGATGACGACGAAGACGAGGAGACCAGCGATGACTGATCAGGAAAAGAACAGGCTCAACTATCAGCGATCCAAGGGCGTGGCAAAGGCCTGGGAGCGGGAGAGAGAGCTTGTCCGCAAGGGGCGGGGTACCCGCCAGTAGACGGTGAAGGAGCAGAAGGAGCTGCTGAGGATCGGTCGGGTAAAGGGGTATCAGGGGCACCACATGAAGTCTGTCGCGATGCATCCGGAATATGCGGCGGAGCCCAGGAACATTCAGTTTCTCAGCAGCCGCAAGGAAAACAATGAGCACCTCAAGGCACATCGCGGAGATTATCGCAATGAAAGCGATGGCCGCTATAACGTGCGCACGGAGAAGATCCGCGTGATGAAGGACGGCAGGCCGAGGGCGATGAACGCCTATGAGCTGGAGGACAAGGCCATCGAGAAGCGAGGCTACACCAAGTACGCCAGTGAAAAGAACACTGCGGGCATCGTCCGCACGGGCACTGACGGCGACAGGAGAGACGCGCGCGTGCATGTGAAGAAGAGCGAAGCGAAGAAGCCGGTGCAGGTGCAGACCATGGAAGGCGCGAGGGTCAGCCCCGAGGCAGCGGCGCGCTACGGCAAGTCCGCCAGATCGACCATCAGCATCAATGTGCCAAAAAGAAGCGGCTCCGGTCAGCATACAGCCCAGGGTTCAGGGCAGAGCATGTCTGTGGGCTTCGGCCAGGGATCGATCGGCGGCTATGCCAGGTCGGGGCAGAGCTCCGGCGGCCACTCTCCGGGCGGCACCGGCGGCCATTCTCCGGGCACTTCGGGCGGCAGATCCTCCAATTCCGGCAGAGGCAGAAGCAGATAAGAAAACGCTGGCATGGCCGGTCGCTTCAGCCTTTGCTGCGGCAGGGCTTTGCCGGGCTTGAATGACATTCGGTTTCTCCATCAGATGCGCGCATACAGGATGACAAAACAAATCGAAAGGAAGAGGTTCCGTGGCAGACAAGTTTATCAAGGCATATTGCAACAGGTCAAAGCGTTATTGGCAAGGGTGTGTCCATTGAACATGTGCGTGAGTTTGAAAAATATTGCAACGATTGACAGGCCCTGATACCTGTCCCCGCAATGCATCCGGATCTGCAGGGCAGACAAAAGGCTTCGTCCCCGAAAAGGGGAGAGAAAGCAATCCGCGAAAAAGACCGTCCCCTTCGGCATGGGCAGCACCCAAAAACCGAAGGGGACGATTTGTATGCATTGGGGAAGGAAATGGCTTACAGCTTCGCCAGGGCGGCGTCAAGGCGCTTCAGGGTCTCGTCCCTGCCCAGCAGGTAGGCCATTTCAAAGGCTCCGCCCGGGGTCGCGGCGCGGCCGGTGATGGCGATGCGCAGCGGCCAGAGGACGGTCGCGTTCTTCATGCCGCTCTGCGGGATGGCGGCCATGACGACGTCGTGCAGGGTGGCCTCCGTCCAATCCTCGATGCCCTCGAGAATCGGCTTCACGAATTCGAGCGCGGTTCTGCTGGTCTCGGGGGTCGACTTGCTCTTCTTGTTGGTGAAGAGCGCCATGTCGAGCTCGGGCATTTCCGCGAGGAAATCGACCATGCCGGGGAGCTGGCTGAAGATCTCCGTGCGCGCCTGAAGCAGCTCGCAGAGGCGGTCCAGATCGAACCTTTCAGGATCGAGCACACGGGTCAGCCAGGGTTTTGCCGCCTCGGCATACGCCTGGGGCGTCATGCGGCGGATATACTCCGCGTTGAACCAGTTGAGCTTCTCCGTGTTGAAGATCGACGGGCTCTTGTTGATGCCCTTTTCGTCGAAGACGCGGATGAGATCCTCCATCGAGAAGAATTCCTCGTTGGTGTCCTTGGGCGCCCAGCCGAGCAGCGCGATGAAGTTGATGATGGCCTCCTTGAGGTAGCCCTTCTCGAGCAGATCCTCGAACGATGGATCGCCGTAGCGCTTGGAGAGCTTGCGCACGACCGGCTGCGTGTTGCCGTTCTCGTCAAGGATCGGCTGGCGGGTGGCCTTGTCCATCAGCACGGACTCGACCATGACCGGCGGCAGATGCAGATAGATCGGCGGCTGCCAGCCAAAGGCCTCGTAAAGCAGGTTGTACTTGGGCGCGGAGGAGAGATACTCCGTGCCGCGCATGACATGCGAGATCGCCATCAGATGGTCGTCGATGACGTTGGCAAAGTTGTAGGTCGGCAGACCGTCTGCCTTGATGAGCACGTTGTCGTCGAGCGTGTCGCAGTCGACCTCGACATGGCCATAGAGCATGTCGTCAAACGAGGCCTTGCCCGTGGTCGGCACGTTCTGGCGGATGACATAGGGCTCACCGGCGGCGATGCGGCGCTTGGCCTCCTCAAGGCTCACCGTGTGCAGGCACTTCTTGTTGTACTTGTAGGTCTCGCCCCTGGCCTCGGCCTCTTTGCGCTGCTGCTCGAGGTCCTCCTTCGTGCAGAAGCAGCAGTAGGCGCCGCCCTTTTCGACGAGCTCCCAGGCGTACTTGGGGTAGAGGTCGCGGCGCTGGGTCTGAATGTAGGGGCCGTAATCGCCGCCGACATCCGGGCCCTCATCATAATCGAGGCCGGCCTGGCGCATAGACTTGTAGATCAGGTCGACGGCGCCGGGCACCTCGCGCTCCTGGTCGGTGTCCTCGATGCGCAGGATGAACTTGCCGCCGTGCTTTCTGGCAAACAGATAGGTATACAGCGCGGTGCGCAGGCCGCCGAGATGCAGATATCCCGTCGGGCTGGGCGCAAAGCGCGTGCGGACTTCGGTAGACATCAGAATCGCTCTCTTTCTCTCGATGATCGGGGTCAGGCCTCAGGCTTGTAGCTGTCCTTGAGGATCACGACGCGGTTGAAGACGGCCATGTCGTCCGTGGAGTCCTTGTCCTTGCAGAAGTAGGCAGTGCGCATGAACTGGAAGCTGTCGCCCACCTTGGCTTCCGCCAGCCACGGCTCGCCGTAGCCATGCACGACCTTGAGGGAATCCGGGTTGACCTGGCGCAGGAAGTCGTCACCGGAATCGACCGTCTCCTCGGCGTCGTCACTTTCGTCGGCGGCCATCGCTTCCGGCGCGGGCGCGCTCTCCTCGGACGGCTTGTCGCCATCGAGAATCAGCACGTCGTACAGCCGCGCTTCAAACGGCATGTTCTGCGTGGCGCTGACCCAGTGCAGCGTCTTGCCGTTGCCCTTGACCTTGCGGTCCGCGCCCTCACAGCCGGACTTCGTGGACAGGTCGGCGGTGCAGTAGATGCAGGAGACCTCGCCGTTTTCGTCCAGGTCATAGCCGGTGCAGGCGATGATGTAGGCGCCCTTGAGGCGGACCTCGCCGTCAGGCTTGAGGCGCTGGAACTTCTTCGTGCCCTCGACCATGAAATCCTCGCGCTCGATGTAGATCTCGCGGGTGAGGGGAACGGTGTGCGTGCCCATCTCCGGCTTCTTGGGATGGTTCTCGATCTCACAGAGCTCGACGGCATCCTCCGGGATATTGGTCAGCACGACCTTGACCGGGTTGAGCACGGCCATCGCGCGGGGCGCGACCTCGTTGAGGTCGTTGCGCACGCAGTGCTCCAGCAGGCGGTGGTCGACGGTCGAATCGGCCTTGGAGACGCCGATGCGGTCAATGAAATCGCGCACGGCGGCCTTGGTGTAGCCGCGGCGGCGCATGCCGGCGAGCGTGGGCATGCGCGGATCGTCCCAGCCGGCGACGTGGCCTTCCTCAACGAGCTTGCGCAGCTTGCGCTTGCTCATGACGGTGCCCGTCAGGTTGAGGCGGGCGAACTCGATCTGGCGCGGCTTCTGCTCGAAGTTGCAGACGTTGACCACCCAGTCGTACAGCGGACGATGGATCTCATACTCGAGCGAGCAGAGCGAATGCGTGACGCCCTCGAGCGCGTCGCCGATCGGATGGGCGAAGTCGTACATCGGATAGATGCACCACTTGTCGCCGGTGCGGTGATGCGTGCAATACTTGATGCGGTAGATGGTGGGGTCGCGCAGGTTGATGTTGGGGGAGGCCATGTCGATCTTCGCGCGCAGGACGCGGGAGCCCTCCGGGAATTCGCCGTTCTTCATGCGCAGGAAGAGATCCATGTTCTCCTCGGGCGTGCGGTCGCGGTAGGGGGAGTTTTTGCCGGGCTGGGTCAGCGTGCCGCGGTAGGCGCGGATTTCCTCCTTGGAGAGGTCGTCGACATAGGCGAGGCCCCGGCGGATCAGATCGAGCGCGAACTCATAGATCTGGTCGTACTGCTCCGAGGCGTAATAGACATTGGCATACTCAAAGCCGAGCCAGTGGATGTCATCCTTGATGGCCTCGACAAATTCTTCCTTTTCCTTGGTCGGGTTCGTGTCGTCAAAGCGCAGGTTGCAGACGCCGCCAAACTTTTCGGCTGTGGTAAAATCCACCGCCAGCGCTTTCACATGGCCGATATGCAGATAGCCGTTGGGCTCGGGCGGGAAGCGCGTTTGGACGCGGCCGTCATTCTTGCCCGCGGCGAGGTCGGCCTTGATGGCTTCCCAGATAAAGTTGCTCTTCTCCTTGACTTCTTCTGCCATGGAAATCCCTCCTTAGGAATCCTTAGTATCCATAATAAAGTAGTATACTATACCGGCGACACAGAAGCAAGACCTCATAAAAAATATTGCTGAAACAGACAAAAATCGTGTGCGGCGGATAAGGAAAGCGACGAGAACCGGGACAAAAAAAGAGAGAGGGGATAACCCCTCTCTCAAGGATGCCATGCGATTTACTTGATCGCCTGGGAAACGGCAACCGCGACGGCGACGGTCGCGCCGACCATCGGGTTGTTGCCCATGCCGATCAGGCCCATCATCTCGACGTGCGCCGGGACGGAGGAGCTGCCAGCAAACTGGGCGTCGGAGTGCATGCGGCCCATGGTGTCGGTCATGCCGTAGGAGGCGGGGCCGGCGGCCATGTTGTCCGGATGCAGGGTACGGCCCGTGCCGCCGCCGGAAGCGACGGAGAAGTACTTCTTGCCGTTCTCGATGCACCACTTCTTGTAGGTGCCGGCGACCGGATGCTGGAAACGGGTCGGGTTGGTGGAGTTGCCGGTGATGGAGACGTCGACGCCCTCGCTGCGCATGATGGCAACGCCCTCGTTGACGTCGTCCGCGCCGTAGCAGCGGACCTTCGCACGCTCGCCGTCGGAGAAGGCGGTCTCCTTGACGATCTTCAGCTCGCCGGTATGATAGTCATACTGGGTCTGGCAGTAGGTGAAGCCGTTGATGCGGCTGATGATGTAGGCGGCGTCCTTGCCCAGGCCGTTCAGGATGACGCGCAGCGGCTCCTTGCGGGCCTTGTTGGCGGTGCGGGCCAGGCCGATCGCGCCCTCAGCGGCGGCGAAGGACTCGTGGCCGGCGAGGAAGGCGAAGCACTTGGTCTCCTCGCGCAGCAGCATCGCGCCCAGATTGCCGTGGCCGAGGCCGACCTTGCGCTGATCTGCGACGGAGCCGGGGATGCAGAAGGCCTGGATGCCCTCGCCGATGGCCTCGGAGGCCTCAGCAGCGTTGGTGCAGTGCTTGGCGAGCGCGATGCCCGCGCCGAGCGTGTACGCCCAGACGGCGTTCTCGAAGGCGATGGGCTGGATGCCGCGGACGATGGAATCGACGTCCACGCCGATGGCGAGCAGCTTCTCTTTCACTTCATCCAGAGAGGCATAGCCGTATTTCGCAAGAACCTTCTCAATCTGAGGGATTCTTCTCTCGTAGCTTTCAAACTGAGCCATGAATACCTCTCCTTTCTCACTCGTTGCGCGGGTCGATGTACTTGGCAGCGTTGGCGAAGCGGCCGTAGGTGCCGACGTTCTTCTCGTAGGCTTCCTTCGGATCGACGCCCTTCTTGATAGCGGCCATCATCTTTCCGAGGTGCACGAACTGGTAGCCGCAGATCTCGTCGTTCTCGTCGAGCGCGCACTTGAGCACGTAGCCCTCGGCCATCTCGAGGTAGCGCGGGCCCTTCTTGGCCGTACCGTACATGGTGCCGACCTGGCTGCGCAGGCCCTTGCCCAGGTCCTCAAGACCCGCGCCGATGACCAGACCGTCATCGGAGAAGGCGCTCTGCGTGCGGCCATAGACGATCTGCAGGAACAGCTCGCGCATGGCGGTGTTGATCGCGTCGCAGACGAGGTCGGTGTTCAGCGCTTCGAGAATGGTCTTCTGCGGCAGGATTTCCGCGGCCATCGCGGCGGAGTGCGTCATGCCGGAGCAGCCGATGGTCTCCACCAGAGCCTCCTGAATCACGCCGTTCTTCACGTTGAGCGTCAGCTTGCAGGCGCCCTGCTGCGGCGCGCACCAGCCGATGCCGTGCGTCAGGCCGGAGATATCGCTGATCTCACGCGCCTGAACCCACTTGCCCTCTTCCGGGATCGGAGCCGGGCCATGGTTGCATCCCTTCGCGACGCAAACCATCTCTTCCACTTCTCTGGAATACTGCATATTGTGCGTCCTCCCTTATCAAGATGATTGGTTGGAAAAAAAGTTACCATAAGCAACCGCTTCATTATACCATAAGCGCGGGCAAAAAAGAAACACCTTTGCGCAAAAATTTACAGGCTTTGCGTTTGCGGACACTTTCAAAAGGAAAAAAGAGCGAATCCTGACAATTTTCTGAGGATTATGCGGCAGAATGGAGGCCGGAAGGGAGGCATTTTCATGCGAAAGATTTGGACAAACGCTCTGAGCGGCACGGCGCTCAAGCTGATCGCGGCGGCGAGCATGCTGCTTGACCACATCGCGTATTTCTTTAACTTTACGGGGCGGGTGCCGTCGTGGTTTACGGCGGCAGGCAGGCTGGCCGCGCCGCTGTATCTGTTCTGCCTCGCGGAGGGGTTTGCGCATACGCGCAGCCGCGGGCGCTATTTTCTGCGGATCTATCTGCTCTCGGCGGCGATGGCCTCCGTTCGCTTTTGCATGCAGTACGGCGGAATCGGCGTGCGGGGAGACGGGTTTTATCCGCAGAACAGCATGCTGACGACGTTTGCGCTCCTGATGATCGTCTGGCAGGGCGTGGATCTTTTGCGGCGGCGCCAGCTGCTGCCGGGGCTTGTGGCTGTGGCCGCGCCGCTGCTGTGGCCGTTTGCGGCATCCCGGATCTTTGCCGCACTGCCGGCGTTCGCGCCGCAGATCGGCTATCTCTGCACGGCCTGGCTCCCGCTCTGGGGCATGACGGGGGACACGAGCCTGCCCGTGCTGCTGATGGGCCTGCTCATCTATCCGCTCCGGGCGCACAGGCGGATTCAGGCGGCCTGGGTGGCGGGGGTTTCGTTCCTGTATCATTTTCTGCTGGTGTTTCTTGTGGTTCGCGGGCAGCAGGGCTTCGCATTTTCGCAAATGTTTACGGTCTACGTCGAGTGGATGCAGGCGTTTGCTGTGCCGCTGATGCTGTGCTATAATGGCCAAAGAGGGCGGGGACTGCGCGCATTCTTCTACGCGTTTTATCCGGCGCACATCGCGGTGCTCTACGCGCTCTCCTGCCTGCTTTACGGGGCGATGCGATGAACACGGAAGAAGGAGGGGCGGAACATGGCGCATGTGCTGGTGATTGACGACGATGCGGAGCTGCGGCGGATGATCGCCGAGGCGCTCGTCCGGGACGGGCACCAGGTGGAGACGGCTGCGGATGCGCAGGGGTTTGACGAGCGTCTGCGCAGATGGGCGGATTGCATCCTGCTGGATGTGATGATGCCCGGCGAGGACGGGTTTGCATTCTGCCGGCGCATTCGCGCGCTGGTTGATTGCCCGATTCTCTTTCTGACGGCCAGGGCGGAGGAAAGCGACGTCCTGACAGGCTTGGGCGTCGGCGCGGACGACTATCTCTGCAAGCCGTTTCGCATCGCGGAGCTGCGCGCCCGCGTGAACGCCCATCTGCGACGGGAGGGGCGCAGGCCGCACAGCCGGCTCGTGTGCGGGGAGATCGTCTTTGATCTTCTGGAGCGCCGCGTCCTGTGCGGGGAGCGGCCCATCGGGCTCTCCAGAGGCGAATACGCGATCTGCGAATATCTGGCACTCCATCCCGGACAGACATTTACCAAGGAGCAGATCTACGAGGCGGCGTTCGGCTTTGACGGGCAGGCGGACAGCACCGTCGTGACGGAGCATGTGCGCAGCATCCGCGCGAAGTTCCGTGAGGCGGGACACAATCCGATTGAGACGATCTGGGGAGTGGGGTACAGATGGGTGCGGTAAAGGCGGGCAAGCCTGTTCGCCTGCAGACGCTGTTTGCGCGGTATCTGCTGACGACCTGCCTGACGATGGCGGCGCTGGCACTGCTGTGGTGGACGGCGTTCATGGCGGTGATGAACAGCGGCTGGGTGCTGCCGGCGTATACGGCGTCCGTTCAGGCCGGGGTGCTCGCGCAGCGCATCGGGGAGGAAGGCGTCCTGGAGCCGGACGGCATCCCGCACTACATCCGCTGGGCGGTCTTCTCGCTGGACGGGAAAGTGACAGCGCACGCGGCGATGAAGCCCCGACGGCTTGAGCAGATCCGCCGTGCCGCTTCGGAGGGAAGGATCAAGCAGGGGCTGCTCTACACGCAGTATCACCGGATTGTTCCGCTTGACGGAGGCGGAATGGCCGTGCTGCAATACGACTATGCCGTGCCGTATAAAAGCGCTCGCCTGGCCGCGTATCTGCCGGACTTTCAGAGCATGATGCTCGTCGTGCTGGCGGGGCTGCTGGGCGGCGCGGCGGCCTTGCACACGCGGCGCTATGCGCGCCTGCTGCGCGAGGATGCGCAGCGCCTGACGCAGGCGTCCCGGGCGATTGCCGACCGGTCGCTTGAGGCAGCTGTCCTGACCGGGACACACGCGGCGGAGCTGGGGGAGGCGCTCCAGGCGATGGAGACGCTGCGGCTGTCGCTGGCGGAATCGCTCGACAGGCAGTTTGTCCTGGAGCAGGAGAGGCGCAGGGAGATCGCCTCGCTGGCGCACGATCTCAAGACGCCGCTGGCGGTCATCCTGGGCAACGCGGAGCTGCTGGAGGAGGAGAAACTGACTGAAGGATCTGCGCAGCGGGTCAGATCGATCGGCAGCGCGGCAGAGCGGATGCAGGCCTCGCTGCGGCAGCTTCAGGCGCTCTCTTCGCAGATGGATGCCGGGGAGGCGCGGATGCAGAGGGTGAATCTCGCGGCGCTGGCCGAAGCGCTCAACGCGCAGGGAGAGGGGCTCTGCGCGGCCAGGCGGGTGAGGTTCATCCCGTCGGCGCCGCCGCAGGGCGAGGCAATGCTCGACCGGGAGGCGGTGACGCGCGCCGCGCTCAACCTGCTGGACAACGCCGTGCGCTATGCCGGCCCGGGCGGCAGCGTGGCGCTTTCCCTGGCGGCGGAGGGCGGCCTGCTCAGCCTCACCGTGCGCGACAGCGGCCCGGGCTTTTCGGATGAAGCGCTCCGCCTGGCCGGACGTGCCTTTTACACGGAGGAAAAGCACCGCTCCTCTGGAGGCCATGCCGGCATGGGACTATGCTACGCGGCACAGACAGCGCTTCGCCATGGCGGGGTACTGACGCTTCAAAACGATTCAGGCGCTGTCGCGAGGATCACCCTCGGCAGGATTGCGGAATCCTCGACAGCTTGAGCGGCCTTTGGGCCGCTTCTTTTGTCGCATGAACCGGCGAAAAAAAGACTTTTAAAACGGGTATGGATACGGTATAATAGAAGCTACAAGAAATTTCGGCAAAGGAGTGGTGATCTTGAGCGAATATATCATCGAAATGCTGAACATCACCAAAGAGTTCCCGGGCATCATCGCCAACGATGATATCACGCTTCAGCTCAGAAAGGGCGAGATTCACGCTCTGCTTGGCGAAAACGGCGCAGGCAAATCGACGCTGATGAGCGTGCTCTTTGGCCTGTATCAGCCGGAGAAGGGGGAAATCCGCAAGAACGGCGAGGTCGTTCAGATCCGGGATCCCAACGACGCGAACGACCTGGGCATCGGCATGGTGCACCAGCATTTCAAGCTGGTCGAGGTCTTTTCCGTGCTGGACAACATCATCCTGGGTGTTGAGCCGGCCAGCAAGCCCTTCGGCTTCCTGCAGAAGGCGCAGGCGCGGCAGAAGGTCATCGAGCTGAGCGAGCGCTACGGCCTCAAGGTCGATCCCGACGCGATGGTCGAGGACATCACCGTGGGCATGCAGCAGCGCACGGAGATCCTCAAGATGCTCTATCGCGACAACGAGGTGCTCATCTTCGACGAGCCGACCGCCGTGCTGACCCCGCAGGAGATCGACGAGCTGATGAAGATCATGAAGGGGCTGGCGGCGGAGGGCAAGTCCATCCTCTTCATCACCCACAAGCTCGACGAGATCAAGGCCGTCGCGGACCGCTGCACGGTGCTGCGCAAGGGACGCTGCATCGGCACGGTCGACGTCGCCACCACCAGCAAGGAGGAGCTCAGCGAGATGATGGTCGGCCGCAAGGTGCAGCTGATCATGGACAAGTCCCCCTGCCAGCCGGGGGAGAGCATCCTCGCCGTGCAGAATCTGACGGTCAAAAGCAAGCGGCACGGCAAGCCGCTGGTCAACAACGTCTCCTTCAATGTCCGCCGGGGGGAGATCGTCTGCATCGCGGGCATCGACGGCAACGGACAGAGTGAGCTGGTCTACGCGCTGACGGGCCTGATGAAGGCCGACAGCGGTAAGATCTTCCTCAACGACAAGGACATCACGCAGATGTCCATCCGCGAGCGCACGGCCTGCGGCATGAGCCATATTCCGGAGGACCGCCACAAGCACGGTCTCGTGCTGGATTACACGCTGGAAAACAACCTCGTGCTCAAGCAGTACAACCACGAGCGCTTCTCGAGTCACGGCTTCCTCAAATTCGGCGAGATCCGCTCCTATGCCGAAGGGCTCATCGAGCGCTTCGATGTGCGCAGCGGCCAGGGGCCGGAGACGGTGGCGCGCAGCATGTCCGGAGGCAACCAGCAGAAGGCCATCATCGCCCGCGAGATCGACATGGGCAGCGACTTGCTCATCGCGGTGCAGCCCACGCGCGGCCTGGATGTCGGCGCGATTGAGTACATCCGCAAGGAGCTGCTCGCCCAGCGGGACGCCGGCAAGGCGGTGCTGCTGGTTTCGCTGGAGCTTGACGAGGTACTCGAGGTGCCGGACAGGATCCTCGTCATGTACGAGGGCGAGATCGTCGGCGAGCTTGATCCGCAGCATACCACGGCCAAGGAGCTCGGCCTCTACATGGCCGGCGCGCGCAGAAACGGATAAGGAGGCGGGCAGAGATGGAAAACAAGCAATCCCTTCGCGGACAGCTGGCTTCCTCCGAGGCGTTTGTTTCGGTTGCGGCTTCGCTGATCTGCATCGTCATTGGCCTGCTGCTGGGCCTGGTCGCGCTGGCGGTCATCAACGTGGAGCACGCCTTCGGCGACGGCCTGATGGTCATCCTGACCAGCGGCCTCAAGAGCGCGCGCAACATGGGTACCGTGCTGGCCAACGGCGCGCCGCTGATCATGACGGGCCTTTCCGTGGGCTTTGCCTTCAAGACCGGCCTGTTCAACATTGGCGCGGCGGGCCAGTATACGCTGGGCGCGTTCGGCGCGCTGTACTGCGCGATTGTGCTGCAGCTGCCGTGGTATCTGTGCCTGCTGGCGGCGATGGTGCTGGGCGCCTTCTGGGGCGCGATTCCGGGCTTCTTCAAGGCGTATCTCAACATCAACGAGGTCATCACGGCCATCATGTTCAACTGGATCGGACTGTATCTGGTGAACGACATCATGTATGGCAAAGGGAAGAGCCCCCTGTATGATCTTGCGACAACGAAGACGCATAGCCTGCGCAAGGTCGCGCCGCAATCGATGATCCCCAGCTGCGGCATGAGCGGGGTCTTCGGAAGCCTGCAGTCGGTGACCATCGCGATCTTCATCGCGGTCTTCCTGGCGATTGTGGTCTACATCGTGCTGAGCAAGACGACCTTCGGCTTTGAGCTCAAGGCCTGCGGCTTCAACAAGAACGCCGCGCAGTATGCCGGCATCAACGACAAGCGCAACATCATCCTCTCCATGACGATCGCCGGCGCGCTGGCGGGCATCGGCGCGGGGCTGTACTATCTCTCGACGGTGGCGGAGTGGAACCCGCAGGTATCGACCTCCCTCCCGGCCATCGGCTTCAACGGCATCAGCGCGGCGCTGCTGGCCTGCTCCAACCCGATTGCCACGATCTTCTCCTCGCTCTTCATCTCCTATATCACGGTGGGCGGCACAAAGCTCTCCACGCAGTATTACACGAAGGAGATCGCGGACGTCATCACGGCGCTGATCATCTACCTGTGCGCGTTCTCCCTGCTCTTCAAGAACAAGATCCGCGCCGCGTTCTTTGGCAGGCGGCGCGCGGTTGATCTGGGCAAAGGAGGGGACGACTGATGTTTCTGCTGCTGAAATATACGCTGCTGTACACCGTCGTGCTGATGATGGTCGCGCTGGGCGGCATGTTCTCCGAGCGCAGCGGCATCATCAACATTGCGCTGGAGGGCATCATGGTCATCGGCGGTCTGGCCGGCGTCATCGCCATCAAGATGATGCCCGCAGGGGCCGGCGCAGCGAGCATCGTGCTCGTCTCCGTGCTGGCAGCCGCCGTATCGGGCATGATCTACTCCGTGCTGCTGGCGTTTGCCTCCATCAACCTCAACGCAGACCAGACCATCGGCGGCACAGCGCTCAACATGCTGGCCACGGCGCTGGCGATGGTCATCGCCAAGGGCGTCAACGGCTCCGCGTCGGCGAAGCTGGATTACAGCAACCGGGCTTTCGTCTACGAGTTCGGTCCGCTGACGGTCAACGTCTTCCTGTTCATCGGCATCGTCTGCCTGCTGCTCTCCTACGTCGTGCTCTACAAGACGCGCCTGGGCCTGCGCCTGCGCTCCTGCGGCGAGCATCCCCAGGCGGCGGACAGCGTGGGCATCAACGTTTACAGGATGCGCTATCTCGGCGTGATGATCTCCGGCGTGCTCGGCGGCATCGGCGGCATGGCCTACATCATTCCGCCAGTCTCCAGCTGGAACTTCGAGGTCGGCGTATCGGGCGCAGGCTTCCTGGCGCTGGCCGTCATGATCTTTGGCCAATGGAAGCCGTTCCGGATCTTCTTTGCGGCCGTCTTCTTCGCGCTGTTCAAGTCCCTGGCGAATATCGCCAGCTCCATTCCCGCGCTCGCGGCACTGGGTTGGACGCAGAATATGTACAACATGATTCCCTTTATCGCGTCGATGGTCATTCTCGCGTTCACGAGCAAGAAGTCCCGCGCGCCGAAGGCCGAGGGCGTTCCCTACGACAAGGGGAGCCGGTAAGAGCATCAAATGCAGAAAGGACAGCCGCGAGGCTGTCCTTTCTTTGTATTGCATTCGGGAAGGGCTCATGTCTGTACGCACTCCGGCCAGGGATAGAAGAGCTCCCCGTCGGGCAGGGTTTCGGCGGTGCCGTCGGTGACGCGGGTGATCTCCGAGAGGAGCGCGTCCTCGTCGCGTTTGCGCACCATCAGCGTGCAGACGACGCTCGCGCCGAATTCCGTGTGCTCGATGATCACGGGCGCGGAGCGCAGGAAGTATTCAAGCCGCTGCCAGGTCGAATAGTCGACCTCGACCAAATGGCGGACGCTTCTCTCCATCACGACGACGCCCGCTGCGTCGAGCGCGGTCTTGCTGCCCTGGGCGTAGGCGCGCACCAGCCCGCCCGCGCCCAGCAGCACGCCGCCGAAATAGCGCGTGACGACTACAGCGCAGTTGACAACGCCGCGTGCCTTCATGACCTCGATGATCGGCAGGCCCGCCGTGCCGCCCGGCTCGCCGTCGTCGCTGTAGCGCATGATGCCCGCGTTCAGGCCGATGATGTAGGCGTAGCAGTTATGCGTGGCGTCCTTGTGCTTCTGGCGAATACGGGCGAGGAAGGCGAGCGCCTCCTCCTCGGTTTCGCAGGGGCAGCCATAGCCGATGAAGCGGGACTTGTTGATGATGAACTCCGCGGAGTTCTCCGCGCGCAGCGTTTTATAGGAAAGCTGTGCCGCCATATCACTTGAGGAGGACGCGGTGGAACTTCTTCTTGCCGCTCTTGAGCATCAGGCCCTCCGCGCCGAACTGCTCTGCCGTCACGACGGCGTTCACGTCGCTGATCTTCTCGTCGTTGACGCTGACGCCGCCGCCCTGCACGAGCCTGCGCGCGGCGGAATTGGACGGGGCGAGCCCGCAGACGGCCAGCAGCGTCGTCACGCGCGCGTCCTTTTCAAGGTCTGCCGCGGTGATCTCGGTCGTGGGGATGGAGCCGCCCATCGCCGCGCCGCCGAAGAGGGAAGCGGCGGCTTCCTGCGCCTTGACGGCCTCCTCCTCGCCGTGGACAAGCTTGGTGACCTCGAAGGCGAGCACCTTCTTGGCCTCGTTGATCTCGCTGCCCTCGAGCGCGCCGAGGCGGCGCACCTCGTCCATCGGCAGGAAGGTCAGCAGGCCGAGGCACTTCTCGACGTCCTTGTCGTCGACGTTGCGCCAGTACTGGTAGAAGTCGTAGGGCGAGGTCTTCTTGGGATCGAGCCAGAGCGCGCCGGCCTCGGTCTTGCCCATCTTGCGGCCGTCATGGGTCAAAAGAAGCTGGCAGGTGCAGGCATAAGCGTTGCCCTGCTCCTTGCGGCGGATGAGGTCCGCGCCGCCGAGCATGTTGCTCCACTGGTCGTTGCCGCCGACCTGGAGGCAGCAGCCGTAGCGCTTGTAGAGCTCCAGGAAGTCGTAGGACTGCATGAGCATGTAGGTGAACTCGAGGAAGGAGAGGCCGTTGTCCGTCGCCATGCGGGCCTTGTAGCACTCGGCGGTCAGCATCTTGTTGACGGAGAAGAGCGAGCCGATGTCGCGCATGAAGTCGATGAAGTTGAGGTGGCGGAGCCAGTCGCCGTTGTTGGCGATGATGGCCTTGCCCTCGGAGAAATCGAGGAAGCGGCTCATCTGCTCCTTGATGTGCGCGACGTTCGCATCGATGGTCTCCACGGTCATCATCTTGCGCATGTCGGTCTTGCCGGAGGGATCGCCGATCATCGCCGTGCCGCCGCCCATCAGGGCGATGGGGCGATGGCCCGCGCGCTGCATGTGCGCCATGGCCATGATCGGGATGTAATGGCCGATGTGCAGGGAATCCGCGGTCGGGTCGAAGCCGACGTAGAAGGTGGTGGGCTGCTCAAGCTGCTTGTAGAGCTCTTCCTCAAAGGTCATCTGCGCGATGAAGCCGCGCTCCTTGAGCAGGTCGAGAATGTGCTGTGCCATGTCAGGGTTCCTCCATTTCGTTGTTATGTGCCGGGAGGGGAAAAGAAAAACGCCCTCCCTCAATCGGGAAGGCGTGAAACCACGCGGTACCACTTCCGTTCAAGGCCGCCTTGCGGAAAGCCTCCTCACCGCCCGCTGACACGGGCTGCACGCTGTATCCGGCGTACCGGCGACCGCCTACTGCTTCCAATCAGGAAGGTTGGGGGCCGTGCTCCGGGATGTATTGGGCCTGCTCGCTGGCACCGCCTCGCACCGACCGGCGGCTCTCTGATGCAGGAAGAGCGGGCTTACTTGTTCCCATCCTCGCGTTACTCTGTAAGTCCTTCTGTAAAGCTCCGGCCTCGGTCGCAAAGCAGCAGGATTTACATCATTTTGTCGGTGATGAAACCGGCGCCATGCCGGTTAGCTGTATTATAGGCGCTCAAAACCGGCTTGTCAAGCCCTGTTTTCCGTGCCGGCGCGGGCAGAGAGTACGGCGTCGGCGAGCACGGCGACCATGATCAGCAGCCCTCCTGCGAGCTGCATCGGCGTGAGCGTCTCCCGGAGCATCAGCGCGCCGGCGACGCAGGCGGTGATGGGGTTGATGTTGATCGTCAGCGCGACGGTCAGTGGATCGACCACGCGCATGGAAACGTTGTAGAGCACGTAGCAAAGCCCGGAGCAGACGGCTGCCAGCAGAAAGATGCACAGCCAGGCCTTCGCGGAGAGTGGCACCCACGCATGGCGCTCGGCGAGGGCGAAGGGCAGCAGCGTCACCGTGGCGGCGAGGGACTGCCACGCCGTGATGCGCAGGGAGCTGCAGGAGGCGGCGAGCTTGGGCGTCACCATGATGTAGCCCGTCCAGCAGAGGCAGGCGCAGACCATGAAGAGGTTGCCGGCCAGGGAGCCCGCGCCGTCCTGCGCGTCTGCGCGGATGACGAACCAGACGCCCAGCAGGGAGAGCGCGACGAGGCCCCAGCGGCCCGGGGAGACGCGCTCGCGCAGAAAGACAACGCGGCACAGCAGCGTCATCATCGGGACGAGGGCGACGATGAGCGACGCGGCGGAGGCCGTCGTGCGCTGCAGGCCGGAATACTCGAAGAAATAGTATATCGTGATGCCGAGCATCGAGGTCAGAAACGCGCGCGGCGCCCACGCGTGCAGCCGGATGCCGCGCTCGTGGTGAAGGCACGCTGGAACGAGCAGCGCCGAGGTGATCAAGTAGCGGAGAAAGACCAGCGTCATCGAGGGGATGCCCTCGCTCAGCGCCGTCTTGGAAAAGATAAAGGAAAGGCCCCACATAATGTTGACGCCGATGAGCAGCGCAATGCCGGCGGATTTGGAGAGGGAATGGCGCATGGCAGCAGCCTCCTTTGCATGACCGGTCTATCATACACCGGGACGGGTCCGCGCGTCAAGCGCGGCTTGCATCGGCGGGGATTTTGCGATACAATAGAGGAAGCGCGGACGGAGAAAAACGCCCGGCGCTCCGGCGCGGGGAACGATCCGCGCAATCCCGGAAAACGGAGGAAAACCATGCTGCACATCGTCCTGGTCGAGCCGGAAATCCCGCAGAACACGGGCAACATCGCCCGCACCTGCGCGGCGACCGGCAGCGAGCTTCATCTCGTGGAGCCGCTGGGCTACAGCCTCGAGGACAAGTATTTGAAGCGCGCCGGGCTTGACTACTGGCCGCTCGTCAAGATTCACATTCACAAGGACTTTTCTGAGGTGCTTTCGGCCTATCCGGAGGCGGCGTTCTTCTACGCGAGCACGAAGGCGCCTCGCGGCTATGCGGAGGTGTCCTATCCGGAGGACGTCTTCCTCGTCTTTGGCAGGGAGTCGCGCGGGCTGCCGGAAAACCTGCTCGAGCGGGTCTATGACCGATGCATCCGCATTCCGATGGTCGAGGGTGCACGCAGCCTCAACCTCTCCAATTCGGTCGCCATAGTCGCCTACGAGGCGCTGCGCCAGCACGGATTTGCGCATCTTGAGCAGGCCGGCCATCTCACGGGGCGCGAGGAGGCGCCTGGCGCGTGGATGGATTATCTCTGAGCGGCTTGACAGGCAATGCGCCATCTTGTAGAATGGTTGCAGAAACAGAAGGGACGTGGCCCGTTTGAAGAAGAAAAAGAAGAGCCAGGTCGGCTATCATGTCGCGGCGGGCGTCATGGATGTGTTCGGCGTCGCCGCGGCGGCGCTGGCGATTGTCGTGCTGCTGCTGATGCTGGGTAGCCTGTATTCTTGGCTGAGGCAGGATCTAAGCATGACCTTTGCCGATCTGACCGATAATATTACGGATGCCGTGCTGATCACGGGAGAAACGCGAGAGTAAACGGTTTCCTTGGGAAATCCGGAAAGGAAGCGAGGGCAATGACGACATCCTGGCCGGCGCTGACGGAGGCTGTCGGCGCCTGCGAGAAATGCAGGCTGTGCCAGACGCGCAAGCATGTCGTGCTCGGCGAGGGCGATCCCCATGCGGCGCTGATGTTCATCGGCGAGGGGCCGGGCCAGCAGGAGGATGAGACGGGCCGTCCGTTTGTCGGCGCGGCTGGTCAGCTGCTTGACCGCATGCTCGCGGCCATCGGCCTGACGCGCGCGCAGGTTTACATCTGCAACATCGTCAAATGCCGTCCGCCGCAGAACCGTGTGCCCGAGCCGGACGAGCGGGCTGCCTGCCTAGACTATCTGCGCCAGCAGGTCGCGCTCGTGCGCCCGAAGGTGATCGTCTGCCTCGGCTCCACGCCCACGCGCGCGCTGCTGGGCGAGGACATGCGCATCACGCGCGACCGCGGCACCTGGCAGCTGCGCAAAGGAGTCTGGTTCATGCCGACCTTTCATCCGGCTGCGCTGCTGCGCGACCAGGACAAGAAGCGCCCGGCCTGGGAGGACTTCAAGGCGATTCGCGCAAAGCTCATCGAGCTGGGCGTCTATGAGGAGAAGAGCGTTGGATAAATACAAGCAGGAGCTCAAAGCGTTCATTGCCGGCGTCATGCCGGGAAGGGAGAACGCGCTCGTCTTTGGCGAGGGGCCGAAGAATCCCGTGCTGATGCTCATCGGCGAAGCGCCGGGCGAGCAGGAAAGCCTGCAGGGGCGGCCCTTTGTCGGCAAGGCGGGGAAGAACCTCGACCGTTTCCTCGAGCTGGCGGGACTCCGGCGCGAGGAGATCTACATCGCCAACACCGTCAAATACCGCCCCACGCGGACGGGAAAGGCGGGCCGGCTGAGCAACCGTCCGCCCACGCGCGAGGAGGTCGCGCTGTTCCGCCCGTGGCTGCTGCGCGAGATCGCGGAGGTCGGCCCCCGGGCTATTGCGACGCTGGGCAATACGCCGCTGCAGGCGCTTGCGGGCAGCAGGGTGACCATCGGCGCTGTGCATGGGCAATGGGTGAAGGCGCAGGAGGGCCTTGAGCTCTTTGCGCTCTATCATCCTGCGAGCCTGATTTACAATCGTTCGCTCGAGCCTGTGTATGAGGCGGATGTGCGCGCGCTGGCCAAGGCGCTCTCGTCGCGCGGCTGACTGCGGTTTGGAGCAGGAATTCGGACATTTCAGGCAGAATCCCTTTCGCGCCGCGCTCTGTTATGCTATGCTGAAGGTACAAATGAAGGGGGAATTGATATGGCTCAGACTATCCTTGAAGCGCTGCCGTCCGTCCTGTGCATGCTCGCAGGCGCAGGGTTCATCATCGTCGAGGTCTTTCTGCCGGGGTTCGGCATTCCGGGCATCTCCGGCATTCTGCTCATCGGCGCGGGAACCGTGCTGGCGGGTGTTCACTTTGGCGCGGTGACCGCGGTGGGCGTGCTGCTGGTGCTGGTCGCTGTGCTCGCCGTGCTGATCTCGTGGGTGCTGCGTGCGGCTGCGCGCGGCGATGGCGGCAAAAGGCTGTTCCTGAAGGAGCGCGAGGAGCTGCACACGAGGAACGACGACATGCTGGCCTTCATCGGCAAGCGCGGGCAGACGAAGAGCGTCCTGCGGCCTGCCGGCATCGGTGATTTTGACGGCGTGCGGCTGAACGTCGTCACGGAGGGCGACTATATCGAGAGCGGAAAGCCCGTCGAGATCGTCAGCGTGGAGGGCGCGCGCATCGTCGTCAAGGCCGTTCGGGAATAACCCGCTTGACGGGTTTTCAAAAGAGAGAGGAGAGGGTTTGTCGTGTTTGAAATCGGAGGAATTGTCAGCATCATCGTGATCTTGGTCATCGTGTTGGTCTTCCTGAGCCTCGTGCCGCTGAATCTCTGGATTTCGGCGCTGGCTTCCGGTGTCCACGTCTCGATCTTCACGCTGGTGGGCATGCGTATCCGCCGCGTCTCGCCGGCAAAGATCGTTGGGCCGCTGATCAAGGCGGAGAAGGCCGGCCTGAACATGGAGATCAGCAAGATGGAGGCGCATTACCTCGCGGGCGGCAACCTCGACCGCGTCGTCACGGCGCTGATCACCGCGCGCGGCGCAAACATCAAGCTCGACTTCCCGGAGGCCTGCGCGATTGACCTGGCGGGCCGCGACGTGCTGCAGGCCGTGCAGATGAGCGTCAATCCCAAGGTCATCGAGACGCCGGTCGTCGCCGCCATTGCCAAGGACGGTATCGAGCTCCGCGCGAAGGCGCGCGTGACCGTGCGCGCCAACATCGAGCGTCTGGTCGGCGGCGCGGGCGAGGAGACCATCGTCGCGCGCGTGGGCGAGGGCATCGTCACGACCGTCGGCTCCGCGGATTCGCACAAGGCCGTGCTGGAAAACCCGGATCTGATTAGCCGCACCGTGCTCAACAAGGGTCTCGACGCGGGCACCGCGTTTGAGATCCTCTCCATCGATATCGCGGATGTGGATGTGGGCCGCAACGTCGGCGCGCAGCTGCAGATGGATCAGGCAGAGGCCGACCGCCGCATCGCCCAGGCGAAGGCGGAAGAGCGCCGCGCGATGGCCGTCGCCCGCGAGCAGGAGATGAAGGCTGCCGCGCAGGAGCAGCGCGCGAAGGTCATCGAGGCCGAGGCCGAGGTGCCCAAGGCGATGGCGGCAGCGCTGCGAGAAGGCAAGCTGGGCGTGATGGACTACTATCAGATGCAGAACACGATCGCCGACACCTCGATGCGCGAGTCGATCGCGACGCTGGGCGGCGGCACGGCGAATGCCCCCAAGAAGTGACCGGGCGCATGACCGGAGCGGAAAGGGGGGAGCAGCATGGATGATCTGGTTGTTATCGTGCTGATTGTGTTCGCGATGGTCAACGCCATCCGGAGCAGCAAGAAGAAAAAGCAGAAGGGACAGGCAGCCGGGCAGATTTCTTCCGCGAAAAAGAGCCGTGCTGCTGCGCAGAAGGGCAGGGAGGCGGACTTCTTTGCCGCCTTTGCCGGTTCGCAGCAGAGCGGCGGGAGCGGCGCGCAGACCAGGTCTGCGCAGCCCAGGGTCACCCAGCCCAGGGCCGCGGCGGATGAGCGTCTGCATGGCCCGGGAGTCCATCTGCACGACGTCACGCAGGAGCAGATGAATCTGGCGCAGGAGGGCGAGGATCCCTGCCACGCGGGCAGCGCGCCTGCCGCGATGCCGGAGGAAGCCGCGCCGGCCAATCCGCTGCGCGAGGCGATGGCCGACGACCTGCTGCGCGGCGTGGTCATGAGCGAAATTCTGACGCGGCCCTGCCAGCGGCAGACGGCGATAGGGCGCAGAACCAAAGCATAAGCCAGAAAACGGAGTTGTGACATGGAAGACGGGATTCGGGTCGTCATTGCGGACGATGAAGACGGAATGCGCATGATTCTGCGCAAGATGATCGCCAAGGCGGGCGGATTCACCCTCTGCGCAGAGGCGACCAACGGGCCGGAGCTGCTTAGGCTTGTGGAACAATACAGGCCGCAGGTCTGCTTTCTCGATGTCGAGATGCCCGGCATGACCGGACTGGAATGCGCCCGATCCATTCAGGATACCGATCCGCGGACGATTCTGGTCTTCGCGACCGCCCACGACGATTACATGGCGCAGGCGTTTGAGGTGTACGCGTTTGACTACATGGTCAAGCCGTTCAAGCTCGAGCGCGTCATGAAGACGTTGGAGCGCATCCGCACGGTCATAAGCAGCCGGGAGAAGGCTGCTCAGCCCGCGCAGACGCTGCCTGCGCCCAGAATGACGGGCGCAGCGGCGACAGGGCGGATCATGCTGCACCACAAGGAGGGCCTGAACTTCGTCAATCAGGCGGACATCCTGCTCGTGCAGCGAGAGAACCGCTCGACTGTGCTCTATGCGACGCAGGGGCGGCGCTTTGAGACGAGCGAGGCGCTGGGCGATGTGGAGGCACGGCTCGACCCGAAGATCTTCTTCCGGTGCCACAAGAGCTACATCATCAACCTCAACGTGATCGACAGCATCACGCCCTACGGGCGCTGGACGTATGTCGTGCACCTGGTTGGAACCGATCAGGACGCGCTCATCACACACGAGAAATACGAGGAGCTTGAGCGGATGTTCTCCTGACCGACAGAAAACAGGAATAGAAGAGGGCCGCAGAGCGGAGAAATCCGTTCTGCGGCCCTTGTGCGTGTAAAATCAGAATTCCTTGTTTTCGTAGCGGCGGCACCAGGTATACTTGCTCACGGCACTGCGCTGCGCCGTGATGCCGCTCAGAACGGTCTGCAAATGGGCGGGCAGGAATTCGTCGTATTTGACCTCCAGCACCTCGACGGGATCGTCGAAGACGGGATAGGTCGGCAGGCTGGGGTTGAAGATGTCGGTCGAATACAGGCCCGTGCGCAGCTGCTTGTCAAACGTGATGCGCACCTCCTGCGCGGGATGAAGGTATGCCTCGCGGACATAATCGACGATGACGGCGGGGCGGAGCAGCCGCGTGCGCATCTCGCGGTAGACGTCGTGCAGGAGCGGATGGCGCATGCGCTGGAGCCCCTCCGGGTCGCCCGCGATCAGCTGCTCGGCGAGGTCGCGGGGGATGGAGACGGACTGCTTGGAGATCAAGTCGCCATACTTGCTCTTGCATTCGAGCTTGATCACGCGGTCGGAGAAGTTGTAGATCCGGATGCGGTACTTTTTCCGGTTGCCGACGCCCGCGATCTTTTCCATCAGCGCGTCGTCGTTGATCGTGTCAAAGTACAGCGAGCGGATGATGTACTCGTTGTTCTCGTCTCCGTTGGGATCAAACTGCGTGATCGGCTTGAGCACGCCGCGCAGGACGGAGAGCTCGGCGGGCGTGATCAGGTACTTGAGCTCATGCCGGAGCGGAATGTTGCGGATGACTGGCATAGGCTATCCTCAGTTGCCGGCCTCGGACTGGCAGGCGATCAGCGTGGCGCTGTGGACACCCTCGGTATCCAGCAGCTTGTTGACGATGTCAAAGCGCTCGCGGAGCTGGACCTCGACCGTCAGCTCGACGCCGCCGGGCGTCACGGTCTTGCTGCGCAGGCGCTGCACCTTGATGCGGCGGATGAAGCTCATGACGGACTCCTCCACCTCAGGATCATAGTGTGCGACGAGCAGGAAGGTGTTGGGCGTGCGCAGGCGGAAGAAGGAGAGCAGCAGCATGGCGACGGAGATGCCGGCTACGGCGACCAGCGCGATGGTGTAGAGCTCGGCGCCCAGCAGAATGCCCATCGTCAGCGACCAAAACATGTAGGCGGTGTCCAGCGGATCCTTCACCGCCGTGCGGAAGCGGACGATAGAGAGCGCGCCGACCATGCCCATCGACAGCGCGATATCGGACTTGATGCACATGACGACCGGCGTGGTGATCATGCACAGCATGATCAGCGTCGTGGCGAAGGAAGAGGAATAGAGCACGCCGCGGAAGGCCTTGCGGTAGACCAGCGCGATGATCAGGCCGACCAGAAAGCCCATGGCCAGGGCGAGAACCATCTTGGTGGGCGTGAGGTTGGCCAGCTGCTGGGAGAACCACTCCGTGACACTCGAGTCGTTGATGATGCTTTTCATGGAAAAAACCTCCTAAAGAAAGATGATGGATGCATTATTCGTCGGGATTGGCGGGGCAGGGACCGAAATAGGCGATCATCTGCTCATCGGTGAGGTTAAAATAGCTCTTGGCCTCCTGCCAGATGTAGTAGGGCCGGCGGGGGAAGATGCGCGTGAGCATGCGCTCGCAGCGGGTGACCCAGTAGTTGTAGCCGCCCTCGGCGTTCTTGGGCTGGTCAAAGCTGATCTTCGGATCGACCTCAGCGGCCCAGCGCTGCATGTGCATCTGCATCTCGGGCTTGATCTGCGTGATCATCTGGTTGAACAGATTGGTGAGGTATTCTGTCGTGAACACGGTCTGAAACAGCTCGCCGTAGCGGGTCAGGAACTTATCCTGAATCTCCGGCACCTTGATGAGTTTGCGGATAAAGATGTTGGAGACGATGTTTGCGTGGCCCATGCCGCCGTCGTCGAGGACGAAGGCGATGCCACCGGACATGCTCTTGCCGGTCAAGACGTTGAAGAAGCCCCAGTCCGAGTCGTAGAAGAGATAGCGCCATTTGCCGTCGCCGGAGGCGGTGTTGCGGTAGAAGCGGATGTTGCCCGGGTCGGTATTGCCGAAGAACGACTCGAAGATGAAGTAATCGATCATGTTGTCGATGTCGATCTGCGAGCAGACGTATTCATAGGCCTCCTGATCGGCCGCCAGGTCGTGCGCCTTGACGTAGTTGTAAAGCTCGACGTAGTCGCTGCGGGAGCCCTGGACCACCTGGCTGGAGCTCAGGCCGTCGGATTCGAGCATGTCGATGTCATCCGGATTGTCCCAACCCTCGTGCTGGGCGACCATGTCGACGCCGGCGCGCTCGCGCATGTTGTAGTGGCCCCAGTATTGGCCGTTGATGTAGACGATGACGGGCTTCCACGCCTGCGCCGCGACGCTGCTGCCGGACTGGTCGATGATGCGGGCCTGCATGCCGTCAATGACGCGGGTATAGAGGCCGTCCTGACCGCCGTTTCGCAGAACGAAGCCCGCGTATTCCGTGTACTCGCGGTCCTCAAAGAGGGGATAATTGAAGCTGTCCACGCCGTACTGCCCGTCCGCCTTGATATAGAGGCTCTTTTGCGGCATGTCGAGCGAGTAATTGCCCATCACGCGGAAGTCCATGCCCTGGCTGATCTGCTGGACGCCGCTTTCATCGTAATACTCGATCCAGCCGCCGAACCAGTTCTTCTGCCAGTAGGTCGCGCTCTTCCAGGGGGGATTGGTCGCCTCGCGGTCGATATTCGGTCCATCGGCGAACATGCCGGTCTCCTCATTCCAGAGGTTGTCGTTGTCCGTCGTCAGGCAGATGACGGGCATCGTGTGATAGACGGAGATCAGGTAGGTCTGCGAGACGACCTGCGAGGGCTCGACGCCTTCGCGGTAGGCGCGCGCGCGGATGACCGTCGTCTTCTCCACCTCGATGGGGCCGGTGTAGATGGGGGAGGATTCTGTCGGGTCGCTGCCGTCGGTCGTATAGCGAACGGTGGAGTTGGCGGGCACCTCGATGGTCACGCCATTTTCGCCCTCAAGCGGTCTGTCGTACAGGCCGCCGGAGCGGGGGAAGGAGGGCGCTTCCGCGAAGCCGGTGAAGCCCATGCCGTTGGTTTCGCCTGGCGTCGGTGCAGAGTAATAGAACAGGCCAGCCTGTCCAAACGTCCGGCCAAAGGAGACGTCGTCGTAGAGCTGTGGAACGGAAACCTTGTCCAGAATCTCGCCCTGTGGTGTGGAGAGGCAGACCGTCTCACCGGATTTGGCGAGATTGAAATTCGTAAAATAATAAACGCCGTCTTTTGTCGTCTGCGTCGTGTCGCAGTAGATGACCAGATAGCTGTTGTTTTCAAGCGTTATATCGGGGAACTGCCATTTGCGGGGCTTTTTGATGTTGTCGGACAGGCCGTAACCCTTGAGGTTGACGGCCTGCCCGCTCATGTTGTAGATTTCGATGTAATCGTATGGGTTTTTGACGTTGGGGCCAACGAGGGACTGATTGCCGGACATCACTTCCGTGATATACAGGCCGGAGGTGTTGGCAAGGCAGAGCGCGGTGTCCATCGCGATTTCGCCCGCGCGGGTGTTGGGCAGGCCAGGGGTGGGCTGGGTGAAGCGCTTGAAGGCGCCGGAGCCCTCCTCATCGCGGCCCCAGGAGGTATCGGCCTCCAGCAGATCGTAGGTGACCAGATCCAGCATACGGCCCTGGACGTCGGAGAGGATGACCGTTTCGCCGTTGGAGCGCAGGCGGAAGCTGGCGTGCGGCCAGCCCGTGCTGTCGGCGCCCTTGTCCTTGCCGGAGGCGTAGACGACGTAGTAGCCGCCCGGCTCGATGACGGACCCCTGCGGGAAGCGCCACTTGACGAGCTTGTCCGGGTCGTCGCTCAGCGCGTAGTTGGACAGGTCGATGGCCTTGTCGGAGGCGTTGTACAGCTCGATCCAGTCGGGATACTCGCCGTCGCCGTCGCGCAGCGTCGTGATCGAGGAGGCGCAGATTTCGTTGATCACCAGCGAGCCGGTGGTCAGCAGCGTCGAGGCGCGGAACTCGGCGTAGCCCTCCTGGGTGTTGTCATATCCCGGGGTGTATTGCTCGGTGATGATGTAGCTGCTCTCGCCGATCCAGGTATAGCTCATGTCGTGGTCCATCGCGGGAACCTCGAGCTCCTGGAAGGCGACGCCGTCGCTGCCGAAGAGATAGAGCGTATCGCCGGCGGAGGAGATTTTGAATTTGGCGTGGAGCGTCTGGCCGGCGGTGTTCTTCGACGTATCCGAGGCGAAGACGATGACGTGGCCGCCCGCCTCCAGCGTCATCTCCGGGAAGACGAAGATGATCTTGTCGGAGCGGTCGGAGAGGCCATAGCCCTTCAGGTTGATGGGCTCATCGCCGGTATTGGTCAGCTCAATCCAGTCGGGGAAGGCGCCGGTCTCATCGGGACAGGACGTCCGGTTGGAGGACATGACCTCTGTGATGCGCAGGTGCGTGTTTCCCGTGGCGGCATCGGCGGCGGGCACCTCCGTGCCGGAAACATTGGCTGCCGGATGACCGCCGATGTTGGGCGTGAAAAGCATCATCAGCACCAGCAACACAGCGAGGATGAGCAGCAGCGTCAGCGCCCCGCGCTTGGGCTTTTCGCGCCGCAGGGTGCTTCGCCGGCGCTTGGGCGGGCTGGAGGATTTGATGGGTTTGGAACGCATGAAAAACTTCCTTTCGCGGCTTGACAATTCAGGCGGCGCAGACGTGCGGCGTGATCAGGCGCGAATGCGCGCGAAAAATGCCGAACCCATTATAGCATAAAAGTGACGGAAGCGAAAGAGCAAGAAACACTTTCCATGAACCTGAAGGCTTCAAAACGGGCAAAAAACGGCCGCCCGGGCCATACGGGCGGGAAAACCCACATAGACTGTTTATGAACCTGCGCCGGCCATCGGGGCCGCGGAGGATCGGATGTCGTCGGTCAGGAAGCGGAAGGGGACGGTGCTTTGCGTCTTGGGTTGGTGCTTTGCGGAGAGGGCGCCTGCGCGGCCTGCGGCGTGGGCGTACTGAAGGATCTGTTCCGGCGCGGGCTGGAGCCGGCGGTCGTTTGCGGTCTGCAGGGCGGCGCATGGCCCGCGGCGCTGTTCTGCGCCGGATACAATGCAGAGCAGCTGACGCAGGCAGCCGCCCAGGTGCAGCGCGCGGGCAGACGGCTGCTTCCCGGAAGCTGGCTGGGGCAGAGGCGGCTGGGCAGGCGAACGCAGGCGCTTTGCAGCGGCAGCGCCATCCGCCAGCTGCTGCTTGACCAGGTGGGCGAGCGGATGCTCGTGCTCAGCCGGCGGCAGGGGCTGTTTCTCTGCCGGACGGCGCGGGGCGGCAGGCGCGTGATTTTCGCCAGCCAGCCCTATGTGCAGGAGCAGGGCGCGGCGCTCGTGACGCAGGTTTCCACGGTTTTTGCGGCGCGCGCCGCGATGTCGACGCCGCCGTTTCTGCAGCCGATGACCTGGATGGGTTCGCCGCTGCTGCCGGAGACGGACATGGCGTTTGCCTGCCGTCAGCTGCTGGCGATGGGCGCGCAGCGCGTGCTGGCCGTCGTGCCGCAGCTCTCAGCGCAGCGGGAAATGGACGCGCTCGATCTGACGGCGGCCTGCCTGCGCGCAAGTCAGACGGATGGGCTGCCGGAAAACACGGTGCTGCTGCGCGTGCCGCTGCCGCCGGAGGCCGGCGCGCTCTCGCTGAACAGGGTGCTTGCCTGCGTTCAGTCGGGCGAGGAGACGGCGCGGACGGAGCTTGACCGTCTGCTGGAGGAGCTGGGCATGGCGCATTGCCGCGTGCTTCCGTTCAGGCGGAGCCTCTAGGCGGCCTCAGGCGCCGATGACGACCTCGCAGGAGGCCTTGCGCCGCGCGCCGCCGATGCGCGCCTCCACTGAAATGGTATAGCGTCCGGACGGGACGATGGAGCCGCTGTCGTCGCGCCCGTCCCAATACAGATGGGACAGATCGGAGGTTGGGCGCGTGAGCAGTCCGGCGGCCAGGCGCCGGACGGGAACGCCCGATTCATCCAGCACGGAGATGGTCAGCTCCACGGGAACGCCCGTATCCACGCGGATGGGCAGCTCGCCGAGGCCGGGAACGAAGCTATCCCTGCAGGAGATGCTCAGCGCGGCGCTGCTGTCCGCGGGCTGAACGGCGATCAGCCGCTCGGAGCAGAGCACGAGCGAGCCGTCGGTGACGGAAAAGACCTGGAGCATCAGGTAGCCGCTGTCCTCCGGAGAGATCTGCGGCAGCGTGAGGGAGCGGGTTTTGCGCCCCGGGGCGAGCAGGCCGCTGCCGTCGTCCCCCTCGTCGAGGAAGGTCTGGGCCTCCTCCCAATTCCAGCTGCCGTTGTCGTAGTCGATCAGGCGGTATTGCACGGCGGTCTTCTGTGCGGCGGTGAAGGAGAACTCGAGCGTCGGGTCGTCCGTGAGCAGCAGGGAGGAGCCGTAGGAAAAGCCCGTCAGCGGGCGCGAGAGCATCGGGGAGGAGGCTGTGGGAAGGAGCACGCTGTCTGCCTGGGCGGACAGCAGCTGGCTGGAGGAGGAGGGCACGGCGACGTTCAGGTAGCGTTGCATTTCGGCGAGGGACACGCTCCCGTCGCCGTTGGCGTCGGCCTCCGCGCTGCCGTAGAGCCCAAGACCTGTGGCGAAGGCGGAGGCGAAGTAGGAGAGCGCCCCCGTCGTCAGGTGCTCGCTGTCGTAATACCAGCTTGACTCCGTGCCGTCCGCCGAGGTGAGCACGTGGATACTCGGGTCCCCGGGCAGGGCGACCGGCGCCGCCGGTCTGCGCTTTTCCGCAATCTCGCCCGGCAGCAGGATGGACGGCGCGGGGATTCCACGGCCGATGAGCGCGCCCGAATAGCAGGCATCGACGATGACGAGCTTTTCTCCCTGAATGCCGGAGACGACGGCAAAGAGCTCCTGCGCGGAGAGCGGCGTCTCGGTTTCGCCGTCGCCCAGCAGCAGATAGACCTGCCCGTCGTCCGAGGAGGAGAGCACGCCGTGCGTGCAGAGATAGAGAATGGAAAGGTCGTTTTCATCCGCCTCGCCCAGCGCGTCGGTCACGGCGTCCGCCAGCGCCTCGCGCGTGCCGATGGTGCCGTCCTCGATGGAGAGCACCGCAAGCCTGGGATTGGCGCCGATGAGCGCGGAACCGATCAGATGGAGGTTGCCGGAGCTTGCGGTGCCCAGATCGGGCTGGGAGCTGAATTCGGAGCAGGCGATCAGCAGAGCGCGTGTGGACGCGAGCGCGCAGGAGGGGAGCAGCAGCGCCAAAACCGTAAAAAGTGCCATGAGCAGAAAGCGGATTCTGCGCATGATGCTCCCTCCTTTCCATGCTGCGGTAATTGAAGCTCCTCTGTCTGTATAGACGCGCAGACAGGCAAAAGCTTTCATCTTTTTTCGAAAAAGCGCATTTTTTGCGCGCCCTGCGAAATGGGATCAGTGACATTGTAACCAATCCGTCAGTCCTGCGCAAGGCCCGGGGACAGATTCCCAGAAAACGACACACCGGATTCACCTCTCTGACACAAAGCGGAGGCGCGTTTTCATTTCCGGATGATTGTGCAGTCCTTTGCGGGCATCAAAAAAACGGCTGTCCGCCGTTTCCCACAAAGGGAAAGACAGACAGCCGCGTGAAGGGGGATCGGATTAGTACATGCCGCCCATGCCGCCGTCAGCCGGAGCCGCCGGAGCCGGATTCTTCTCCGGGATGTCGGCCACGAGAGACTCGGTGGTCAGCACGGTCGCCGCGACGGACGCCGCATTCTGCAGCGCGCTGCGGGTGACCTTGGTCGGATCGATGATGCCGGCCTCAACCATGTCGACATACTTGTCGTTCAGCGCATCGTAGCCAAAGCCCGGCTTCTTGGTGCGCTTGATCTTCTCGACGATGACGGAGCCTTCCATGCCGGCGTTCTCGGCGATCTGGCGAACCGGCTCCTCGAGCGCGCGCAGCACGATCTGCACGCCGGTCTTCGCGTCGCCCGTGAACTTGGGCAGCAGAGCCTGAACGTTGGGGAGCACGGAGAGCAGCGCGGTGCCGCCGCCCGGGACGATGCCCTCTTCAACAGCGGCGCGGGTCGCGGCGAGCGCGTCCTCGATGCGCAGCTTGCGCTCCTTCATCTCGATCTCGGTCGCAGCGCCGACCTGGATGACGGCGACGCCGCCGGCGAGCTTCGCCAGGCGCTCCTGGAGCTTCTCGCGGTCGTAATCGGAGGTCGTCTCGCCGATCTGGGTGCGGATGGAGGAGACGCGGGCCGCGATCTCCTGCGGATTGCCAGCGCCCTCGACGATGACGGTGTTGTCCTTGTCGACCTTGACCTGGCGCGCGGAACCGAGCATGTCGATCGTCGCGGTCTTGAGGTCATAGCCCAGCTCCTCAGAGATCACCTGGCCGCCGGTCAGGATCGCGATATCTTGCAGCATGGCCTTGCGGCGGTCGCCGAAGCCCGGGGCCTTGACGGCCACACAGGTGAAGGTGCCGCGCAGCTTGTTGACGACCAGCGTCGCCATCGCCTCGCCCTCGATGTCCTCGGCGATGATGAGCATCTTGCGGCCGGACTGCACGACCTGCTCCAGCAGCGGCAGGATCTCCTGGATGTTGCTGATCTTCTTGTCGGTGATCAGGATGTAGGGGTTGTCGAGCACGGCCTCCATCTTGTCGGTGTCGGTCGCCATGTAGGCGGAGACGTAGCCACGGTCAAACTGCATGCCCTCGACCAGAGAGAGGCTGGTCTGCATGGTCTTGCTCTCCTCGACGGTGATGACGCCGTCCTTGCCGACCTTGTCCATCGCCTCGGCGACGAGCTTGCCGATGGTCGCGTCGGCGGCGGAGTTGGCCGCGACGTTCTCGATGGCCTGATTGTCGTTGACCGGCACGGACAGGGACTTCAGGCCATCGACGGCGGCGACGGTGGCCGCCTCGATGCCGCTGCGCAGCACCATCGGATTCGCGCCCGCGGCGAGGTTCTTGAGGCCCTCGCGGATGATCGCCTGCGCCAGCAGGGTAGCGGTGGTGGTGCCGTCGCCCGCGACGTCGTTGGTCTTGGTAGCGACCTCCTTGACGAGCTGAGCGCCCATGTTCTCAAAGGCGTTCTCCAGCTCGATCTCCTTGGCGATCGTCACACCGTCGTTGGTGATGAGCGGCGCGCCAAACTTCTTGTCCAGGACGACGTTGCGGCCCTTCGGGCCCAGGGTGATCTTGACGGTATCCGCCAGAGCGTTGATGCCGCGCTCCAGCGAGCGGCGAGCTTCCTCGCCGAAGATGATCTGCTTAGCCATAATCAATTCCTCCAGTTCTGTGCGGCGCGCGCTGCGCGCCCCTGCTTGTTGATCCTTGCCCGGGATGCCCTTTCAGGCGCCCGGGATTTCTGCCTCTTCCCCGGGGAGAAAGGGCAGACCGGCGATTCTTACTCGACGATGGCGAGAATGTCGCTCTGGCGGACGATCTTGTACTCCTCGCCGTCGATCTTGATCTCGCTGCCGGCGTACTTGGAGTAGACGACCTTCTGGCCCGCGGTCACCTTTTCCGCATCCTTGATCACGACGCGGTCAAAAAGGGGTTTCAAGCTCATTTGAATAGACCTCCTTCGTCTTATCAACGGGTTTGTTAGCACTCTTTCGTGGTGAGTGCTAAAGCAAGATATAATATACGCGAGAAGCGCAAAACAGGCAAGGGGAAAAACAAACAAAAATTTCTTCTGATCCAATGTTTTCCATGGAATTTCAGAATTATTCCTTCCGGACGGCACGGAACTTGAATTTTCGCTGAATTTCTTCGGATTTTGAAGAAATGATGGAATCCGGGCGCTTTTCATGGTAAAATGGGGTGTCATGGAGGGCTTTATGAGCGAGGAAAACTTTACGCGGTCAATTCTTGCCTGGTACGACGGCGGGCACAGGGACCTGCCCTGGCGCAGGACGAGGGATCCCTACAGGATCTGGATTTCGGAGATCATGCTGCAGCAGACGCGCGCGGAAACCGTTGTTTCCTATTATGAGCGTTTTCTGGCCCGCTATCCCGACGTCCGTGCGCTGGCTGGAGCGCCGCAGGAGGAGCTGCTCAAGAGCTGGGAGGGCCTGGGCTATTACAGCCGGGCCCGGAGCCTCCAAAAGGCGGCTCAGGTCGTCGTGGAGCGCTATGGCGGCGAGCTGCCGGCGGATCTTGCGGCGCTGCGTGCGCTCCCCGGCATCGGGGATTACACGGCGGGCGCGATTGCCTCGATCGCCTTCGGCATTCCCGCGGCGGCTGTCGACGGCAACGTGGAGCGCGTGCTCTGCCGCTACGACGCGGTGACGGAGGAGGTTGGCACGCCGGCCGTGCGCCGGAGGATCGCGGCGCGCGCGCAGGCGCTCGTCCCGGCGGACAGGCCGGGCGCGTTTGCCAACGCGATGATGGAGATGGGCGCGACGATGTGCACGCCGCGCAGCCCGAAATGCCTGCTCTGCCCGGTGCGGGACGGCTGCCGGGGCTATTTGGGCGGCATCGCGCAGGAGCTGCCGCATAAGCCCAAAAAGAAAGCACAGCGCGTCGAAAACCGCGCTGTGCTGCTCGTGTTTGCCGGGGGCCGGGTGCTGATTGTCCGGCGGCAGGAAAAGCTGCTCGGCGGGCTCTACGTCTTTCCCGATGTGCCGGAGGAGCGCGACCCGGCTGCGCTCTGCGCGCATCTGGAGCGGCTGGGCGTGGAGGCGGCCTACGACGGCCCGCTCGGTCACGCGCGGCATGTGTTCACCCACATCATCTGGGAGATGGACATCTTTGCCTTCGAGGCGCGGGCATGCGCAGACGTGCCCGGCGGACGGTGGGTGACGGCGCAGGAGCTGGCCGCGCTGCCGCTGCCCACGGCGGTCAAGGCGGCGCGGACGCATGCGATGGAGAGGCTGCACGCAGGGCGATGACCGGGCGCGAACCGTGAACGCGGAAGGGGGAGCGAATTGTACTGCATTCTGGTGGCCGGTGTGCCGGCCTCGGGCAAGAGCACGATGGCCGCGGAGCTTTCCCGCCGGCTGAACCTGCCGCTGCTGTCCAAGGACGCGATCAAGGAGACGCTCTACGACACGGTCGGCTTTGACTCCCGCGCGCAGAAGGTGCGCCTGGGCGAGGCGGCCTTCCGCATCATGATCAAGGCCGCGGACGAATGCATCGCCCACGGCCAGAGTGTGATTCTCGAAAACAACTTTGAGACGGCCACCAATGGTGAACTGCGCGATTGGCTCTCCCGCAGGCGCTGCCCGGCGCTGACGGTCATGATGACCGGGGACTGGGCGGCGCTGCACCGGCGCTTTGCCGCGCGCAACGAAAGCCCCCAGCGGCACCGGGGCCACGTCGTCAACGACCATTACCCGCAGAGGCCGGGAGAGGAGGCCCGTCCCGCATACGCGATGCCGCTAGAGGAATTTACGCGGACGTTCCATGCGCGGGGCATGGACAGGCTGCCCGTGCGCGGCGCATGCGTGATGGTCGATGCGACGGACCTTTCCCGCGTCAGCGCGGACGAGGTCGAGGCCTGCGTCCGCCTGTGGATCGGGACGCTCAGTCGCTGACGCCGTCCTTTTTCCAGCGCTTGAGCGTGGGCAGATAGGCGCGAAGCATCTCCTTGGCGCTCTGCTCGTCGGGGCAGACGCCGATGCGCACCTCGATGGGCGCGCAGAAGTCGATCATCTCCTCCAGCGTGCCCTGCATGTGCTCGGGGCCGTCGGGGCAGCAATAGATGCAGTAATCCCCGTTTTGCGTGCCGTCCGCGTTTTTGCCAAGCTGATCGGGCGTTTGAAGCGGCATGCCGCAGCTCTGGCAGATGGGATATTTCATCAGGTCTTCGTTGGTCATGGGAACATCCTCCTTTGAATTTGGGATACGCCTATGATCGCATGGAAAACCTGACAACAGTGTGTCAGCTTTGATAGCGGGCACACATTTTTTTAAGCGTTTGAGCGATTTCGCTGCGCAGCGCCGGCGGCTCGAGCACCTCCGCGTGCCCGCCATAGGAGAGGATCATCGAGGCGATCCACGCTCCTGGCGGATAGGAGGCCCGCACGAGGAAGCTGCCGTCTTCAAGCCGCGTCAGCTCCTGATCCGAAAAGTCGTCGTAGGCGCGGTAGGCCATGCAGGCATCCAGGCGCAGCACGACGGGCAGAGCAGCGGGCGCGGCCTCTTCCCCGGGGAGGGGATCGCTCTGCCCATCGGCCTCAAAGGCCTCCGCGGGGAAGCCGCCCGGGACGATCTGCGCCTGCCGGATGCGCGAGAGCTTGAACAGGCGCATCGCGCTTCGCGTGAGGCAGAAGGCGCTCAGATACCACGCGCGCCCCTTGAAGCAGAGGCGGAGGGGGCAGACCTCGCGCTGCGTCGGTTGGCCGGATTCGCCGTAATAGGCAAAGGAAAGACGCTGACGCTTGAGGATGGCCTCCTTGAGCGTTGCGAGCAGCGGTCCCTGATGGCCGCTCCAGTCGGAAAGGTCGATCTGCACCCAGTCGGGCGTGTCGCTGCCCCAGAAGGCGCTCAGGCGGCGAAGGGCCTGTCCGTCGTCCGCGCCGGTCTGCTCAAGCGCGCGCAGCGAGGAAAGGACGCTGCGTCGCTCCTCCCCGGTCAGATAGGCCTTGCTCAGCTTGCACGTCGGCAGCAGACAGAGGCCGCCCTCGCGGCCCCGCTCGGCGTAGAGCGGAATGCCCGCCTCACAGAGCGCCTGCGCATCCCTGTACACCGTGCGCACGGAGACCTCCAGGCGCTGCGCGAGCTCAGTGGCGGTCACGCGGTCGCGCTCAAGCAGGATGTAGAGCATTGCAAATAGGCGGCTGACGGACATGGGCCTTCCCTCCTTCGGGCCTAAACCGGCATGTTGCCGGCTGCATCACCGGCGAAGTGTTGTCAATCCCGTTGCTTTGCAGCCGAGGCTGGAGCCTTGCGAAGGATTTACAGAGGAAAGCGTATCACAGCCGCGGCGGTTTTGCAAGCTTGCAACGCGGCCCCCGTCACGATATAATAGAGGGCATCAACCGGGCAGGAGGAAAGCAGTCGTGTCGTTTTGTCAGGTCATCGTCGATATCGCCAGCGAAGATGTCGACCGCGTATTCACCTATCGCGTGCCAAAGGGCATGGCGCTGGAGCCGGGCATGCGCGTGCATGTGCCCTTCGGGCGGATGCAGCGCCTCGAGGGCATCGTCGTGGAGATGGTCGACACCTGCGACCTGCCGGCCTCGCGCGTGCGGGATGTGACGGACACGCTGGAGGATTATCCCGCTGTGCTGCCGGGGCTGCTGGAGCTGGCGCAGCAGATCAAGGCCTCCTCCTTCTGCACACTGGCGCAGGCGCTGCGGCTCATGTTCCCGGCCCAGATGCGCGGCGAACGGATCAGCGCGAAGAAGCGCGAATACGCCGTGTTGACGGTCGATCCCGCCGTGCGGGAGCAGATTGCCGCCAGCCAGAGCCGCGCGCCCAAACGCGCGCAGGTGCTGCGCGCGCTGATGGCGGCCGAGGATGGGGAGCTGCCCGTGGAGCAGCTGCGACGCCAGCTGGGCGAATGCCGGCCGATGCTCACGGCACTGTGCAGGATGGGCTTTGTCCGCCTGGAGCAGCGGGAGGCAATGCGAAGCCCCTATGGCGCGATGGAGAAGCTCGCGGACAACGATCCTCAGCTCACCGCGCAGCAGCAGGAGGTGCTCGGGCAGCTGCTGCCGGCGGTCGAGGCGGGCAGGGGCGCGTTTCTGCTCTACGGCGTCACGGGCAGCGGCAAGACGGAGGTCTTCATCCGCGCCGTGCGCCGTGCAGCGCAGTTGGGCAAGACGGCGATCGTGCTCGTCCCCGAGATCGCGCTGACGCCGCAAATGGTCATGTGGTTCCGCTCCCGCTTTGGCGAGGACGCGGCCGTGCTGCATTCGCGCCTGTCGCCGGGCGAGCGCTACGACGAGTGGCGCAGGATCCGCTGCGGGGACGTGCGGGTGGTGATCGGCGCGCGCTCAGCGATCTTCGCGCCGCTTGAAAACATCGGATTGATCATCGTCGACGAGGAGCACGAGCAGAGCTACATCGCCGACAACACGCCCCGCTACGACGCGCGCGAGCTGGCCCGCCTGCGCTGCGAGCGGGAGGGGGCCGTGCTGCTGCTGGCCAGCGCGACGCCGAGCATGCGCTCCTTTGCGATGGCGGGAAGGGGCGACCTCACGCTGCTGGAGATGCTGCGCCGGGTCAACAACCGCCCGATGCCCCAGGTGCACATCGTCGACATGCGCGAGGAGCTCAAGGCGGGCAATCGCTCCGTCTTCTCCGGCGCGCTGCTGGGCGGCCTCAAGAGCTGCCTGGACGCGGGCAAGCAGGCGATCCTGTTTGTCAACCGGCGCGGATACTCGACCTTTGTTTCCTGCCGCAGCTGCGGCTACGTCGTCACCTGCCCGCAGTGCGACGTGTCGATGACCTACCACAGCAGCGAGCGTGTGCTGCGCTGTCACTACTGCGGGCAGGAGGCGCCTGTCCCATCGGTCTGCCCGGAGTGCGCCAGCCCGTACATCAAGTATTTCGGCGTGGGCACGCAGCGCGTGGAAGAGGAGGTCCGCCGGCATTTCCCGGATGTGCCCGTCCTGCGCATGGACAACGACACCACGCGAACGAAGGACGCGCACGAGAGACTGCTCTCCGCCTTCAGGCGCGGGGAGGCACGCGTCCTCGTGGGCACGCAGATGATCGCCAAGGGGCTTGACTTTCCGGATGTGACGATGGTCGGCATCATCGCGGCGGATGCCATGCTCAAGCTGCCGGACTACCGCTCCGCCGAGCGGACGTTCCAGCTGCTGACGCAGGTGGCCGGGCGCGCCGGGCGGGCGGACAGCCCGGGCGAGGTCTATCTGCAGACGTATGACCCGGAGCACTACGCCGTCGAGGCCGCCAGCCGGCAGGACTACCGGGCCTTTTACGAGGAGGAGATGCGCCGCAGAAAGCGCGCACTCTATCCGCCGTATACGCTCATCGCCCGGCTGCTCTACGAGGCGGACAGGGAGGAGGACGCGCAGCGGGAGGCGCATTCGGCGATGCGCCAGATGGAGGCCTTCTTCGAGCGGCGTGCCTATTTGCGCAAATACATCGCCGCGCTGCGCGTGATGGCCTGCCCGATCCGCAAAATCAAGGGAAAGGCCCGCTGGGAGGTCACGCTGAAGATCGTCGACCTTCCGATCTGTCAGGAGGCCGTGGGGAAGATGAGCGAAATCGCGCAGGCCCCGCTGGAAAACGTCTCCTGCATCTGCCAGGTCAATCCCTCAAGCATGATGTGAGCGCCGGCATTCGCGCGGCAGGCCGAAGGAGAAGAAGACGTGCGACAGGTCGCCCTTGCGCACGGCGCAGGTCAGCCCCGGCGAAAAATCGCGCGCATGCGCAGCCAGAAGAGAAACCGACCGCTCGTCCACAAGGCCAAGACAGACCGATAGTCTGTGCGAACAGTCCAGGAGTCTGCGCTCTATTTCCCCGTCGGTCATGGGCGAAAGCAGCGAAAGGAGCGCATCGCGCTGCGCGCCGGAGAGATGGAGCCTGCGCGGCTCGCCTTCAAGGAGAAGAAGCCCGAGGGCGTTTGCGGCGATGGGCGCGCAGAGGTTGCACAGCAGCTCGCGCCAGCCGCTGCTCATGCCGTCCAGCAGCGCCAGCACCCGGTGCAGCGGAAAGCAGCCGAGGAAGCGGAGCTCCGTTTGCAGCCGTGCGAGGTATTCGAGCACATAGTCGATGCCCTGCAGCGATTCCGGCACAGGCACAAGCAGCTGATAGTCGATGTCGGCGGGAATACGGTGGGCGAAGAAGCGCACGTCGTAGCCCTCAAGGCCGCGCAGGATGCCCTGAAGCGTGTCGCGCAGGGCGATACAGCCAAGCGGCGGCGCGGTCAGGCAGAGCTGCGTGGTCATCGCCCGGGCTTGCTCCTTTTTTTGCAGGAGTTCGTCGCGGCGCTCCCTGAGCATCGCGGCGCAGTCCGCCCGCAGAAGCGGACGCAGGCTCTGCGGCTGCGTGGGATTGACGCCCAGCGTGTAGAGCAGGGAGGCCATCAACTCCGTCGCCGTGCAGGCGGGCAGACTGCCGCTGTCGCCCAGCGTGTAGGCGCGCGCCTGCGCACAGAAGAGCTCCTCGAGCACCCCGGAGAGGCGGAGGCTTTCGGCCTCGCTCAGGCCGTCGCGGACGGGATCGCCATAGAGCATGAGTTCAGAAAAGGGCATCGTCTTCCTCCGTTTCCATGCCGTCAGGCAGGGCGTCGTCGTCCGAAAGGCCGCCCCTGTATGCGGGATCCCGCACGGCGCGCTCAAGCGTGCGCTCCGACACGTCGGAGAGCGCGGTCAGCGAGCCCTGCGCCGGGCCGTCAAAGAGGCGGACCATCGCGCCAAGGAGCTCCTCGTCGCTCAGCGCGTCGTGTGTGAGATTCTTGAAGGCATAAAACAGCTCGGTCAGCCCGGCGAGGGTTTGGGCGAGCTCAGCCGATTGAATGCAGGGCGAATCGGCAAACGCCTCGCACAGCCGGGGCAGGATGCCGCCGGAAAAGTCCATCCTGCCGCAGCGCGAAAGGGCTTCGCGCTCCCGCTGCGCGAGCATGGCGCGCTGCGTCTGCGTGAGCGGAAGATTGTCCGGGGGAAGTAAGAGACGTACCATGGAATCATCACCTCCTCAGTATACATACACCCGGAGAACCCGCAGGTAAAGACTTGACTTTTGGACGGATTTGTGGTAATATATCCATAACAAAGAGAGAAATTCGGGGCGCATCCTCACGGGGATGCGCCCCTCTTGCGTGCCCGGCGCCGTTTTTCCCTCTTCCATTTTGAGGGCAAATGCTTTATAATAGAGCGGATTATGGGAACATGTGCCTGATGAAAAGGAGAGAAAACCATGGCGCTTCGCAAAATCGTGTGTATTGAGGACGAGCTGCTTCGCAAGAAGAGCCGCCCCGTGGATAAATTCGACGAGAAGCTGCACAGGCTGCTCGACGATATGGCCGAGACGATGTATCACGCCAACGGCTGCGGCCTCGCCGCGCCGCAGGTGGCCGTGCTGCGCCGCGTGGTCGTGATGGACTGCGGCGACGGCCTCATCGAGATGGTGAATCCGGAAATCCTGGAGACCGAGGGTGAGCAGGACGGTCCGGAGGGCTGCCTCTCCGTGCCGGGCCGCCGCGGCATGGTCAAGCGGCCGATGAAGGTGCGCGCGCGCTTTCAGGACCGCAACGGCGAGTGGTACGAGATCGAGGGCGAGGAGCTGCTCGCGCGCTGCATCATGCATGAAACCGACCACCTCGACGGAAAGATGTATGTGGACATCATGTCCCGCGAGATCTTCGAGGACGAGGACATCGACGCGGCGGAGGACGAGCAGTGAGAATTGTCTTTATGGGCACGCCGGATTTCGCCGTGCCGTCGCTTCGGGCGCTCTGTGAGAGCGGCTATGAGGTCGTCGGCGTGTTCTGCCAGCCGGACAGGCCCAAGGGGCGCGGGCACAAGCTGGCCGCCTGCCCCGTGAAGGAGGAGGCGCTGCGGCGCGGCATTCCGGTCTTTCAGCCGGAGCGCATCAAGCGGGAGGAGGGCGTGGCGCAGCTTCGCGCGCTGGCGCCCGATCTCTGCGTGACGGCGGCGTTTGGCCAGCTCCTCTCCCAGGAGATCCTGGACATCCCGCCGATGGGCACCGTCAACGTCCATTCCTCGCTGCTCCCGCGCCACCGCGGCAGCGCGCCGATCAACTGGGCCGTCATGCTGGGCGAGACGGTCACGGGCGTGACGACGATGTTCACCGACAGGGGGATGGACACGGGCGATATGCTCCTTCGCCGCGAGACGCCCATCGGCGAGCGGGAGACGGCCGGGGAGCTGAGCGACCGGCTGGCGCAGATGGGGGCCGAAGTGCTCATTGAGACGCTGCGCGCGCTTGAGGCGGGCACGCTCGTGCGCACGCCGCAAAATCCGGACGAGGCGACCTACGAGCCCAAGCTCGACAAGGAGACCGGCCGCGTCGACTTTTCGCGCACCGCGCGGGAGATCGACTGCCTCGTGCGCGGCGCAACGCCGTGGCCGGGCGCGTTTACGACCCTGGACGACGGGCAAGCCATGAAAATCATGGAGGTTCGCCGCGCGTCGGACGTGCCGTCCGGTGAGCCGGGCCGGATCATCTCGGCAGACAGCCGCGGCGGCCTGGTCGTCGCCTGCGGGGACGGCGATCTCGAACTGGTGCAGATTCAGATGCCCGGCGCAAAGCGCATGAATGCGCGCGACTATCTGCGCGGGCACACCCTGGAGACGGGCATTTGCCTGGGAAGGAAATAAAGCATGGCGGACAACAGAGGGCGCGACGGCGGGTTCCGCGGCGCCGGAAGAAATATGGACAGAAGGCCCGGGGAGAATCGAGATTTCAAGCCGCGCGGGGACAGGACCGCTCCGGGTGAGAGGCGCGACTTCAAGCCGCGCGGGGACAGGCCCGCTCCGGGCGGAAGGCGCGACTTCAAGCCGCGCGGGGACAGGCCCGCTCCGGGTGAGAGGCGCGACTTCAAGCCGCGCGGGGACAGGCCCGCTCCGGGTGAGAGGCGCGACTTCAAGCCGCATGGGGACAGACCTGCCGGAAAAAAGCCGCTCAATCTCGCGCCGCGCCGCGTGGCGCTGGAGACGCTGCTGGACGTGAGCCGCAGCGACGCCTACGCTTCGCTGGCGCTTGACAAGCGGCTGGCCGCGGCGGGCTTGTATCACAGGGACAGGGCGTTTGTCACACAGCTGGTCTACGGCACGCTGGAAAACCGGCTGACGCTCGACTGGCGCATCGACCAGTTCCTCAACGGCGAAAAGGAGCTGGATCCGACCGTGCGCGAGATTCTGCGCATGGGTGCGTATCAGCTCTTCTATCTCGACCGCGTGCCGGACATGGCGGCGGTGGACGAGTCCGTCAGCCTGACGCGCGCGATGGGCCTTGAGCCGCTGACGGGGCTGGTGAACGCTGTGCTGCGCAGCATGATCCGCGGGAAGGACAGCGTCGTCTGGCCCAAGCCGCAGGAGGACCCTGTGAAGTACCTGTCCGTCATGTTCAGCGCGCCGGCGGATCTGGTGCGCCTGCTCATCGACGCCTACGGCGAGCACGGCGCGCTGGAGATCCTGCGTTACCGCCCGAAGGAGAGGGACGTGACCGTGCGCGTCAACTATCTGCGCTGCGACGATGCGCGCCTGCGCAGCCTCTTTGCGGATGATGAACTGGAGTTTTCCCCGGGCATCCTGCCGGGCACCTATAGGGTGCATCATGCCGGCGATCTGACGCGCATGCGCGCCTTCCAGAACGGCCTGTTCACGATTCAGGGCGAGAGCTCCGTGCTTGCGGCGCGCATGGTCGGCGCCAGGCCGGGCCAGACCGTGCTCGATGCCTGCGCGGCGCCGGGCGGCAAGACGGCCGTGCTCAGCGAGATGATGAACGACACGGGCCGCGTCTACGCGTGGGACACGCATGCCCACCGCGTGGAGCTCATTCGCGGCACGGCGAACCGCCTCAAGCTCGAAAACGTGCGCCCGGCGGTCAAGGATGCGAGTGTCGGGCGGCCGGATATGGCGATGACCATCGACGCGGCGCTGGTGGACGCGCCCTGCTCCGGCACGGGCGTGATGCTCGAAAAGCCGGATGTCAAGTACCGCGTGAGCGGGGAGGGCGTCAGCCGCCTCATGGCCGTGCAGCGGGACATCCTCGACGCGGTCGCCCCGATGGTCAGGGTCGGCGGCACGCTGGTCTATTCGACCTGCTCGATCCTGCCCTGCGAGAACGCGGAGCAGGTGAAGGCGTTCCTCGCGCGCCATCCCGAATACGAGATTGTGCCGATGACGGGCGACCTGCCGCCGGCGCTTGCCGCGCAGGAGGGAGACTATGGCCTGCAGATGCTTGCGCACAGGGACGGCACCGACGGCTTCTTTGTCTGCCGGATGCGCCGCGTGAGGGCATGACGGAGGTCGGGATGGAGGAAAACATGGAAGTCCGCGGGGACAGAACACAGCTGCTCTCGATGACGCCCCAGGAGCTGGGCGCGTTTCTCGGGACGCTTGGGCAGCCGGCCTTCCGGGCCAAACAGCTTTTTTCTTGGCTGCATCAGGGCGTGCCGTTTGACGGCATGACGAACCTGCCCAGGGCACTGCGGGAGACGCTGAAGGAAACATGCATTGACAATCCCGTGCGCGTGCTGGAGACGATCACCTCCAGCCTTGACGGCACGGTCAAGCTGCTCTATGCGCTGCCGGACGGGCACGTCATTGAGGGTGTGCTGATGCGCTACAAATACGGCAACACGCTCTGTCTGTCCACACAGGTGGGCTGCCGGATGGGCTGCCTGTTCTGCGCCTCGACGCTCGACGGCTGCGCGCGCAGCCTGACGCCCGGCGAGATGCTCGGGCAGATCATCTGCGCCAACGCTGTGCTGGCGGCGCAGAGCGGGGACGGGAAGGAGCCGGCGCGCGTGGGCAACATCGTGCTCATGGGCAGCGGCGAGCCGTTTGACAATTATGACAACGTCGTTCAATTCCTGAACATCCTGCACACGGAGGGCGGGCTGTGCATCGGCATGCGCAGCGTCTCGCTCTCCACCTGCGGCCTGGTGCCGCAGATGCTCCGGTTTGCCGACGAGGGACTGCCGGTCACGCTCTCGCTGTCGCTGCACGCGCCCAACGACGAGGTGCGCCGGCAGCTGATGCCCATCGCCAGGCGTTACGCTATGGACGAGGTGCTTGCGGCCTGCCGGCACTATATCGAAAAGACCGGCAGGCGCGTGATCTTTGAATACGCGCTGGTGCACGGCGTCAACGCCTCGCCCGAGCATGCGGCGGAGCTGGCCGGGCGGCTTCGGGGCATGCAGTGCCATGTCAACCTGATCCCGCTCAACAGCGTGCCGGAGCGCGGGCTGCAGGGCGTCAGCGAGCGCGAGGTTGAGATTTTCAAGCGCGCGCTGGAGCAGAGGAACATCTCGGTCACCAGAAGGCGCGAGATGGGCGACGACATCGAGGGCGCCTGCGGGCAGCTTCGCCGCAGGTACCTGGGACAGAAGGAGAGCGCGCAGACGCCATAAGGCGCGGACGCGGAGCATAAAGCGGAAAACGCGGGCGGACCTTCGCCCGGCGGGGAGGAGCAGATCGTGGCGGCGACGCTGAGAACGGACATTGGACGTGTGCGCAGACAGAACGAGGACGCGGCGTGGATGGATGAATCGCGCGGCGTTTTTGCCGTGGCCGACGGCATGGGCGGCCATCTGGCGGGAGAGGTCGCCAGCAGCATGGCGATGGACGCCGTGCGCGAGCTGGCCGGCAGCGATGCTAGGCCGGGCATCGGGGCGATGCGCAGCGCCGTGCAGCGGGCGCACAGCGCCATCCTCGCCCATGCAGGGACGCACAGGGAATGCGCCGGCATGGGCACGACGCTCTCCCTCATGTGGCGCGCGGGCCGGTTCATGTACATCGCGCACGTGGGCGACAGCCGCATCTACCGCCTCCGCGACGGGAGTCTGGAGCAGATCACGCAGGATCACTCCCTGGTCGCGGAGCTGGTGCGCGCCGGGCTGATCACCGCCGAGGAGGCGCGCCGCCATCCCCGCCGCAACATCATCACGCGCGCGCTGGGCACCCAGGGGGACAATACCCCCGATCTGCTGGCGGCGGACAACAGGCCGGGCGATCTCTGGCTGCTGTGCACGGACGGCCTGACGGGCATGGTTCCGGATGACGAAATCGAAAGGACGCTATTGAGCCTGCCGCTTGAAGAGGCTGCGGACAGGCTGCTGGGGCTCGCGCTTGAGGCGGGCGGCAGCGACAATGTGACGCTGATTCTCTACCTTGACGAGGAGGATTCGACGTGGAATCGAGACTGATCGGCAAAATCGTCAGCCGCCGGTTCCGCGTCGAGGACGTGATCGGCCGGGGCGGCATGGCGATTGTCTATCGCGCGTTTGACCTCAAGAGCCATCAGACGGTGGCGCTCAAGGTGCTGCGCGAGGAATACGAGAACGATCCGGAATATCTGGAGCGCTTTAGGCGCGAGGCGGAGGTCTGCCGCAAGCTGAACCACCCCAACGTGGTCAACATGATCGATTCGGGACGGGTGGGCGGCGTGTCCTACATCGCGCTTGAATACGTGGACGGCCAGACGCTCAAGGAGATCATCACGGATTCCGGAAGGCTTGGGCAGGAGCAGGCGGTGCGCTTCACGCTGCAGCTTCTGGCTGCGCTCTCGCATGCCCACCAGCGGGGCATCGTCCACAGAGACGTCAAGCCGCAGAACGTGCTGGTGACCCGCAGCGGCCAGCTCAAGGTGGGCGACTTCGGCATCGCCGGCATGGCGGATACGAAGACGCTGACCTCGGACGGCAACGTCATGGGCTCTGTGCATTATTTTTCGCCCGAGCAGGCCAAGGGCATGAAGGCGACGGCGGCGTCCGACCTGTATTCCGTCGGCGTGATCCTCTATGAGATGCTCTGCGGGCATGTGCCCTTTGAGGGCGAGACGGCGGTCTCCGTCGCGATGATGCATCTGATGGAGACCCCCAAACCGATCGAGGAGGAGGCGGAGGTCTGCCGCGCGGTCGAGCTGATCGTCAAAAAGGCGCTGGAGAAGCAGCCTCAGGCGCGCTACCAGAACGCCGACGCGATGATCCGCGATCTGAGACGGGCCCTGCGCCATCCGGACGGCGCGTTCATGGAGCAGCGGCATCACCCGGGCGAGGAGACGCGCCGCAACCCCGTGCAGCAGATCCGCAAAAAGAAGCGGGAGCACCGCGCGGCGGCGCGCGTCATCACGCTCTGCCTGCTGCTGGTGCTGGCGCTGCTCATCACCGTGGCGGGCTTTCGGCTGTACTTGTCCCTGTTTGTCTATACGAGGGTGCCCGATCTGGCGGGGTTGGACGAGGCGACGGCAATCAGAATGGTCGAGGGGCTGGGCTTTGAGCCGGATCTGCTCTATGCCTACAGCGCGACGCCCGAGGGCTATGTCTGCTCGCAGAGCCCTCAGGCCGACCAGGAGTGCAAGCGGGGCAGCGCGGTGATCGTCACGGTTTCCAAGGGCAGCGGCCTGGTATCCGTGCCGCGGCTGACCTCCATGACGACCGAGGAGGCGCTTGACGCGCTCGCGGCGCAGGGCTTTGCCGCCGGCGAGGTAACGACGGTGCCCAGCGAGATGATGCGCGGTACGGTCATCGCGCAGAGCCCCGAGGCGGGCGTCAGCGCGCAGCTGGGCAGCAGCGTCTCCCTGACGGTCTCCGGCGGACGCGTGATCGTGCCGGAGCTCGTGGGCCAGCGCGAGGAGGAGGCGCTCTCGCGCATCGAATCCGTCGGGCTGGTGCGGGGCTTCATCACCTATGAGAACGTGGACAGCGCGCGTCAGGACGGCATCGTCCTCTCGCAGTCGCTCGAGCAGTTTTCGCAGGTGCTCCCCGGCAGCGAGATCGAGATGACCGTCGGGTTGTACGACAAGCGCAAGTACAGCGCCAACGTGACTGTGACCGTCGCCGTGCCCGCGGAGGGCGTCGGCGTGCGCGTCACCCTGGTGGGCGAGGACGGGAAGGAAAGCGATATGTATGCCGCGACCCTGACCGACCCGGGCGAGACGAAGATCGATGTGACGCTGAGAAGCGAGCAGAGCGGCGTGATGACGTGGCGGCTGTATCTGGACGGCAGCTTCAGAAGCGAGGCGACGGCCGTGCTGCAGTGAGGAGCACGGGCAGGAAAATGGGGCAAAGCCCCGGCAGGTGAATGGATGACAGGAAAGATCATGCGGGGTATCGGCAGCTTTTACACGGTGCTCTGCGACGAGGACGGACAGGAATATACGCTGCGCGCGCAGAAGAAGCTGCGCCATCAGCACATGACGCCGATGGTCGGCGATGCCGTACGCTTCACGCCCGGGCAGGGCGAGGAAAACGGCTGGCTGGAGGAGATCCTGCCCCGGCGCAGCGTCATGGAGCGGCCGAGCGTCGCCAACGTCGACATGCTGATGCTGGTGCTGGCAAGCGTGCCGCAGCCGGATCTGCTGCTGTGCGACA